>JBGTHC010000171.1:0-31144 GCA_041746375.1 Woeseiaceae bacterium
AACGCGCGCTGGCAAGGGTACGCAAGTTCGATCCGCAATTTCTCGTCCTGGCTCTGGGTCTCGACACCGCGAAAGGCGACCCGACTGGTTCCTTTCGACTCATGACTCGGGATTTTCGGGAAAACGGCCGCATGATCGGCAGTCTCGGCCTGCCAACGCTGGTGGTACAGGAAGGCGGGTACCGCACCCAGACACTCGGTGCCAACGCGCGCCACTTTTTCACAGGCCTCTGGGACACCTTGTCGGGCGAGCGCCCGGCTGCCGGGAAGCGTTGATGGTTTGGCGGGACGAGGTCTGCGACTGCGATCGACAGGCGGTGCTGGCGCTCGTTGCAGCGACTGGCTTCTTCAATGCCGACGAGGAACAAATCGCCATCGAACTGGTGGACGAAGCCCTGACGCACGGCAGTGCGTCCGGCTATGAGTTTATCTTTGCGGACGTCCCTGACCGACCGGGTGAATTACTGGGCTACAGCTGCTTCGGCCCGATCGACAACCGGCCCGGCGCCTTCGACCTCTACTGGATCGCCGTGTCACCCGATCACCAGCGACAGGGAATGGGCAGGCAACTCATAGACGAGTCGGAACGGCGCATCCATGCCGCCTGCGGAACCGAAATATTCATCGACACCTCCGGTCGCGCCCAGTACCGCCCCACCCGAAATTTCTACGAACGCATGGGTTACCAGGTGCACGAGGTAATCACCGACTTCTACGCCCCCGGCGACGACAAGGTCGTCTACCGCAAGGCTTTGTAGAGCTAATCGCACCTGGTTAAGGCCTTTGATTGGGCGTTTGCGAGGGGGGCCTGGTCTTCGCGAGGTCCTTTGGCGGAATGGCTCCCTGCGGTCCGCTTTATTTCCGCCAAAGGGTTCCCCGGCGATAGAGACCGATCAGAGCCACCAAACCGCGCCCGACAGCGCCAAAAGCCATTTGTTCAGCGAAGCAATCTAAAGTCCGCCCACAACGGCAGATGATCGGACGCTTCCCGCGCCTCGCGACAAACATCACTGTCGAGCAGTTGCAGCGATGATTCGAACCAGATTCGATCGAGCGGAAAGAGCGGCCAGCGCGAGGGATAGGTCGGACGCCGGCCAGTGCTGGCGAACAAGCGGCGCAGTCGACGAGTGGCGGCGCCGAAGCCGCTGGGTTCATTGAAATCGCCGAGAATAACGGTGGGCAGATTATCGCTGGCAGCGAGTTCGGACAGCTTGTCGGCCTGCAAGCGTCGCTCGCGAGGTGACAAGCCAAGATGGGCAGCGAGCACGTTGATTTCCCCGTGGCCGGTATCGACACGCGCTTCGATCAGCGAACGGGGCTCACGCCAGCGTTTGCTGACGTCGTGACAGACCCACGCAGACATCTCGAGACGGCTGACAAGCATGTGGCCGTAGTCGCCGTCGGTAGTGCGAATGGTGCGCACTTCGGCGCGATAGCTGTCACGGCCGACGTCGAGGCAATCGCCTAGCAAGTCGAAGCCATCGCGTTGATCGCGGCGGCTGTCGACTTCCTGTAACGCGACGATGTCCGGGTTGATCGCGCGAATGACGTCGCGCACCCGCTCCGGATTGACACGGCCGTCGCTGCCGATACAGCTGCGGACGTTCCATGTCATTACGCGCAACCGCGAGTCCGGCATGGGTCAGCGGGCCCGCTTGCGCAGCACGGTGACGAGCCGCTGCAGGGCGTAGGCAACGCCCAGCCAGAGAGCGATAGCCAGGACGAACCAGAACAGGTTCTCCGGTTCGGGGTCGCGCCACACCTCGCGCAAGCGGTCGCCAAGCATGGTGAGTACGAAGATACCGGGCAGAAGGCCGATCAGGGTTCCGGCCAGGAACGGTCCCGTTCGCAAGCCGGTTGCGCCCATGGCGACGTTGACCACGGTGTACGGTGCAATAGGAACCATGCGCAGAGCTGCAACGGTGAGGACGCCGTGATTCTGCAGGACACGCGACACCACGCGAAAAGCGCGCGTCGCCGTTGATTCGAACAGTCGCCCGCCTGTCCAGGCGCCGATGCGTAGCCCCACCCAGCCGCTGACGAGCGAGCCCGCGATCGCGCACAGGAAGCCGCTCCACGGGCCGAGCACCATACCGGTCACGGCAACCATAACCGTCAGCGGGAACAGGAGCAGGCCGCCCACAACATAGCCGGCAACGAACAAAGGATAGATCCACCAGTTGCCACGCATCGCTTCCAGCCACTCGGCCAGCTCTTCCGGGTCGGCCCATTCGGCGAGCGGCGTGTATTGCCAGGCGAGTACCAGGGCAACAAGGCCGGCCGCAACCAGCACGAGCCGCAGCAGGCGCGAACGATGGCGCGGCCGGGTCCTGGCGTCGAACATATCGCCGATAAACGCTTCAGGGGCCAGGGGCTCTTCGGGATCAGCGGCCAGGTTGATCGTGTCAGCCATGTCGGTGCTCTGGGTTTCACGCTCTGCCAGCGACGCAACTCCGCGATCGCCACCGCGCTCCTTGTCGATGGCTTCGACGATCGAACCGGAGGCCAGTTCCTCTCTGACTATCGCCGGGTCAATACCGAGGTGTTCGCCAAGTTGTCGACACAACAGGTCATGAATCTGCTGACGCCTGGCATCGTCCGTGCCTTCAATGGCCAGATCGCATTCCGAATCGACACCCATCGAGCGATTATTGAGATTCGACGAGCCAATGCGGATCAGCCGGTCGTCGACGATCATCAGCTTGGCATGCACCATAATCGGTGTTCGCTCACTGGCGCCCGTCCACGGGTAGCGGAAGCGCACGCGTCCGGCGAGGTCGTCCCGTGTCAGTTTCTGTATAAACTTTTCCTGCGCGGCACCCATCGTTCGCGCTTCG
The DNA here is from genome assembly GCA_041746375.1 of Woeseiaceae bacterium. Classification (GTDB taxonomy): domain Bacteria; phylum Pseudomonadota; class Gammaproteobacteria; order Steroidobacterales; family Woeseiaceae; genus IDS-8. Next base: position 2,837 of record JBGTHC010000171.1, read on the forward strand.
AGCCAGCCTCGCGGTAGCCGCGGCGTAATCGCCACGACTTCAAGCTCGGGCACCGCTTCCATGCGCGCCACGAGCGCATCGGCAATACTCTCGACTGTCAGGTACTGATTCTCGATATACACATGACGTGTCGCGGCCTGAATGGAAGCAAGGTAAAGCGCCCTGACCTCGTGCACTGCATCACTGGTATCGTTTGCCGGAAGCGTGCGTGCAATACCGACGGCGACGTCAATGAAATCGGGTTCGACACCGTCCGGCCATAAGGCTTCCGCGGCCGGCACGCTGAACTCTTTGCCGGTTGCGCGCAGCCAGCGCTGCTGCGCAATTTCCAGCAGTCCCATTGCCGTCTCGCCGTCCACCACCATTTGCATGTCGTGAAACGGTGCGTAGGGTTCGTCGTCAGGATCGACTCGTCGCGGATGATCCCGACGGTGCTCCGGAGTGTCCCAGCGACGTACCGCAAGATCCATGCCGCCGCAGAACGCCAACCGGCCGTCCACGATCACGAGCTTCTGGTGGTGGCAGGCGCCGAGCGGCAAGCAATTGTCGAGCTCGACATGAAATTGCCGCGGCGTAAGCCACTTGAGATTTAACGTTGGCAATGCTTCGCGCTCGATGGAGTAAAGAATCGAGTAATCCCAAAGCAACAGGCGCAGGTCGAGATCCGTGCGTCGGGCGACCAGGTATTCGAGAAAGGCAAGGAGGGTTTCCGGCGCACCGTCGTCGGCGCCGTCGGGCCCGACCAGTGGCGTCCGGCTATCGATATCCCAGCCGACAATAACGATGGAATGGCGCGCCTTGGCCAAAGCGCTGCGCAGCGCGCCGAAGTAGGCCGCTGCGTCCACCAGCACGGCCGCGCGATCAGCATGTGCGATGCGCCAGACCGTTTTTCCCGGCTGCAGGATGGTGCATCCGGAACTGTTGTCGGGCGACGTCATCGCATCAGCATACCGCAATGCGCAGCAGCAACTTTAGCCGGCCACACTGCTGGCCCGCTTCTCGTTAATCAGGAACAGCAACCCGGCGGCCGCTTCAGCATCGCAAAGCGCACGATGGTGACGCCTTAAAGGTATGCCGTGGTTTTCGCACAGCGCCGCGAGGCTGTAGGACCGGTATCCGGAATAGAGCTTGCGCATGGACGCGCAGGTACAGAGCCGTGGATAGCGGAACGGTCGTCCCAGGCGCGCAAACTCACGCGTTATAAAACCGTAATCGAAAGACACGTTGTGCGCGACGAAAATTGCATCCTGCATGAACATCGAAAACTCATCGGCGATGTCCGCGAACACAGGTGCCTCCGCTACCATGGCTTCACTGATACCGGTGAGACGAGTGATCGTCGACGGAATCCTGCGTTGCGGATTTATGAGAGTCTGGAACCGATCGACAATTCTGCCATGCTGCACTTTCACGGCCGCCAGTTCGGTAATTCGGTGAGTTTCGCCGGCGCCGCCCGTCGTTTCTACGTCTACGACAACGTAGAGCTGCTCCGGATCGAGCACCCAGCGCACGCGCACTATGTCAGCTCTGAAGCCTGCCTCGCGCAATTGCTCCAGTCGCAGCAATTGATTGCGTCGTAGCTGGTCGCCATCTGCCTTTATTTCCACAAAGCGACAGCCGTTCGCATCGATCAGGAGCAGATCGGGAAACCCGGCGCGCATATCACGATAGTTCTGGCACATGCGCTCGAGCATGGTGGCAAGGGCATGTGGATCGGCGGCATCCAGCAGCGCGAACGGCGAATCGGTCATCGCCCGATGCCAGCGAAAAATGCCGTTGTGACGACCGTACTCGCGGGTAACCGTTTGCAACATGCGGCGCTTGACCGCGGCGGGCTGCCACAGCGTTGCCAGACGAGCCTGGATCCTGTCTTTGTTGCCGTCGTAGAACGAGCCGTTATGCAGTGACGCCGGCATGGCCTCGAACGGTGAATGCAGCGTTGCCGATTGGCTGCCGAAAAGCTCCTCCCAGAACAACAGTCCGAACAGTGTTCGCCACAGCGAATTTTCGGCGCGAAAACCGGCGACACCGTGCCGCGCAAAGTGCGCCAATGCGGCATTCTCTGCCGACCCGCTCTGCGATTCGTCGATTTCCACGGTCTCCGACTCGCGCAACGCATCGGTTACCGGTGTGGTGCGTTTGCTGCCGAACTTGCGCTGCAGAAGATCGGTTGCAAACAAGCGCTCCTCCTCGCTGCGTGGCATGGCGATGCAACGCTCGAGCTGCTGTTGCGCTGCGTCACGTTGCCCGATGCGCAGCAACAGGCGAATAAGTCGCTCGTCACACGCACTTGAATTTCCACGCTCATACATCAGTACGGCATTCTCCTCGCGGCCGGTGTCCTCGAGGTGACGTGCCAGACGATGCGCGAGTCGAGACCGCAGTTCCGCGGCCACCGAACAGGACGGCTCTGGCCAGCCGGCCGCCTCGTTTGTCAACGCATCCCATTGTGCTGAGCTCGCGCTTTTCGATTGGTCGAGGCGAGTCGCAAAGTACCAGGCCTGTAAAGCATCCTCACGATTGTGGAAACGAGGTTCGAATGAATCGCCGGCGGCGTGGGTGCGCACGAGGCCGAGATCGCGCATAGCAAATTTTTCCAGGCGATCCTGCGTTTCCCCGAAGTACAGATACAGAAGATAGCCGAGAGTGCCTGCGCGTCGTTGCACGATCAGGCGCGCGACATCGATGGCGTTCAGGAACGTGTCCGGTCTCACGTTGTTGAGCAGCATATCCAGCAGCTCGGCTTTTTTCAACGATCTGCTGACGCCGGCCAGGCAGGTGCAGGCGGCCACGTGAAGCTGCCCCTTGGTCAGGCAGGCAAGCAGGTGCGGGTAGTCGTCAGCGGCAGGGGCACCGATCCAGTCGGCGGTGCGCAGATCCTGCAGCGCTTTGTTGAGGGGCGCGATTTCCGGGTAATGCAGTTTGTCGACGTCGAATACCCGGCCCCGACGATTGGCGAGGCGTATGTAAAGTCGCTGCGCTGCGATACCCAGATGGCGGAAATCCCCGATAAACGCCTCGTGCTCAGCAGCCAGCGCGTGCGGGTAATGGCGGCCAACGAACGCGAGCATTTCATTGAAGTGATCGTGGTAGTAGAAGTCCGGTAGTTCACTGGCCATGGTGGCGGGCAGTATAGCGAGGCAGCGGCGACACTGGTCAGCCCTCTAGCTGCGCCCGATCAGTCAATCGTTTATTTATCAATAAGTTGCTTAGGTCCGATCCGGGTTGAGGTAGAATTGGGGAGACGATGAGCGCGAATTCGAAACTTATGGAGATGCTCTGCGGCTACGCTGCCGCGCATCAGCACCCGTTCAATGTTGCCGTGCACCTGGTTGGAATTCCGACCATTATGCTCGGCATTTTCATACCGATGACCTGGCTCAGTTTCGATTTTCAGGGCGTCAGCGTCAATCTCGCCCATTTGACCGCTGTCGCTTTGTTTGTTTTTTACCTGACGCTGGACTCGGTTTTCGCGGTCGTCTTTCTCGTCATGGCGCTGCTGGTGGCACAACTGGCCGCAACGATCGGTGCGCTGCCACCGACGATGGCATGGACCGCAAGCGCTGTGGCCTTTTTCGGCGGCTATGCACTGCAGTTTGTCGGGCACGCGGTCGAGCGCTCCGCGCCGGTGATCCTCAAACATCCCATCCAGGCCAATCTGGCGGCGCCTTTTTTCACGATTGTCGAAGTCTTCCACCTGATCGGCATGCGCAATGCCCTGTTCGCCGAAGTCAAAGCACAACTCGCCACCCCGACCACACCCTGGCCGCATCCGGGCCATTCCGGTTCAGACCTCAACAATTAGCTGAAGACTGAATTTTTTTGCGGCCCGTCGCGGCTTGCAGACGACAAGCTTTCGGCCCCCGCACATTTTCCCGTTGCTTGCAGAATTTTCCGCCGTGGTCATTCACCTGTCGTCAATCGACGACGGACAAGGCCATGTTGCTGCACTGACTTCAAGTAGTTGTTAGCTGGCAGTTTTTTTAACTTTTTGAAGCGAACTGAAGGATGCATCAGCGCTTGCGTCCAACATCAAAGGTCTTGGCATGCCAATTGCATTATATCAATCGAGCGGCGCGCAAGCGCCAACGTCGAAAGTTATTCAGTCACCCCTAAGGAGACACACATGAACAAGCTCGTAGCAATTGCAAGCAGCATCGTACTCGCATCCGGAATCGCCTTTGCAGGCGAAGGCATGGACGCAGACAAGTTCGAGAACCTGGACGCGAACCAGGATGGCGTAATTACACAGGCTGAGGCCGCGGCGCACGACGATCTGGTAGCAATGTTTAATGACGTTGACACCAATGCCGATGGCTACCTGACACCTTCCGAGTACGAGGCTGCCAAGGCAGAAATCGAAGAAGCTGAGTAATCCACGCACTCTTCGATCGTTCGACGAAAAAGGCCCCAGGGAAGGGGCCTTTTTTTTGTGCCCGAGAATTCGCTTCACAATTATTGCCGCCTGCTAGAATGTATTCAAAGTGACGAGGGACCCCTGTCCAACGTCAATAACCGGGGAATAGCCACCGTGTTCATCGTCAGGACTTGCATTTGTTGTGTGATGTTCGCAATGGTCAGTGCGCTTGCATTGACCGTCGAAGATACCGTTTATCTGCGAGCCGGAAGCCTGATCGATGTCAGCGCCGGCAAAATCCGCACCGATCAGGTCATTGTCATCCAGGGCGAAAGAATCACTCACGTCGCGGCCAGTGATGAGGTCAGCATTCCTGCCGACGCGACAGTTATCGACCTTAGCCGGCACACCGTCCTTCCCGGACTGATCGATATGCACGATCACCTCACCGGCGACCACCGGATTCATGGCTACGCGTCATTGGGGATTTCACTGCCCCGCGAAACGCTTTACGGCGTCCTGAACGCCCGCAAGACCATCGATGCCGGATTTACGACGGTCCGTAACGTCGGTGCGCGCGGCTACAGCGATGTAGCGCTGCGCGATGCGATCAATGACGGAGAAATCGTCGGGCCGAGAATGCGCGCATCGGGTCCTTCCATCGGTATTACCGGCGGGCACTGCGACAACAATCTGCTTCCGGCCGAGTATGCCGAGGTAGCCGAGGGCGTCGCCGATGGCCCGTGGGCGGTTCGCGCCAAGGTGCGCGAAGTTATCAAATACGGCGCGGATGTCATCAAGTTCTGTGCGACGGGCGGCGTGTTATCGAAGGGCACCAGTCTCGGCGTGCAGCAGTTCACGCTTGAGGAAATGCAGGCACTCGTCAATGAGGCACACCTGCACGGTCGCAAGGTTGCGGCACATGCTCACGGCGCGCAGGGCATCAAGACGGCAATCGAGGCAGGCGTCGACTCCATCGAGCACGCGAGCCTGATCGACGACGAAGGTATTCAACTGGCAAAGCGCAACGGTACTTTCCTGGTCATGGATATCTATAACGATACGTTCATTCTCGAACATGGGGCCTCCGTGGGTATGCTGGAGGAATCCCTGGAGAAAGAGCGGGTCATCGGCCAGCTTCAGCGCGACAACTTTCGCAAAGCGTTCGAAGCGGGCGTGCGCATGGCATTCGGCAGCGACGGTGCCGTTTATCCCCACGGAGACAACGGCAAGCAATTCGCGTACATGGTGCAATATGGAATGACCCCCATGCAGGCCATCCAGGCGGCAACAATACATGCTGCCGAGCTCATTGGCTGGCCAGACTCGATCGGTGCAATCGAGACGGGTCGGTACGCGGATATCATTGCCGTGCAGGGCAATCCACTCGAGAACGTGCGCCTTCTGGAAGACGTCCAGTTCGTCATGAAGGGTGGCGTGGTTTACAAGCAGTGATCCTACTCATCCACCCACTGGCTGATGTTGCACGCGCCGGATCCGTTGCGCCCAAGCCGCTCGGCGAGTAGCGCCAGAACCGGTTGCACATCTGCCGTGATGGTCCACGGCGGATTGACGATGACCATGCCGCAGCCCCGCATGCCCGGTCGCCTGTCATCTGTCTCGATGAGCAACTCCAGATTGAGGACATGTCGCATGCGCGATTCCTCGAAGCTGCGCCGAATCGAGTCGACTAACCGGCGATCAATAACCGGGTACCAAAGGGCGTAAACGCCAGTCGCGAAACGCCGATGCATGCGCTGCACGGTCTCGATTACTCGTTGGTACTCATCCTTCATTTCATAGGAAGGGTCGACAAAGACCAACGCTCGCCTCTCAATCGGCGGGACCATCGCAATCGCAGCGCTCAGCCCGTCCCCGTGGTGACAACGCACACGCCGGGCGCCGCGACACTCATTCTTGAGTAACGCGAAGTCGCTGGTATGCAGCTCGTAGAGCTCAAGACGATCATGGGCGCGTAACAGTCGCTGCGCAATCACAGGCGAGCCGGGGTATTGTCGCAGTTTGCCGTGCGGGTTTCCGGCACGCACCAGTTCGAGATAAGTCTGCATCGCGCCGGGCAACGATACATCGTTCCAGAAAACCCCGATGCCGTCCTGGTATTCGTTCGTCTTCGCGGCATGCGCTGACTGCAGGTCGTAAGTCCCGGCGCCCGCGTGGGTCTCAATATAGCAAACGGGTGTCGCCTTTCGGGTGAGATATTGCAGCAGCTGCACGAGCACCGTGTGCTTCATGACATCGGCGAAATTGCCGGCGTGATACGCATGACGATAGCTCAGCATGCGAGTTGCGCCGGCCGTGACCGGGTGACGCGCCGCCGCCTATTGACGATCCACGATCGCCGCGACCCATGCTCCGTCTTCGCCATCCCAGTATTTTCTCGCGTTCTTGTGCTTTTCGTCGACCAGGAAACGAGCTTGCGGATCGCGGCCCGGAGAAGTACGCACACCGGTCTTGCCCGAATCCGGGTAACCGACAACTTCGGGGACGACCATGGTGGAAATCGCCAGGTAGACCAGGTCGTCATCGCCGGTATTGATCAGCTGGTGTGCGACATCCGGGCCACCTGGCATCGTGACTATGTAGTCGTTAACGCGCACATCGTAGTTCTGCGTACCGAAGCGCAGTACACCGGAACCGGAAAGTATGAAGAAATGCTCTTCGTTGCAGTGGTGATGGTGGATCGGAAACGCCGCTTTGCCCGGCGGCACGCGCGTGACGTTGGTACCGATCGCACTGGCACCCAGGCCGGCGGCAAGCTGCGACAAGGAATAGGAAAAGTGCTTGCCTTGCGAATCCGAGACGACGGGCGCCTCCGAAAGATTGATGATCGGTCTTTGCATAATGGTCTCCTGACCAGCCAGCCCGGATAGCGGGACCGGTTGAATGTACGTCAGTTCTGGATAGCGAGGTCGATCAGTTCGGCGAAGAAGGCCCTTGCAGCATCGTCTGGTGGCGGGCCTTGGCCAGCTCGTACTCTGCCCGTGCCAACGCAAGATGTCTTACCTGGAGTGATTTGGCTGCCTCGATGAAGCCGTCCGCATCGTCAAGCTTGCCGTTGGAAATGGCGAACATTGCCTGGAACAGCAATGCCGTGACTATCCGGTCGGCAGCCAGCCGCACCTGTCGATCGTCGGGCGCCAGCCGGGCGGCCTGCCGAAACAGATCGATGGCGCTGTCGCCGGCCGGCACCGTCAGCCGCTCTGCCAGTATGCGCTGGTCGATACGGCGCATCAGCGCATCGACGTCAGTGGCTCGCGCCTGCTGCAAAAGCTCGGCACGCACTGCCTCGATATCCGCATCATTGTCTTGCGAAAGTAATTCGGCCCGCGTCAGGTATAGCTGCGCCAGGTCGATATCAGTCGAGGCAACCTGACGTGCGCTGACCAGCAGGTCACGGCGATAGCGTTGAAGCAGGTCTTCTATCGTGGCGATGCCGAAATGCGATGGTTGCACTCGCTGAGCCGTCGCGAGGCTGCGCACAGCCCCGTCAAAATCCTCGGCAGCCAATGACGCCCTGGCACCGGACAAGTATTGTTCGGCAATACGGTCCAGCCCGTCACTTGCCGTTGCGTTGGCTGGCTCCTCCGCCAATACGGCGCGGTAGTAATGCAGTGCACTGTCGTCCGCCGGCTCAATCAAGCGCTCGCTTTCCAGCGCAAATGCTGCTTTTTCAAGCAGGTCTGCTACTGGTGAGGTCGTGGTCTGCGAGCCCGGTATCGACCACCACAGGGTGACGGCAATTACAACAGTCGCTAGTGCACCGTACGCAACAGAGATACGTTGCACCGGAATCGGCCGTGGGAACACAACCGGGGGTACTTCCTCCGCCCGTTCGTCGAAGCGAGCCAGGAAATCTACGGCATCGACCGGCCGGTCTGCAGCATCGAGCTGCAACGCAGCGCGAATCGGCGGCCAGTGTTCACGAGCATCCTCCGGCAAGGGGTCAGGTTGCATGCCTTGCTCCTTTGCATCGAGTGCATCGAGCTCGCCGTAAGGCCGCTCACCGCTCAGGAGGTAGTATGCGGTGACTCCCAGCGCGAAAACGTCGTCGCCGGGGCAAGCCGTTTCGCTGGACAGCAGCTCGCAACTTGCATAAGCACGCGTTGCCCAGCTGCGTTCCCCGTCGCCTGCAGAGCTGGTGCCCGACGAGCCGAAATCGAGAACCTTGACGACATGCTCATCAGTCAGAAAGACGTTCGATGGCTTGATGTCGCCGTGCACGATTGAAGCTGCATGTGCATGCGCCAGGGCAGCGGCAACACTCGCCACAATGTCCTTTGCCTTGCTGAGCGCAATGCGTTTGCTGTTGATTCGGCCCAGCAACTCGGCGAGAGTTTCGCCCTGCAACCACTCGAGCACGATGAAGTCACTGCCACGATGCGTATCCAGATCGTAGACCGCAACGATATTGGGATGCCGGAGTCCAGATAATTTGAGAAACTCCTGTCGCAGGTAGCTTGTCGTATCGATACTGTCTTCGCTCGCGGGACTCGCAAATTTCAAGGCAACGAAAGGTTTCGGCAGGCCGGCGCGCTCGCGTTGGCGATCACGTGCTTTGTAGACCCGTCCCATGCCGCTGTGCCGGACGAGTTCGAGAACTTCGTAACGCCCGACCACCAGCGTTCCCACAGAGACGGACCCGCTGCTGGCTCTTTCGGTCGGGGTTTTGTGCTTGCTGGCTTCTCCGGCAACACGTATCTGATCGGTGCTGTCCGGGTCGGCATTTGCCGGGCTCGCGAGCAACGGAGCTCGTGCCGGTTCGGGGCTGGTCGGCGTGTCGACGCGAGTTGCGGCTTCACGCAAGCGCAAGAGATCCGACGTTTGCTCGACGTTGTCTTCTGAAAAGGCGCTCCGCTGGCGGGCGCCGCCCGACTTCTCCATTCTGCAGCTCCAACCTCTGCCCGCGGCATGCTCAAACTCCGCACGCACACGACTGATACACGTTTATGATGTCTGCGCGAGAACGGGCGCGCGACACTGCTTTTGTCCAATAGTATACCGGCGCCGGAATGGCGCGACAGAAGTCGGCGAAATGAAATTTATTATGTCGAATCGACAAACACTGGTAGATGCGGCGAGTCCACTGCGCACGCGGACTACCGACCTGCAGGGATTCTCGAGTTCAGCTTTTTGACGAGCGTTTGAAAAGGCCGAAAAGACCGCGGGAACCTTTGTCGCCACTGCTGCCGGAACTTTGTTTGTCCTCGGCTGCCAGACGCGCCAGATCGGCACTGCTCAATGCCATGCGACTCTGCGTGATTGCTGTATCGATTTGCGCCTCGATCGGCTCCGGTCCGCCCTGCGGCTTCTCCGGCGCATCGGGCATAACTGAAAGAACGATCTCAGTGACATTCGATGCCGGTAAAGGTCGGGACGACTGACCCTTCTTAAGTGTATTCACCATATCGATACGTTGACTGAGTGTCATATCAAACCGGCCAGGTTGCGTGGCGCCGTTCGGGTTGGTTGACGGCGTGCGTAACGCCGATGTGACAGGCTTTGGACCGGGGGCTGGCTTTAAAGGCATTGCCACGTTTGCCGGTTGCGGCGTTGGCGTACTGTTGGCCGCAGGTCGATTTGCAAGGATCTGGTCACTGATCTGCTGCAATTCCTGATTGCCGAACAATGTTTCCGCAAGCATGTCGCTGATATCTTCGAGGCTTTGCGCCTTGCCGAGCTCCACAGCCCATCGATCGAGGTCGCGCAGCGGTTCGGTCTCTTGTCTGCTCTCATCCTCGAGAACCTTGTCGAGGGTAATTTCCAAAAACTGGCTGTCTGCTGCACCTGCAGACTGATCCGGCAGAACACTTTCCTGCAGCTGGTCGTCGCCGGACTGCCATGCATTCGCCGCGTGAATGGCGGCTTCCAGCGCATCCAGCTCTGGCTCCTCGAGCCCCTCGTCGTTGGCCGCCATGAAGGAATCGTCGGCCGCCAATTCATCGATCCCGGAATCCTCGATTACTTGCAGCTCGACGGCCGCATCCTCGAACTTCGTTTCGAGTGCGAGCGGCGGGTCCGTTTCCGGCGAGTCACCTCGTGTCTCTATCTCAACAGCGGGCTTGTCGACAGCGGCTGGCAATTGGACACTGACGTCTTCGGCAGCGATAAACGGAGACTCGAAACGGTTTTCGTCGGTCAAAGGTTCATCGGCTTCCGGCGTGCTCGTCGGAACCTGCGCAAGCTTGAGCGACACTTCGTTGATCGCGACCGGCTGTGGCGGGTTGTCTTCCGGGAACTTGTCGAAACCGAACGGGCGCACCCGTGTGTCGGTTCCAGACTTTATTTCGATACGCATCGAACTGGATAGCGTGGGAATGTTCCCGGAATCGTCTGAGCCCGTGTCGGTAAGCAGCTCTGCCTGTGGCTCGGGTGTCATTGCAGCCGGTTGTAACGACTGGGCCTCCTGCGCGAGCGCTTCCTCGTCCTGCGCTTCCTCGTCCTGCACGTACTCTTCCTGCAAGTTCTCTGCGGCATCACTTTCTGCCTGCGCTTGCTCGATCGTGACGGGGATTGCATCGTCCGCCGCGCTTATCGCGTCAGGGTGCTCTTCGGCCATCGGGACCTTCGGCATCGACGGTTCCACAGGGGGCAGTGCCGGCGCCTCCATCGTCGGGCTATCGTCAGAGAGTTCGGGTTCCCCGACGTCGGGGTGTACGAATTCCGGTGCCTCGACTTCCTCTGCCTCACCTTCAGGTACCACTGGTTCCGGTGTGAGGGCGTCCGGTACCTGGATTTCGGGCTTAGCGTGCAACGCGACATCCGGGAGGCGCCGTTCGTCAATGCATGGCTCATCGACAAGCTGCGGTTCAAGACCACAATTTTCAGCGACCTGCTGCACGAGTTCCGGAAGAATCGTCGCCAGCTCGGCCTCCGCCGCTGCCTCAAGCGCCGACTCGCACAATGTATCTACGACCCTGGCGACGCCGCCCGAGTAGCGATACACCACTTGTGCGGTACCTGGTTCGAAGATGCTGTCGAATTCGCCACCGGCCAGGCTGATGCAGTGCCGCATGTAACCTTCGACTTCTGCTGCAGTGAACGGTGCTACGCTCTGCCGCAAGCGTACGCGTTGGCGCAGGCGTGCAAGTGCCGGCGATGCAATACGTGTCAGCAGCTCAGGTGAACCTATCAGCACAATGCCGGCATCGCAGGACTCGCCGCTGTCCGTCGACGTCAGGGCCTCCAGCTCCAGCAATGCGTCGACGCCGATGCGTTCTGCGTCTTCGACCACAATGAAAATCCGCGTCTCTGCTGCCAGTTGCTCCTGCAAGAGCCGACGGAATGCGGCGACGCGCTGGATGGTCCCTCTCGGTTGGCGGTTGACGTCGAATCGGGCAAGCAGCAGCTCGAGTATTTCGTCCGGCGCCAGTCGCAGGCGATCGACGGGAATTATGATTTTCTTGCCGTCCAGTTCGGCCAGGGCACGCCTTACCAGCGTCGTCTTGCCCACTCCAACCGGTCCGGTTACCGCAACCACGGAATCCGCACTTGCCAACGCTTTGCTCAGTCTCGCGACAACGTCAGACTGGCCCGGGCCTACATACACGTATTCGCCTTCCGCCTTACCGTGGAAGGGACCGTCGTCCAGCCCGAAATGCCCTGTAAACATGTGAGCCCTGTGCGCAGTGAATTGACCGGGGTCCACCGTCTAACGGTGGCACACCCCGATTCTGCGACGCAAAAAGCTTAATTTCAGGGAGTTATGTCACAAATATCGGATAGTGTGCGTGAGACACCTTACAGGTAGGGCGAGAGCAGCCGTGCGGCGCCGTCCCGCAAGCGCAACGGCAGGCTGCGTCGCATTATATCGGTACTGGTGATTGCCGTGGCCACTTCACGCCGGCGCTCGAACCACTGCTGCATTTGTGCGTTGAGCATCTTGTCGTAGCATTCCAGGTTCAGTTCGAAGTTAAGGCGCAGGCTGCGCGGGTCCCAGTTAGTGGAACCAACCAGAGTCCACGCATCGTCAACCAGAACTACTTTCGAATGATCGAATGGCGGTGGTGAATGCCAGATCCGGCACCCGCGCTCCAGTAGCTGCCAGTAGAGAGGGAACGATGCCCATTGCACCAGCCGCAAGTTGTTTTTCTCTGGCAACAGAATATCGACATCGATACCGCGCAACGCCGTCGTGTTCAGCGCACTGATCAGCGCCGAGTCCGGCAAGAAATAGGGGGTCGCGATGCGCACCGATTTCTTTGCTTGTGTGAGAGCTCCGAGCAGGATCATCTTGAGGACTTCAAAGTGCTCGTCGGGGCCGTCCGGAATCGTTCGTATTGCCTGGGCCCCGGCTTGATCGACGGGGGGGAACCAGTCTTCGCCGGCAAGCCTGTCACCGGTCACGAACATCCAGTCACTCGCGAATACGTCCATCAGTTGCACGACGACAGGACCGCGAACGCGAAATTGCAAATCACGAATGGGGTGTTTGGACGGTTTGGCGAGCAGGTTGCCCGCGCGTATATTCATGCCTCCGGTAAAGGCTTCCGTACCGTCTACAACCAGCAGCTTGCGATGGTTACGCAGATTCAGCACAGCCATGTTCTTCGGTATAAGAATTGGCATGAACGCAGCGGCCGACAACCCGGCCTTGCGCAGTCGCTTGATCATGCTTGGCCAGCTGTAATGCTGACCAACCCCGTCGATGATGATACGTACCACGACACCGCGCGCATGCGCTGCGACCAGGGCATCTGCGAACTGACCGCCAATCTCGTCGTTATCGAAGATGTAAGTGGAGAGTGCGATGCTGCGCTTTGCAGTGTTGATTGCCTGCAGCATCGGCGGAAATGCTTCGTCGCCGTTTTCCAGTGGGTCGATGCTGTTGCCACCGCAGACAGTAAACGGGCTGACCTGGTCGCCCACGCGGGCCAGCGGGGCCAGATCGGGAGGCGGGCTGGCGGCGGCAACTGGCTTCGTTCGTCCTGGCGGCGCGACACGCTGCCGCAGAGCCACAGCACGATGGCGCACGCGGTTCACGGCCAGCATCCAGTACAGGATTGCTCCAATCAACGGCAAAAGAATGATGAGCCCCACCCAGCCGATGACCGCGCGGGTGTCTCGCTTGTAGAGCAATGCATGCCCCGACGTGAAAGTGGCAAATGCAAACACCGAAAGTGCCAGCAGGCCGATCAGAAGTTGCTCGAAGGCTTCCGGAGTCATGGACTATCGAACCCAGCTTGCGGGATCGACACGGTAGTATTGCTGCAGTTGGACATAGAGATCGGGTAGCGTCTGCTGCATCTCTTCCGCCTTTTCGAAGAAGGCTTCAGTCGCGACGGCAAAGAATTCCGCCGGCGAAGTAAGCGCGTATTCGTCGAGAACGGTATCAGTGCCGGATTCGAACGCATGTTCCAGTGACGCGAACTCGCGACTCAGTACTCGGCTCCACTCATTATAATGAGCCTCATCGCCGAGCAATGGCAGGCCCTCGGTATCATCGTCCTGCTCGTCCAGCTTGTGGGCAAATTCGTGCAGGATGACATTCATGCCGTCGCCGTCTGTCGACAGTCCGCGCACGATATCCTGCCAGGACAATATCACCGGCCCGCGGTGCCAGGACTCACCGGCACGGGCGACACGCTCGTGAATCTCGATTTCACCGTCGTAGGTGATTTCGTTAGCCACATAAGTGTCAGGGTAGACCAGAATTGTGGTGAAGTCCGGAAAATAGTCACTGTCCCGATTTAGAAGCAGCAGGCTTGCGTGCCCTGCTATCGTGACCCGAATCTCGTCCGTCATTTGCAAGCCGGCGCAGCCGGCAAAGCGCTTCTCGTTCAGAAGCACCATTACGTGGCGATCCAGTTGCTCACGTAGCTCGTCTGGCATTCTTTTATAGTGCGGCAGATTGCGCTCGAGTATCTCACGATAGAAGTTTGGCAACGGCAATGCGCGAAGTTTTGTGCGGCGAATGTGCCGCAGTTGCTGCGGAAGAATGATGATCAACGTTACTGCGGCGACAGCCAGCAGCAGGACAATAAAATACGTCAAAGCGCCTCAAATCGGGACAGTCACCCGATTGCCTGTTGGAGCGCGCCTCGCGCGCGAATACGGCAACGATAAACCATTTCCCATTCGCGCGCGGGGCGAGCTCCAACGGGCTTTATCGGCGCCATGTGTCAGGTGACAAACGACTCCCTGATACCCTTTAATTGCAATCGCCGGGGAATTCTCACCGCGAATTACCGTCGAATCACGATAACCTGACGGGGGACGGGTATGGCAAATAATCACGGACAAAATCGCATCGCCAGACGGGCGTTCCTGACCACTATCGGCCGCGCGGCGGGTGGCGCGGCCATGCTCAGGACCATGGCGGCCATGGGCCTGGGCGCCGCGGCAGCAGCCTGCGGTTCATCTTCGGCCGGACCCGGCGCACCGAACAATCCTGGTGGTCCCGCGCCGCAACCGGCAGCGCCGTCACCGCGCCCGGGTGACTGGCCCGCCAATGTCGGCGAGGGCAAGTCGGTCGTTATCCTCGGCGCCGGAATCGCGGGGATGATAACAGCGTTTGAAATGCAAAAACTCGGCTATGTCTGCACAATCCTCGAGGGGTCAGCCAGCGCCGGCGGGCGAACGCGCACAGTCCGCTCAGGCGACACCGTGACGGAAAGCGATTCCACACAGATCTGCATGTTCGACGTCGACGACGATCTCTACTTTAACCCCGGACCCGCTCGCATCCCGCACCATCACGAATTCCTGCTCGGCTATTGCCGGGAGTTCGGCATAGCTCTCGAGACGTTTGTCAACGACAACCGCGCCGCGCTATTGCATTCGCCGCAGGCGTTCGGCGGACAGCCGCAGCTCGCGAGGCAAGTGATCGCGGATTCGCGCGGCAACGTTGCCCGCCTGCTGGCAACGGCCGTCAACCAGAATGCGCTCGATCAGGAACTGTCTGCGAGCGATAAAACCAATATTTTGCAGATGCTGCGCGAGTATGGTGACCTCGACGGGTCGTTCGACTACACGGGAAGCGAAAGAGCAGGGTTTCCGGGACAAGAGGATGTCGGCAGCCGGCAGCGCGGGGAACGGGTGGACCCGCTGGATCTGCAGACACTCATCGGCGATACCTTCTGGCAACTGCGCCAGGATTACTCGCACGAGCTGGAACAACAACCGACAATGTTGCAGCCGGTCGGTGGCATGGACCGGATTGCGCGCGCATTCGAAGCGCAGGTTTCAAGCAATCTGATACTCGAAGCTATGGTTACCGAAATTCGAAAAACGGCAGACGGTGTACGGATCGTCTATGAGAACAGCTCTGCTGTACCGATGCAGCTCGAAGCGGATTATTGTGTCTGCACCATTCCGGCCACGGTGCTGCGCAGTATCGCCAACGACTTTTCCGGTGCCCACGCGGCGGCAATCAGCAATTTCGATTACGCGTCCGCGGGCAAGCTGGCGTTTCAATCGCGACGCTTCTGGGAGCAGCAGCACAACATCTACGGCGGCATTTCCTGGACGACGCAAGACATCACACAGATCTGGTATCCGAATAACGCGTTCGGAAAGACCGACGGCGTAATGCTGGGTGCCTACACATTCGGCGGCGCGTCCGGCGACACGTTTACCGCGCAATCGCCGCAACAACGCATCGACACAAGCATCACCCAGGCCACGGCGTTGCACGCGGTTTTCAGCGGCGAGGTAAATCACGGCATCAGCGTGGCTTGGGCCAAGGTGCCGTTTCAGCTCGGTGCCTGGGGTACGTCCGATCCCGGCATTTTGCTGACGCCGGACGACAGCATCTTCTTTGCCGGGGAGCACCTGAGCATTTTGCAGAGCTGGCAGGAAGGAGCGATCTTATCCGCCTATCACGCCATTGACGGCATCGTGGGGCGGGACAGCAGCTAGCGGATGCAGCTGCGACAGACCTTTTCCAGTTCACGCGCAGGGCGCGCTCCAACAGTGCTGCCCGTATCACGGGCGATTCACCGGATCGTGGATTCTGCTGTGGACCTGTAGAAGCCCGTATCACGGGCGATTTACCGGATCGCCGGATCCTGCATGTGATCGTTAAGCTGGAAAATACCCTCGTCGATAAAGCGGCGCGTACCGAAAATGCCACCCTGCAATTTTCCCTCGACCCGATAGCTGACATCGTTACGCTCAGACGCATTCGTGAGCGCTAGCACGTGTCGTGCCATATCAAAAGCCGAGATGGTCACGGGAACTTCGAATACCGATTCGCCGTAACGCGGAACCGTACCGACGTCGTCGCTCACTCCGCTCGCCAGCTTGATGTCATTCAGGTCCAGCGTAAGGGCGACGCCGGAATATTCGACCGCCGCATCGTTGGGATTCTGCACCCGCACTTTCACCAGCAGGCGCAATTCCATGCCCTCACCCGGCAGCGACTCTATGCCGGCGACATCGATCATCAGGGGATCGCGATTTGGCCAGGTGGCACAGGCGTTGAGTCCAATGAGAGCCAGCAACACCAGACTGCTGAGTAGCCTGGTCTGCAGGGACCCAATTGTCGCGTCAGAGAACTTCATGAGTTTATTCCAGTAAACGCGCATAGAGTTCCATACGTTTCGTGAATCGATCTGCAGGAGCGGGCCTCGCGCGCGAATGCGGCGACGATAAACCACTTCCCATTCGCGCGCCAGGCGCGCTCCTACAGGTTTTCTCCAGACCAGCCGGTTTTTGAGAGTACAATGTGGGGGTTTGCAGGCGGCGAGTTGCGCTAAATGAGCGGTGGCAAGGAATCGGACGTCGGGCAAGGAGCAATGCGCGAAGCGCTTACGTCCGGCGACGTCGTCAACCACGAATGGGCAGAAGGTTCCAGGGAGTTGCTGGCTGCTATCGTTTCCGCATCCGACGACGCGATTGTCAGCAAATCTCTGGACGGTACGATTCTCTCCTGGAATGCCGGTGCCGAGCGTCTTTACGGGTATTCCGCCGCAGAGATGATTGGCCGGAGTATCAACCTGATCATACCCGGAAGACTCCAGGCCGAAGAACAATCAAATCTGGCGCGACTGCGTCAGGGCGAACGTATCGAGCATTTCGAAACGGTTCGCGTTACAAAGGATGGTCGCGAGATATTCGTTTCGCTGACTGTATCGCCTGTGCGCGACACGCTCGGCCGCATCGTCGGTGCATCCAAGGTGGCTCGCGACATCACCGAGAAGAAACGTACAGAACAGGCCTTGCAAGCCAGCGAGGAGCGCTTTCGGGAGCTTGCAAATAACATCGACCAGTTTGCCTGGACCTGTAACGAGCTCGGTTACGCCACCTGGTATAACCAGCGCTGGTACGACTTCACGGGCACCACGTTGGAGCAGGTGCGCGGTGAAGGCTGGAAAGCAGTTCACCATCCGGACTATGTGGATCTCGTCGCGGCAAGCTTGGCGACGGGGGTCGAGTCCGAGGAGCCGTGGGAAGCTACCTTCCCGTTGCGAGGAAAAGACGGCGAATACCGCTGGTTTCTTTCCCGCGCCATACCCATCCGCGATGCGGACGGCCAGGTAATTCGCTGGTTTGGTACGAACACGGATATCACCGAGCAACGCGAACTGGAACTCGCTTTGCGTGACGCAGATCGCCGCAAGGACGAATTCCTGGCAACATTGTCACACGAACTTCGTAATCCGCTTGCATCGATCACCTCGTCGCTCGAAGTGCTCAATAGGGCCGGCGAAGACCCGGACCTGGTCTCCACTGCACATGACGCGATTGGCAGACAGACGTCGCATCTTGTTCGATTGGTGGATGACCTGCTCGATGTCAGTCGCATTACGCGCGATCGAATCGAACTGCGAAATACCAGTGTCGAACTGGATCAGACTCTTCGCCAGGCCATCGAGGTGTGCCTGCCGTTGACACAGCAGTACGAACAGACAATCGAATGTGAAGTCCCGGATGAAGCGGTACATCTCGACGCAGACCCCGTACGGCTGCTGCAGGTCCTCAACAACCTGCTAACCAATGCCTGCAATTTCTCGCCGCCGGGGAGCAGCATTCGACTGACCGCGGTGCTGGAAGGCGAGTACGTGCGGATCTCGGTTAGCGACAATGGAGCGGGCATCGCTCCCGAACACCTCGAATCCATTTTCGAGATCTTTGCGCAGGGCCATCATTCGTCCGAGAGTCCTACACGAGGGCTCGGAGTAGGACTGTCACTGGTCAAGCGCCTGGTCGAGTTGCATGGCGGATCCATTCAGGTTCGTAGTGACGGCCTTGGCAAAGGGAGCGAATTCACCATACGGCTGCCACTTGCTGCCGACCCGATCCGTGCAGATTCCGTCAGTGATGATCGCGACGTCCGCGCTGGTGACAGTGCCATGCGGATTCTTGTCGTCGACGACAACGTTGACAATGCGGAATCCTTATCAATGTTATTGAGCTTGAATGGTCATGAAACACGGATAGCGTTCGACGGTTTGGTGGCCCTCGAACTTGCCGGGGAATTCCGGCCCGAAGTAGTGCTGCTCGACATCGGACTGCCGAAAATGAACGGTCTTGACGTATGTCGCCGCATACGCAAGGAGCCGTGGGGCGGCGAAGTAAAAATCATCGCCGTCACCGGGTGGGGCCAGGATATCGATCGGCGAAAATCTGCGGACGCCGGTTTCGATCATCATCTCGTCAAGCCGGTTCAATACAGCCACATCGAGCAGGCGCTGTCGTCCTCTTGGAGAGGGAACTGATATGCCGGCGCAAAACAATTCCAAGGTTATCCATTTTGTGGCACACGCTGGGTACGCCGCTCGTGGTGTCATCTATTTGATCGTTGGCGGAATGGCGGCCCTCACGGCGTTCGGCCGTGGCGGGGCGACGACGGACAGTCGCGGTGCACTCGGTGAGTTGCTGGGCGCGCCTTTCGGCAAAACTTTGCTGGCGATGGTGGCGGCGGGCTTGCTTTGTTATGCCGCGTGGCGCGCGTTGCAGGCGATCATGGATGCCGATGGCCACGGCACCGATGCCAAGGGCCTGGTCATTCGTGGTGGTCTCGCCGTGAGTGCCATCACGCATGTCCTCCTGGCGTTTTTTGCAGGCAGCCTCCTGTTCGGCTGGGGACTGGGAGCGAGTTCCAGCGGATCCGAAGACGGATCGAGTCAGGAATGGACTGCCTGGCTCTTGAGTCAACCGTTCGGCCCGTGGCTTGTCGCCGGCGTGGGCATGGTTTTGGCCGGCGTCGGAGTCGCGCATTTCTTCAAGGCCTGGAAGGCGGGGTTCGAAAAGTACTTTATTATGAGTGAACGGGAGCGTGCCGTTATCTCGCCAATCAGTCGCTTCGGACTGGCAGCACGGGGAGTTGTATTCCTTATTATCGGCGGATTCTTTATTGTTGCCGGCCTCCAGCACGACTCCAGTGAAGCACGCGGCCTGAGCGGCGCGTTGCAAGCCCTGCAACAACAGCCCTTCGGCAATCTCCTTTTGGCGATTGTGGCGTTCGGTTTACTGGCATTCGCCGCTTACAGCCTGATCGAAGCGGTATACAGAAAGATCAGCGTCGACGGTTGAGAGGGCCGCGCAGGTTCCAGTGCTTTTTACTCGACTTCGCCGCGGCTGCGAAGTTGCTCCGCAACCACCCAGCACAGGAGCGCCCAGGCCGCACCGGCGGTCCAGCCAGCCAGCACATCCGTGGGCCAGTGGACACCGAGATAGATGCGACTCAAGCCAACGAGCAAGGTCAGCAACGCCGCAACTCCCAACAAGTATGCTTTCAGGCGCACGCCCGCCTGGGTACCGGCAAGCAGCGCACCAATCGTCAGGAAGGTCACCGCCGACATCATCGAATGGCCGCTCGGAAAGCTGTTTGTATAGACGATCGTGGCGTGAGGTACGAGATCGGGCCGCGGCCGGGCAAATACAATCTTGAGTACGGTACTCATCAGCATGCCGCCGCCGATTGCCGCTAATAGATAGACAGCCGTATGACGCTTGCGTTGCAGTGCAAGGAAACCGGCCGCGAACAGGGTTATCAGTGTCAGAATGGCGATGCCGCCAAGACCCGTGATGTCGCGTGCCGTCTCTTCGAACCATCCGGGACCGAGCGGATCAGTGACGTCGCCGGGTTCGCGCATGGCCAGCAACAATCGCTCGTCGATCGTCGCCGTGTCGCCCTCCAGTACCGAATCGGCAAGTTCGGTAAATGACCACGTGGCGCCTGCAACCAGCACGAAGGCGATCAGCACATACGGTTCGTGACTGCCTATCCAGGCGAGAACTCGCTGGATTCTGCCGCCGCCCTGCTCTCCGACCTGTTGCCGATCGGCAGTCCATTGCGACCACTGGCGTTTTAACCGTTGCTGAATGACCTGTGCTTTTCCAGTAATCAGAGCTGCTCCTTGAGCAGGCGCGCGCAGCGCTCTTGCAATCGCAGAAACGCACCGCGGGACTTGAAGTCGTCCGTGTCCTGCTCATCACTTTGCCGGCAGTCATCATCGAATCGCTCATCCAGACTTTTCGCAAGCTCATCAGACAGCATGACGACGCAACATTCCTCGTCCTTGTTCATCGAGCGATAGTTAAGGTTGGCGGAACCAATCATCGCGACCTCCGAATCTACTGTCATGACTTTCGCATGGAGCATCGTTCGCTGGTACATCCAGATACGTACGCCCGCCTCGAGAAGTTTTTCCATGTTCTCAAACCCGGCAAGTTGTGACAAACGGCTATCGCAATGTGCTCCAGGAACAAGTATACGAACATCGACGCCTCGCTTCTTCGCGGCCAGCAAGAGGTCGACGAGCGTTTTGTCGGGATTGAAGTATGCAGTGACCAACCGCAACTGCTTCTTGCTGAGACTGATCAGAGCGCGCAACAGGTTAGCCGCATCGGTCCAGCCGAGCGTTGTCGATGCACGGATAACTTGCACTGGCACAGTGCCGATCCCTGCGGCCGGACAGGTAACCCTGTCATCAAATTCCCAGTCGCCCGCCTCGTTCCAGTTGTCGATAAACGCCGCCCGCAGACCGATGATAGCGGGCCCGCGAATTGCAACGTGAACATCTCGCCATTCGTCGGGATTTCGCGCGTCGCCGTTCCATTCGTCCGCAATGCCGACACCCCCGGTAAAGCCGATTGTGTCGTCACAGACCAAAAGCTTTCGGTGTGTACGTTTATCGACACGCCATGGTCGGAGTTTGCTGAGTGGCCGAAACCAGCGAATCCGTACGCCCGCACGCGTCATCTGCTCCAGAAGCTCGCGGCGCATCGGCTTCGCACCGAACGAATCCAGCAAAACCTGCACGCGCGTTCCCGCACGCGCCCTTTCCGACAGGTCATCCGCAAATGCCTGCGCGATACCACCTTTCCAGTAAACGAAGGTTGCGAAATCGATGCGCCGTTCTGCCGAACGTATCGCTTCCAGCATGGCGGGAAAGATTTCGACCCCGTTCTGCAGTATGCGGACCTGATTGCCGTCCGTGAACGGTTGTCCGGTCGCCTGTTCGAGTAACTGCCTGAACACGTCATTTTTCGGCGTCGCTCCGTGTGGACACGTCTCGATACTGCCGATTCTCGACAAGGTCACGATATCTCCTGTAGCAAACTGGTATCAGAAGTCCGGAAACGGCCGGATGACGTAGATATCAAGCACATTTCGTGCCAGTCATTCGCGGTGGCTCGAGCGGGGGGAGGGCCCACTCCGGAACCGGAACGTGCTGGACCCTCGGCGCCCCTGTGCAATTTCTACAGCCGTGGCGTAACTATTGCCGACAGGCTGGTCCCGCCAGGGTGCGGCGAATCTATCCGGTGCCGTGGTATGTTTCTTGCAATTGGTCGGTAGCGAACCGGCCGCGACCCTATTAACAACCAATGCCGCGTAAAATTCACTGTATTTGTGGTGCCCTATGAGTCCTGACAGCAGCGCAACCCCCGCGGAAGCAACCGCCGGTGAAGCTAACCGGGGGAATGGAACGGCGGAGACAAAACAGTCCGTGTGGGTACGGTCTGCGGCGTTGTCGGGCATTTTCTTCCTGATGTCAATGTACACGATGTATTTCGCCGCGGCGCTGATCATGCCGATCGTGCTCGCCCTGTTGCTGAGCCTGGCGCTGTCCCCGGTAGCCGGGCTGCTGGAGCGTTTGTATGTCCCACGGCCCATCGGCGCCTTGCTGGTAATGTTGGCGGTCTCGGCAGTCATGGCGGCGGCGGTCTATGCACTGGCGTCGCCGGCGGCGAAATGGTTAGAGAAGGCCCCGACGGAACTGCAGAAGATGGAGTACAAGCTCGCGTGGGTTAAAGAGCCGATCCGGAAAATTGAAGCAACGAGGGAGCAAATCGAGGACCTGGCGTCCGCGGGCAGAAGTACCGAAGCGGAAGCGACTGCGGCAGCAGCCGCGGCGGCCGCAGAATCTTCTCAACCTTCTTTCAGCCTGATCAATGCAGTGCTTACTCGCACTCCGGAGGTATTTTTCGGCATCGCAGTAATGCTGATCCTGCTGTATTTCCTGCTCGCATCGGGTGACGCATTCTTAAAAAAACTGGTGCGCATTGCCCCGTCGTTACGCGACAAGATTCGGGTCGTCGAAACTGCCCGTGACATTCAGCAGCACGTGTCTGTCTACCTGGGCACCATTACCCTCATTAATATCGGTGTGGGCATTGCTGTGTCACTCGGCATGTACCTGGCGGGCATGCCGAACCCGATACTGTGGGGCACGATGACAGGCGTCCTCAACTTCATACCGTACCTGGGCGTTGCGATCAGCATCGTTATCGTCACTTTTGCCAGTTTGCTGACTTTCGAAACCGTCGGCCAGGTGCTATTGCCGCCCGCGCTCATATTCGCCGTCAATGTTGTTGAGGGCCAGTTCCTGACGCCAATCATTACAGGCCGCCGACTGGCGTTGAGTCCCGTGGCGATTTTTATAACGCTGGTGGTTCTCGGCTGGATGTGGGGCATCATCGGCGTGCTGATCGCCGTGCCGGTACTCGCAACGATCAAACTCGTGTGCGATCAGCTTGAGCCATTATCGAGCGTGGCAACGCTATTGGGGCGGGACTGAAAAGCAGCCGCAGCTGGATCAGTGCGTCCAGGTCGCCCTCAGGTAAGCGCTACGTTCGATCAGGCTGGCGCCGCCGAATTCCAGGTGAGTATCGTCTGTCACGTCCCGCACTATCAGTGAGAGACGCAGGTTATCATTGGCTCGCCAGCCGAGACTGGCATCCACAGCGACCCGGTCCGGCACACCCTGACTCGGCAGATCGTCAACGTAACGGACACCGGTGTAGAGGTCCATTCTCCAAGGTAGCTGGATGAACGAGTGCACTGCGGCCTGGTGTTCGGGACTGTTTCCCGCAATGGCCAGGTCGTTCTCGTTCAGACTGCCGGGCTTCAACTGCAGGTCGAAATCCAGGTAAGCGTACTGGAACTGCACGCGCCAATTCCGCCGTATCTGCCAGTTGGCAACCAGTGAGCCGCCCCAGGTATCGCCCTCCATGCCGTTCGCCAGCTCGGCAGGCAGAATGAGGTATTCAACGGGATCGCCGACAGGCGTGATCGCACCCGCTTCCTGAGTCTGCAGCTTGTCATACTCGTTGTGGAACGCGGTCATGTCGAGGGACAAACTCTGCCCAAGCTGCACTCGATATCCCAGTTCCATGGCCAGCAATTCTTCCGACTCAAAGTCTTCGCTGCCAAAGACGTTGACGTAGAGTGGTACCGGTAATCCGGGGACGGCAACCGGCGCCGTCAGTTCGAGGTCGGTGTTCAAGCGGGCCGGAATGCGCACCGCGCGCGTGACGGCGGTCCACAACGTGCTGCGTTCGTTGATGGGCCAGGCCAGGCGTGCCGTCGGATGTACCTCGAACTGGGTGTAGTCATTGTGGTTCAGGTCGAGCCCGAGCGTGAGGAACAATCGATCCGAAAAAAGACCCACTATATCCTGCGCGAAAATGCGAAAGGTCTCGTCTGTACGTTCCTCCGGAAGGAAGGTCGCAAAAAGTGTGTTGTCGATGTCGTCTCGGGTCAGGCGAAAGCCCGCTCCCCAGACCAAGCGATGATTGCCGGCCGCGAGCTGGTGCTGAAAATCGATGTCCAGTGTATTCCGGCGATAGTTGAAGCTGCCCGGAATTTTCCGCGAGGTACGATCGACATAGGCTTGCAAACGTACGCTGCTATTTTCGTCGAACTCCCGATTCCAGCGCGCCAGCAAATTGTAGCCGGAGATTTCGACGTTTCCCGGCGTGTCCGGACCCGGTAACGTTCCGAGGGTAAAGTCGCCGCGCAAGAGGTCCGACAGGGTCGCGGTATATGCATCACCCTGCACCTTCACACGGTCTGTCCCGTGAGCCTCCCAGTCCATGCGAAAGCCGGCCCGGGTGGTATGCCATTCGTCAAACGCCATGCCCCCGGCTGGCGCCTGAGAGGAGTCGCGATCCGCATACTTGATGTAGGCTCTCGCTGCCCCGTCGTCGCCCATGTCCCAGCCGTAGCGCAACCCGGCGAATACTTGCTCTTCGTTGCCGCTGCCGACGTCAACCAGGAGGCCGCGTGTCTCGCTCGCAGAACGGGTGATGATATTGATGACGCCGTTGACGGCATTGGTACCCCACAACGTGCTGCCAGGGCCGGAAATGACTTCGATACGTTCGATATCGGCCAGCAGTGTGTCCTGCGCGTCCCAGAAAACCCCGGCAAAAAGTGGCGAATACACACTGCGGCCGTCGATGAGGACCAGCAGCTTGTTTGACAGGTCGCTGTTGAAGCCGCGGATGGAAATCGTCCAGGAATGCGCACCGTCACGGGCCACTTCCACACCGGGTGCCAGGCGCAGTACTTCGGGCAATGAGGTGAATCCGGAACGACGGATATCCTCGGCGGTAATGACATGGATGGCACTGGGTGCTTTCCGGACCTGTTCACCGCGACGGGATACCGTGACGACCTGGACTTGCCCCAGTTCCTCGATGCTGAGGTCGAACGGACTCGGGATCTGCGCGGCGCCCGCAGACGCATACAGGACCAGCCACCCGGCAACTCGCTTTACCCCCGACATAGCACCTCTTTCCCGCGATCCGGAATATTCTTCGTACCGATCAGTACGATTGCGCCGTTTCGCGCCCGGTAAGTCGGCGAAAAGCATGCAATGTGTATGCCATATCAAGGTGTCGATGCGCTTTCTGCAGTTCCATACATAGGGTGTGGTCTGCACCGCCACCACAAGTTGGGCCCGGGGGTCCGGTGAGCTAGTATTTGATGTCCGCGGCGAAGTATACCCAAAACCATGCGGCATCTGATTACCCGATCCATTCAGCGCAAGACCCTGGCGATCATTCTGTTCACCACGTCAGTAGCGTTGCTGGTGTCGGCGGTTGCCCTGCTCAGCTACGAAGCCAGGGCCTATCGTGAATTCCTGATCAACGACCTGACTACCCAGGCTGACATTCTCGGGCGAGTCAGTGCACCGTCGCTGGCGTTCGAAGACAGGTTGGCCGCCGAGCAGGCGCTTGAACTTCTGACCAATCGTGCAGGAATTATTGCAGGCGCCGTGTACCGTTCAGATGGTCAACTGTTCGCCAGTTATCAACGCAAGGGTGCGTCCGTCGAGTTCCCTGCGACCGCAGGCTCGACCATACCTGAGGTGGTCGCAGACGACCTGGACCTGTTTCATCCCGTGATCGAAAACAATGAGCAGCTTGGATTCGTGTATCTCAAGGCAGATTACGTGCTGGGAAACCGTATTCGCGACTATTTGCTCATCCTGCTTGGCGCAATCGTCGTCAGCTTCAGCGTTGCCATTCTAGTGTCACTGTGGCTGCAGGGTAGCGTGACCGGCCCGATATTGTCGATCAAGAACGTTGCCCAGAAAATAATACAGGAGCGCGATTTCATGTTGCGCGCACCAAAAACAACGAACGACGAGATCGGGCTGCTGGCCGACGTATTCAACACCATGCTCGAGGAAGTGGGCCAGCGCCAACGGGATCTCGAAAGTTCGTATCAAAGGCTGAGCGAAGAGAGCGAAGAGCGCAGCAATGCAGAAGCTGCTTTGCGCCTCGCCAACAAACACAAGGACGAGTTTCTCGCGACGCTCGCTCACGAGCTGCGCAACCCGTTGGCACCCATGGTCAACGCAGTTAATCTGCTGCGCTCGCCGCATGCCTCTCAGGACACCGCAAAGCACGCCGTCGATATCATCGACCGTCAGCTGTCGCAGATGACGCGGCTGGTTGAAGACCTGCTGGACGTATCGCGCATTTCGCGCGGCAAGCTGGTCGTTCGCAAGGAGACAGTTCAATTGGAGGAGGTAATCAGAAGTGCGGTCGACACGGTAATGCCGATGTTTGATTCGAAGGGCCAGGAGCTGACATTGGAGCAGCCGGAGCACCCCGTATTGGTCAGTGCCGATCCGGTCCGACTGTCGCAAGTGCTCACTAATTTACTGAACAACGCAACAAAATACACGGGACCAGCAGGACGAGTTCGATTGTCGGCATCCGTCGAGGAGGACGTTGTCCGGGTACAGGTAAGCGACAGTGGCAAAGGTATTTCAGCGCAGACCTTGCCGCAGATATTCAAGATGTTTGCGCAGGACGAGGATGCCAGCACTCACACCCAGGCCGGGCTTGGAGTCGGACTGGCGCTGGCAAAAAGTCTCGTCGAGCTGCACGGGGGCATGATCTGCGCGGAGAGTAAAGGTCCCGGGCAGGGAAGCACATTCACGGTACAGCTACCGATAGAACCGGCGCCAACTAATACGAACGAGAGCCGGGACGAGGTTCGGCCAAGCGGCGCCGCCGCTCGCTATCGAATCCTGCTGGTTGACGACAACGTTGACTATGTCACCAGCCTTAGTCTTTTGTTGAGGGCGCAGCAACATAACGTGCGAATAGCCCACGATGCGCCCGAGGCGCTTGCCGCCGTGACCGAGTTCAAACCCGATATCGCCTTTCTGGATATCGGCCTGCCAACCATGGATGGCTTTGAGCTTGCTCGCCAGATGAAGTCGCGCGCTGGCGAGTCGATTTATCTCGTCGCTGTCAGTGGCTGGGGGCAGGATGAATACAAACGACGAGCCGAACATGCCGGGTTCTCAACCTACCTCGTGAAACCAGTTGATCTTTCGGCTATTAGCGCGATACTTACGGCCCGTTCAACGCCGGCTGAGCAAAGGCCTGAGACCCGGTAATGCCTGCACCCGCAAAGCGATCCATGACCTTGTTCGTAGCCCGATGCTGCATTTTTTTGGCAGCGGCTGCCGCCTGGCCGGAATCGAAGCTACAGGCGCAGGAAGCCGTCTATGACGAACACCGTGTCAAGGCGGCATTTATCTATCACTTTTCAACTTTCGTGGTGTGGCCGGACGCAACCCAAACCAACCGGGGCTTTGTAATCGCCGTACTCGGGGACGACGATGTTGCCCGGGAACTGGAGGTTTACCTGCCGGGCCATTCGCTGCAGGGCCGTCCCATGCGGGCGCGTCGGATTTCGTCAGTCGAGGACCTCGGCGACGACGACATCCTGTTCATCGGTTCGCGCCGAGCGCGCGACCTGGCGAATTACCTGGATGCGGTGGCCAATCGCCCGGTCCTGATCGTGACCGATACGCCCGGCGCGCTCGTGAAAGGCTCAATGATCAACTTCAATATTGTCGATGACAGAGTTCGTTTCGAAATCGCCTTACGCGCAGCAGAACGTGCCGGGCTAACGCTGAGTTCGCGCCTCCTCTCGGCCGCGATGTTTGTGGATACGACAAGCGCCGTCCGGGACCCGCCATCTCGAATCCTGGCTTCCATCGAGCATTCGCCTCGGTTCTACTAGAACCCATGGCCGGATCAAGAGATCGATTGGAGGCCTGACGCAATGTTCTTTGACAGCTGGTTCGATATAAGTCGCGTGGCAGTTGTCGGATTCCTCGCCTATATCGCCATGATTCTTTGCCTGCGTATCTCCGGCAAGCGCACTTTGTCGAAATGGAATGCCTTCGATTTCGTCATAACTATCGCTCTCGGTTCGACACTGGCCACCG
>JBGTHC010000172.1:0-28848 GCA_041746375.1 Woeseiaceae bacterium
ATCAACATAATGGCGCCGATCTGGCTGAATATATTGATGGTCGAGCCAAACACTGTAAGGCCGATCAGGGCGCCGGCAATCGCAAACGGCACAGTTGTCATGATGATCAGCGGATGTTTGAAGCTTTCGAACTGAGCCGCCAGTACCAGGTACACGACCACTAGAGCCAGCAGAAACGTAAGATACATGGCGCTGCCCGAGGTCTTGAAGTCGCGCGATTCGCCGTCGAAATTAATCTGCGCCGATTCCGGCAGATGCGTGCGAATGATGTCTTCGATTGCGTCGAGCGCCCAGCCGAGCGAATACCCCTCTTCGATACTCGCGCTGATAGTAATGGCCCGCAACCGGTCAAAACGTCGCAGATCGACCGGCCCTGCCGTTTCGCTTAGCTTGACAAGATTGGAAAGAGGTATGAGCCGGCCGCTGCGGTCCGAGCGCACGAAAATGGTGTCCAGATCGCTGGGTGTTTGACGTTGCTCGTCGCGACCTTGCAAAATGACACGATATTCTTCGCCGCGGTCTATATAGGTAGTTACTACACGCGAGCCGAGGATCGTTTCCAGCGTGCGTCCCACCGTTGACAGCGATACGCCGATATCCGCTGCCCGGTCCCGATCGATCGATACATCGAACTTTGGTTTACGCTCTCTGTAATCGGACTCGAGGTTTGACAGCCCAGGTAACTTTGCCGCTTCCTCCAGTACGATGTCTCGCCATCGGGCAAGTTCGTCGTAGTCCGTGCCGCCGAGAACGACCTGCAACGGTCGCGAGCTCTGACCAATACTCCAGCTTCCCGGTACCATGGCGTAGGCTGAAACACCAGGCAAATCCGCAAACTGCCGGTTCCATTTTTGCACGATTTCGTTCGCGCTTCGCTCGCGCTCCGACCACAAGGCAAGGGGCGCAAAAATCATAGCAGTGTTAACGTCGCTGCCGGCGCGAAAACTGCCGGAGCGCGTTCCAACGCGTAACACATCGCCTTTATCGGCCATCATTATTGCTTCGATCTGATCCACATAGCCCCGTGTGTACTCGAGGCTTGATCCATCCGGTGCAGTGACCATCGTCAAAATCATGCCGCGATCTTCCCGAGGCATGTATTCGACCGGCAAGTCGTTCAACAGGGTGAGAGTTGCGCCGAACAAGGCGAAAGCGCCGACAACAACCAGCCAGGGGTGACGCACGACGCGGCGCAGCACCAAAGAATAGGCGTTCGACAGTCGTTGGAAAAGCCGATCAACTGCTCGTGTCACCCGGCCGCGATGCAGGCCGGTAGCGAACAGCTTCGATGACATCATGGGTACCAGCGTCAGCGCGACCAGGCTCGAGAAAACCACAGCCGCTGCCAGAGAGATGCCGAATTCCGCAAAAATGCGACCGATATTGCCGGGCATGAATGAAACCGGCACGAACACCGCGGCAAGCACCATCGTGGTCGCGATCACAGCGAAGCCGATCTCCCGGCTGCCGTTGACCGCAGCCAGCAACGTGGGTTCGCCTTGCTCGATGCGACGCACGATGTTTTCAAGCACGATAATGGCGTCATCTACGACCAGTCCGATGGCAAGCACCAGCCCCAGCAACGTCAGGACGTTAATGGAATAACCCATGAAAGCCATCACCGAGAACGAGGCGATGATCGAGATCGGAATGGTGACCGCCGGTATCAACGTTGCGCGTACAGTACCAATGAAACCGTATATGACGACGAGCACCATCGCTAGCGCAACACCGAGTGCGATACCGACTTCGCGCAGGGATTCGCTGATGAAAATTGACAGGTCGATATTGACATCGAGACTTATATCCTCGGGCAATGTCGATTGCAGCTGTTCGATGCGCGTGCGCACATCCTGGTTCACCTGCAGGATATTTGCCTTGGCCTGGGGAATGATACCAAGGCTCATTCCCGCGACTCCGTCCGTCCGCGAATAGCCGCGATTATCTTCGGGTGCGATCTGCACATCGGCCACTTCACCCAGACGCACCAGGTAGTCGTCCTCGCCCTTGGTAAGTACCAGGTTCCTGAAGTCCTCAACGGTGATGTAACCGGTGTTTGTGCGCAGCGTGAACTCGCGCTCGCTGGATTCGAGGCGTCCCGAGGGAATTTGTACGTTCTCGCTCCGCAGTGCGTCTTCGATGTCGGCTACCGTGAGTTGTCGCGCCGCGAGTTGCTGTGGGTCGATCCAGATTCGCATTGCCGGTTGTCGGCTGCCACTCAGCCGCACGAACGCCACGCCTTCGACAATGGAAAGCTGGTCAACGATAAAGCGCTGCGCAAAGTCACTGAGGTCCATGATCGACCGTGAGTCGCTTTGCAGGTTGACCCACATGGTCGTAGCCGACGAACTGTCCTGCTTGGTGACCTCCGGTGGGTCTGATTCATCGGGCAGGTTGCTCAGTACCCGTGACACCCGGTCGCGCACATCGTTGGCGGCCCCGTCGACATCCCGATCGATGGAAAACTCCAGTGTGATGGTCGAACGTTCGTCGTAGCTGGTCGACGAGATCTTCTCGATACCGGAAATGCCGGAAACCTGGTCCTCGATAATTTGCGTTACGCGCCTCTCGACGACATCCGATGCTGCACCGCGGTAGTTGGTGCTTATCGATACGATGGGCCGCTCGATGTCCGGGTATTCGCGCGTCGGCAAACCACGAAATGCCATGAGCCCGACGATTACCAGTAACAGGGAAATGACCGCTGCGAACACCGGGCGGCGTACAGACACGTCAGAAATCAGCATGACGGCTAGTCCTCAGGGATTGGGTGTGGCGCTATTCGTGCCGCGGTCTGCTGCATGGCGTTCGACAACCTCGACAGCCGTGCCGTCTTGCAACTTGTGCGTCCCTTCCGTGACCAGCACGTCGCCGGGCGCAATACCGCCGGTGACTTCCACCAGGCCGGGCACCCTGCGGCCAAGTGTCACCAACTGTTTAACGGCTTTGCCGTCGACGACCTGGAAGACATACTGTTCGTCGCGCTCCGGGACGATCGCCTCTTCCGGCGCCACCAGCACTTCGCCCCGGTCTCGTTGCAAGTCGACGGTAAGAAACATGCCGGGTTTCAGAAGCCCGTCCGGGTTCGGCAGGTTTGCGCGTACCTGTACCGAGCGGGCCACGGGATCCAGCCGCGTGTCGATGCTGGCAACCTCTCCGGCAAAAGTCTGATCCGGATAGACCAGGCTGCGCGCCACGATGTCCATGCCGTCCTTGACGACGGTGAGGAAGGCTTCCGGAATCGAGAAGTCCAGCTTGAGCGTATCGACATCGTCAAGCGTAGTGATGACCGTCGAGGTGTCCACGAAACCGCCAGGACTGACTCGCCTCAGGCCGACCCGACCGTCAAACGGTGCATGAATGGACGTATTCGCGAGTCGCGCGCGGGCTGCCTCGACGTGGGCTTCATTGACCTGCATCGTCGCGCGCAACTGTTCGAGACCGGATGCCGATATTGCCTGCGTATTGATCAGTGATTCGCTGCGCTTGAACAAACTGCGCGACTCGGAAAGTGCCGCTTCGGCTACGGCGAGGCCGGCACGGATTTCACTGTTTTCGAGTTCAACCAGCAGATCGCCCCGACGCACGAGCTGGCCCTCTACGAAGGCTACGCGCGTGACGACGCTCGCAATGCGCGCCTGAATCTCGATCGACTCGTTGGCGCGTGCCGTGCCCAGCGCCTGGATCTCGTCGATGAGCCGTTGCAGTTCGACCACGCGTGCAACCACTTTCGTGGGGGCATCCGGTCCGCGAGGCGCCGTATTACTGTCGTCGCCGCCACAACCGGCGATTAACAACAGTCCTGCCATGCAGACAGTAAGAATGGTGGTACATTGAGAGAACATGACCGTTGGTAACCGCCCCGCGAATGTAGCCCTATGGAACTCCGCTTTCCGCCTGCAGTCCAGGGTTGCTGACGAACGCGGGGAATTTTACTCGTTTGCTGCGACGCTTATCCGGGTTGTGACACTTCTTTAACAATTATTGCGTGGCGCGACCGAAGCGACGAATTTGACCTTACAGGTGCCGATGGGTGCTGCCAGCAGCGCGTTAAGTGCTTCGCCAAACCGCCGGCCGTCGGCGCGTTGGACCTCCTTTTTATGTATTAAACAGACCATATAATACAATCCTGTGCCGACTCAGGATTAATCAATGGTCCATTGGCTGCGCCGGGCCGCCCAAGCCAGGGAGCAGGGCGCTGCGCCCGAGGCTGTGAATGCCTTCACAGCGCATTGCCGTTGCGGGGATTAGAGTACCTTCGTTCAACCCAGGGGAAGCAGACCATCAGCAAAGACCAGGCATTCAGCGACTGTATCGTGCTGGGGAAAGACGCATTCGACCCCGATGCGGTATTCCTCGACGATATCGTGGACGACGAGGTGTTGCCGCGGCTGAATCTTGCTGTCGACGGTTTGACGGGCACGAATTCGCGATCGCGCGGCGCCATGGAACTGCACCCGAACGACGCCCTCAATGAGCCGTTGTCGGCTACGACCACCATGCCTAACGTGGCGCTGGACCCCGAGCAGCTGGAAGTCTACGGTTGGGAAACGTCATTCTGGCGCAAGATGCGAGGCTACCTCGGCTTCTGACCGGTTCGGCCTGATTTCCGGTCACCTGCAATGCACATGCGACCTCGTCGCTGCTAACTCCGCGCCCCGCCCGGCTGATAGACTCGCCGCATGGATGCAAATTTCCGCGACAAGACGGTCATCGTCACCGGCGGATCTGAGGGCGTCGGCGCTGCCACCGCTCGTCGTTTCGCCGCGGCCGGCGCCAATCTTGTGCTGGTGGCACGTGGCAAGCGCAAGCTCGAGGAACTAGCGGAGGAGTTGCGGCCGACGTCCCGTGTACAGATCGTGCCGATGGACGTAGTCGACACAGAGGCCTGCGTCAATCTGTGCAAAAAGGCCGCGTACGAATTCGACGGCATTCATGTACTGGTCAACAATGCCGGCTATCACAAGCGGGGACCGGTTGAAAAAATTCCGCCTGCAGAGCTCGGCCGGATGATCGATGTCAATCTGCGCGCGCCGCTCGTCCTCAGTCGAATAGTCCTGCCGTACCTGCGCCAGGCCGGTGGCGGGGCAATCATCAACGTCGCGTCGCTCGCAGGCCGCACCCCGGTCATGGGCGCGGCTACCTATTCCGCGAGCAAATTCGGTTTACGCGCATTTACGTTTGCCCTGGGCGAGGAACTGGCGGGATCGGGAATCAAGCTCGCGGCTGTCTCGCCGGGCCCGATCGACACCGGCTTTATCATGGCCAACATCGATGTCGTCGCCGACATTACGTTTTCCCAACCGATGAGCACCGCCGAGGAGGTTGCCCAGGTCATTCTCGATCTTGCGGTCAATGACAAACGCGAGCGCTCCATGCCACCGGTGAGCGGGTTGCTGACAACGATGTCCTATCTTTTTCCTGCGCTGGGCAAGGCATTACGCCCGGCGCTGGAGAAAAAGGGTCGCAAAGTGAAGCAGCAACTGAAAGCAAAAATGCATTCGAAGGAGGATTAACTTATGGCCGACAAGTTGACCGACAGCCAGGTCAAGGAAAGGCTCGCCGAGCTGACCCAGTGGTCGCTGCTCGACGGCAAGCTCAGGCGCGAATTCAAGTTTGCGGATTTCGTGCGTGCCTTTGGCTTCATGACCAGCGCAGCGATCGAGGCCGAGAAGATGAATCATCATCCCGAGTGGTCGAATGTTTATAACAAGGTCACAGTCGACCTTGTTACGCATAGTGCCAAAGGAATTACAGAACTCGATTTCAAGCTTGCGAAAAAGTTGGACGGGTTGACGGGGTGAGTCATCGTCGCCGTCGAGCGCCGTAGGCGCGCGCCCCGCGCGCGAATGGGAAAAGGCTGAATCGGCACCGCATTCGCCCGCAAGGCGGGCTCCTACAGGGGTTCGATTCGTAAACTGAGGGAGCCGAGTCGAGCGCCGTAGGAGCGCGCCCCGCGCGCGAAAGGGAAAAGGCTGAATCGCTGTCGCATTCGCCCGCAAGGCGGGCTCCTACAGGGGATGGCAGATCTCTAAACCCTAAACTGTCGCGAACGCCGCGCGCGTGAAATTCTCGCAGCCGTCTTCGAGAACCCGAACATTATCCTCGATGCGAATGCCGCCGAACGGCCGTAACCAGTCCACGCGATTCTGGTTGACCATTGCATGCCCGGGCGTGCCGACGAGATTGTCGAGCAGCATATCGATTACATAGATGCCGGGCTCGATCGTCAGGACCATGTTCGATTCGAGCTTGCGGGTAAGCCTGAGATACGGGTGTCCGCTCGGGCGATCGATGGTATTGCCATTCTCGTCGGCCATGAATCCGCCGACATCGTGCACCTGGATACCCAGAAGGTGACCGAGACCGGTCGGAAAAAACGCGGCCGTCACATCGCTTTCGATCAACGCCTCGATGCTGCCGGAGGCAAAGTCCAACTCGATGAGCACCTCTGCAATCTTGCGATGCGTTAGCAGGTGTAAGGCGGGAAAATCGACACCGGCCTTTACCTCACCCACGATGTCCTGTTGCAATTGATCCATACGCTGGATCAGGTCGCGAAATTCGCTCGACGTATATGACCAGCTGCGGGTGATATCCGAGGCGAAGCCGTTGAAATTTGCTCCGGCGTCGATCAGGAACGAGCGAATCTCGCCGGGAACGTCGCGTGCCTGATGCTGGTAATGCATCACCGCGCTGTGTTCATTCAGGGCAATGATATTGCCGTAGGGAAGTTCGTTTTCCGTGTGTGACACGGCGCGACAATACGCGAGATGGATTTCATACTCCGACAGCCCATCGCGAAACGCTTTCTCGGCAGCGCGGTGACCCAGCACGCCGCGACGCGAAGCAGAACGCATGCACTCTAGCTCGTACGCTGTTTTTACGCCCCGTGCATAGTGCAGCATGTGCAGAACCGTGGTCGGATTGATGCGATCGATACCAAAAGCATGACCATTGTCCTCGATGTCGCCGAGCAGTACGCAGTGATCGCGATTCTTCGGCAGATGTGTATTGATTGCATCCAGCTCGTGCACGACTTTTATGTCGAAGTGGTCGGTCCAGAATTCGTCCGGAGTTGCTGGCGCACTGTGCAAATAATCCTTTGGCTGGAAGTAAAGAACGACCGGTTTCTCACCCGGCGAATACAGCAGGTAACAAAACGGCACGTTGGTCAGCGGTAACCAGTTAACGAAATGCGGATTGGCCTTGAACGGATAGTAGTTATCGTCGAGAAACACGAGCTTCGGCGCACCGGAGAAGATAACCGCGTGACTCGCTCCGGCTTTCTCCAGAGCTCGGTCGAACCTTTTCTTGAGGGTCTGGACGTGCGCCGGATAGAGTGCAGCCAGCTCGCTTTCATCGACCCAACCGGATTTGTTCATGGTGTCGTTCATGGCACGCATAATACCCGGAGCAGGATGCGCTTCGCGAGTCTCCAAACGGCGACGACCAGCCGCCGCCGGAACGGCAGCTTCAGCTACAGCAATCACGGTTTCATTCCCCGGCCAATCTAGGCATCATTTGCCGCTTTGCCGAGCGGTCGGAAATATGCATGTAACGCGCCGTCTCGATGCTGCCGGCATCCTGCGCCGGTCAGGCACCGATGTCACACGGATTTGACCGGCCTACCGGGGCAATTGCCGCCCGGTCCGAGGTAATCGCAGCGCACGGTATGGCGGCCACCAGCCAGCCGCTAGCCACGCAGGTTGCTGTGGACATTCTGAAGAAGGGTGGCGGTGCGGTGGATGCAGCGATCGCGGCCAATGCGACGCTCGGCCTCATGGAGCCGACCGGGTGCGGTGTCGGTGGCGACCTGTTTGCCATCGTTTGGGATGCGCACACGCGCGCACTGGCAGGGCTGAATGCGTCCGGTCGCTCGCCACGTTCGCTGGGTCTGGATTACTTCCAGGATCAGGGACTTGATCGCATGCCGGCATTCGGTCCGTTGTCGGTCAGCGTGCCGGGAGCCGTCGATGGCTGGTTTGAATTGCACAGCCGTTTCGGCCGGTTGCCGATGACGGAAATTCTCGCGCCGGCGATCGAGTATGCGAATAGCGGTTTCCCGGTTTCCGAGCGCATTGCCCATGACTGGGAAGAGAACGTGCGGTTCTTCACCGCGCACGCCGAATTTCCCGGGTTTCGGGAGACCTATATGCCGGGCGGAAAAGCACCGGCCAAAGGCGATATTTTTCGCAATCCGCGGCTGGCCGGTACCTATACAAAGATCGCCGAAAGTGGTCGCGATGCCTTTTACAAGGGCGCTACAGCTCGCATTATCGATGCTTACATGGCGGAACACCGCGGCTTCCTGCGGTACGAGGATTTGGCTCAACACCACTCCACGTGGATCGCGCCCGTGTCAACCAATTATCGCGGCTACGAGGTATTCGAATTGCCGCCGAACGGGCAGGGCGTCGCCGTGCTGCAGATGTTGAACATCCTTGAGGGCTTCGACCTGTCGGCCATGGGTTTTGGCTCGGCAGCGTATGCGCATGCTTTCGTCGAAACCAAGAAGATCGTCTACGAGGATCTGGCGCGGTTCTACGCCGATCCGGATTTCTACAAGGTGCCGGTCACAGGACTCATTTCGAAAGACTATGCCAGGCAGCGCCGCCGGTTGCTTGACGAAAAAAGGGCAGCCACTACCTGTCCGGCAGGCGAAGTTGCACCTGGGCACGGCGACACCGTCTACCTGACCGTTGCCGATAGTGACGGCAATATGGTGTCACTGATACAAAGCAACTACGCGGGGATGGGGTCAGGAATGACGCCGGGCCAGCTCGGCTTCATGCTGCAGAATCGCGGGGAGCTGTTCAGTCTTGACCCGTTACACGCGAATGTCTACGAACCCGGCAAGCGGCCGTTTCACACCATCATCCCGGCGTTTGTGATGAAGGACGGCGAACCGTGGCTGTCGTTCGGTGTAATGGGCGGATCGATGCAGCCACAGGGCCACGTCCAGGTACTGGTAAACATCATCGATTTCGGCATGAACCTGCAGGAAGCCGGCGACGCGGCGCGCATTCGCCATACGGGATCGTCGCAGGTTACCGGCGAGGCGATGGCGGACGGGGGTAGTGTGTATCTCGAAAGCGGCTATTCGGGCGAGGTCCGTGATACTTTGCAGAAAATGGGTCACAGGGTGGCAAGCGACCGCATCGATTATGGCGGCTACCAGGCCATCCTTCGGAACGTCGAACAGGGCGTGTACTACGGTGCTTCGGAATCTCGCAAGGACGGCCACGCTGCCGGATATTGAACAATGAGCCAGGACATTTACCTCACCGGCATAACGACCACCGGTACGCCGCACATTGGCAACTATGTCGGCGCGATTCGACCCGGGGTTGCGGCGAGCAAGGATCGCGCGAAGCGCAATTTCTATTTCCTTGCCGATCTGCATGCGCTGGCAAAAGCGGAGGACCCCGAACGCATCCATCGTTCGACGCTGGAGATTGCGGCAGCCTGGCTTGCCCTGGAACTCGATACCGACAACGCCGTGTTCTATCGACAGTCCGACATTCCGGAAATTCCGGAACTCACCTGGATACTGACCAGTGTCACGGCGAAAGGCCTGATGAACCGTGCACATTCCTACAAGGCGGTAGTGCAAGCGAACGAAGAGGGCGGCAACGGCGACCCGGACAAGGGCATTACGATGGCGCTGTACAGCTATCCGATCCTGATGGCCGCGGACATCCTGATGTTCGGGTCGACGAAAGTGCCGGTAGGACGCGATCAGAAACAACACGTAGAAATGGCGCGCGATATA
The DNA here is from genome assembly GCA_041746375.1 of Woeseiaceae bacterium. Classification (GTDB taxonomy): domain Bacteria; phylum Pseudomonadota; class Gammaproteobacteria; order Steroidobacterales; family Woeseiaceae; genus IDS-8. Next base: position 9,776 of record JBGTHC010000172.1, read on the forward strand.
GCGCAGCGTTTCAATCATCGCTACGGGGACTTGCTGGTACTGCCGGAAGCGGAGATCAGCGAGCACACGGCGGTGCTGGCGGGGCTGGATGGTCGCAAGATGTCGAAGAGCTATAACAATACGATTCCCTTGTTCGCCAACGAAAAGCAGCTCCGCAAGCTGGTCATGAAGATAAAGACAAACAGCCTGGAGCCGGGGGAGCCCAAGGATACGAAGGACTCGACACTGTTCGACATCTACAAGGCGTTCGCTGCAGAAGCCGAGGTTCGGGAGATCGAGAAGCGCTACGCGGACGGCATAGCCTGGGGTGAGATGAAGCAGTTGCTGTTTGAATACCTGAACGAGCATCTGAAGCCGGCGCGTGCTGAATATCAGCGGCTCATTGACGATCCCGCGGAAGTGGAACGTGCACTGGTGAAAGGGGCGGCAAAAGCAAGGGAAATCTCGGTGCCGTATCTCGCCGACATCCGTCATGCCGTGGGCATTCGCAAGCTCTCCTAGCGTTCTCGGTGGCGGTCCCGGGCCTTCCGGCGCGGGCGCTGCACGTGAGTTACAATCGCGCTGTGTACCTGTCAATGTGCCCGAGAAGCGCATTTCGAGACAACCTGTTGGAGCGTTTGTGTGGACAAATTTCTCGATGCAGCGATTGAGGAAGCAAAAAGGGGACTTGCGGAAGGTGGCATCCCGATTGGATCCGTTCTCGTCATCGATGACCGCATCGTCGGGCGTGGTCACAACCGACGCGTACAGAACGGCAGCGCTGTTCTGCATGCAGAAATGGACTGTCTTGAGAATGCCGGTCGCCTGACCGCCGCCGACTATCAGCGCTCGGTGTTGTACTCGACTCTGTCGCCTTGCGATATGTGCAGCGGCGCCGTGTTGTTGTACAAAATTCCGCATGTCGTTATTGGCGAAAATCATACTTTCAAGGGGCCGGAGGACTATATACGCTCGCGCGGCGTAAACCTGGAGCTCGCTGAAAATGCGGAATGCAAAGGCCTGATGCAGGATTTCATCCGTGAAAATCCTCATCTGTGGAACGAGGATATTGGCGAGCAATCGGTGTGATCACGGCAAACGATGCACTCGAGCGGCTCCGGGAGGGTAATCACCGTTTCGTTGAGGGACTGCGAAACGGGGGCATAAAAGGCAATCGGGAGCATCGCCTCGAACTGACACAACGACAGGAACCGTTCGCTATCATTCTCGGCTGCTCGGATGCGCGTGTGCCGGCAGAGATGGTCTTCGACCAGGGCCTTGGTGACCTCTTTGTCATACGTGTCGCCGGCAATATTGTGGCTCCCTCGCAGATCGGCAGTATCGAATTTGCGGCCGCGCAATTCGGGACACGCCTTGTCGTTGTACTCGGCCATTCCCAATGCGGAGCGATTCTCGCGACCCTGGACCAGTTACGTAAGCCGGTCGAAAACCAGTCACGCAACCTGCGCTCCATCGTCGACCGGGTACGCCCGTCGGTAGAAGCACTTTTAAGCTCCGATTTGCAGTTCGACCAGGACGCGCTCGTTCGACACGCGGTTCGCGCGAACGTGATGGTATCGGTCAGTCACCTGCGTCACGGCTCCGAGATTCTGGAACAACTCATTGATCGTGAGGGCCTGTTGGTGGTCGGTGCCGAATACTCGCTGGAAACCGGCGAAGTGGCATTCTTCGAGGGCACCGGCCGCTAACGCTCCGATCGTGACCAGTGCGCGGCCGCAGGAAACCTGCCAGCGCCGAAGTAACCGCTTTATAACCTCGGTGTAACCGTTGTTGTTACCCGATGCCGTTAGCATCGGGCAATGCCGGATCTGCCCAGCCCGCATGCCTTGGCGGCAATTGTCCTCGCTCTTTTCGCGATTTTTCTCTATACGCGTGAGCGGCTGCCGCTCGAGTCCTCGAGTTTTTTCATCCTGTGCATCATTCTGCTCTGGTTCGAGACCTTTCCAATCGACCATGAGGGCGAGCGCGTGCGCTCCGGCGACATTCTCTCCGGATTCGGCAACGAAGCGCTGATTGCGGTGGTGGCGCTCATGATCCTCGCTCGCAGCCTTGAGGTCACCAATGCACTGCAACCTGTCGGGCAGGTGCTCGCGGGGCTTTGGCGTCTGCGTCCCCGGTTCGCTTTCCTGGTAACGATGCTGACGGCTGCGGTTTTGAGCATGTTTCTCAACAACACGCCGGTTGTTGCCGCCATTATGCCGTTACTGGTTGCGGTATCGCTGCAAGCAAAGATCTCGACAACGGGGATTCTCATGCCGATCGGTTTCGCAACGATCATCGGTGGCATGTCGACGACAATCGGGACCTCGACCAACCTGCTCGTCGTTTCTGTTGCCGCGGATCTGGGAATGCGGGAAATGCAGATGTTTGACTTCGCGCTGCCGGTCCTGATCGTCGGCAGCTTCGGTTTGCTTTATCTCTGGCTGATTGCTCCACTTTTGCTGCCGGAGCGCAAACCCCCGCTGACCGATATTGCGCCTCGAATTTTCGATTCGCGTTTGCGAATCAACCCGGGCGGAGCGGGTGAAGGTAAAACCCTGGCAGAGTTGCTCGCCCTCACCAAAAGTAGGATGCGAGTCAACCAGATTTCACGCGGTGAGTTATCACTTGCCCGACTACCTTCGATCACGATGAAGGCAGGGGATTACCTGCATGTGAGCGATACACTCGAAAACCTGAAAGATTTCGAGCGCATGTTCGATGCAACGCTACTGACAGTCGACACCGAAGACCAGGTCAATGCCGAGCATCCATTGGCCAGTGACCAGCATATCGCTGAAGTCGTCGTAACGGAAGGTTCGGTGCTGGAGCAGCGTACGCTGGAATCGAGCCGCCTGTTGTCGTCTTACGGACTGACACTGGTCGCGCTACACCGGCAGGGTCGTGGAGCGGGCGATGCAGCGCGTACCGTGACAGATACAAAGCTGAGAGCGGGTGACCTGATACTGGTACAGGGCTCGTCCAAAGGGCTTGAACGGCTCAAACGCAGCGGCCAGGCGCTGGTACTCGATGGCAGCATCGACCTGCCTCGTCCCGCCAAGGCGTCGCTGGCACTCATGATCATGGCCGGCGTAGTGGTGGTCGCCGGAACCGGGCTAATGCGTATTTCCCAGACGGCGGTCATCGGTGTGGCACTTATGTTGCTCACGCGTTGCCTCACGTGGAACGATGTACGCGGCGCATTCGATCGCCGCATTATCATGGTCGTCGTCGCCAGTCTCGCGTTAGGACTTGCGTTGATGGCGACCGGCGCTGCCGAGTACATCGCAGAACTTTACGTTGCCGCCACTGATGGGCTGCCCGTTGCGCTTATATTAAGCGGCCTGATCCTGATCATGGCACTGTTGACGGAAGTCGCCACGAACAATGCGATTGCCGTACTTGGCACGCCGATCGCCATCAGTATCGCGCAAGTACTGGGCGCACCGGCCGAACCGTTCGTGCTGGCGGTGCTCTATGGCGCCAACATGAGTTATCTGACTCCGATCGGCTACCAGACCAATCTGCTCGTGATGAGCGCGGGTGGCTACCAGTTCTCGGACTTCTTGCGGGCCGGTATACCCTTGCAATTGATCATGTGGGTCGGGCTCTCGATTGTACTGCCGATCATTTACGATCTTTAAATGTCAGGAATTCCCGGCCTGTTATCGCCGGATCGATCAGGTAGCCGGCATTGGGCACGGTCCGCAAGAGCTGCGGTTCTCCCGGGTCCGGCTCCACTTTCTGCCGCAAGCGGTGTACAAGCTGCTTCAGCAGTTGTCGATTGCCATCGGCCCGATTGCCCCAGACGTGCGTAAGTATCCTGTCAGTTGGCACTGTGCGTCCGGCATGGGCCATCAGCAATTGCAATAAGCGCATTTCGAGCGGGGTGAGTTTGATGGCGGCATCGCCGAGCCCCGTGAGCGTGAGTTCGTCAACTTGCAGCGTCAGGGAACCGAGCTTGGCCTGGTCTCTCGATTCCATGCCAACTCTGCGCAACAGGGCGCGAATTCGAGCAACAAGAATGCGAGGACTGAACGGCTTTGTCAGGTAGTCGTCGGCGCCGAGGTCCAGCGCGCGCACGACATCCTCTTCTTCGTCGCGTACGGTTAGCATGATGACGGGTATCGAACTTTGCTGGCGAATTTTACCGGCGAGTTCGAATCCGTTCATGCGTGGCAGATTGATATCCAGAACGGCGAGGTCTGGCTCCTCCTGCTCGAACGTGTCCAGTGCCGAAACTCCATCTACAGCTGTTACGACCACGAACCCGGCCTGTTGGAGCGCGAATGCGATAATTGCCAACAAATCGGGGTCATCGTCAACCAGCAGAATTTTCATGATCCGTCGTCCAGGGGGAGTTCGATCTCTGCCCGGGTGCGGGCAGTTGCAGTGCGAGTGAGTCGTACGCGGCCGCCATGGCGCTCGATGATCGAGTTTACGATATACAGGCCGAGGCCCAGTCCGCTTTCTTCGGGGTCTTCGCCGCCGGAGCGCCGGAATTGTTTGAATAGTACCGGATCGTCCGGATTCTCTGGACCCGGTCCTTCGTCGTCCACCCAGATGATTACGGTTTCGGCATTCGCCTTTCGACCATCGATTCGGATCACGCTATGCGATGGCGCGAACTTGCTGGCGTTGGCCAGCAAATTGACCATCACCTGCGCCAGCCTTTGCCGGTCACCCTGGACAATAGGCAATTTGTCGAGCGGTGCGACGTCGAGGTGCTGATTTCGTTGCTCGATCAGCGGTCCTATAAGGTCGCGGGCGTCTTTTACAACGTCGTCGAGGATGACCTTGTGTCTTCGAATAGAGAGCTGTCCGGATTCGATGCGCACGCTCTCCAATAGATTGTCGATCAGCCACGTCAGGCGCTGGGCGCCCCGTTCGACCGAAGCAACCAGTTGGTGCTGGGCGCTCGCCGTCATCGTGCCGAGACCGTCTCGCAATAGTTCGATGGATGCGAGCTGAGCCGCGAGCGGTGTACGAAACTCGTGGGAAATGTTTGCCAACACCGTGTCTCGAATCCGGCGCACTGCCTCAAGCTCGGTTTCGTCTCGCAGCACCTGTACCTGGATGCCGTCGCTTGCCGCTGCGCTGGCTATCACGACGCGCCGGCTGCGGCCTGCGAAAGGCCTGATCTGCTCGACGGCTTCCGCAGCGCCTGTTTCGCGTGCCTGAACGATCGGGCAGATGTGCTCACACGGCCGCCGGCCGTCAGAGTCTTGCGCTGGCATCAGAACGTCGCCACAAAACTTGCCGAGAGCATCTGTGGCAGAGACTTTCAGGAGCCTTTCAGCCTTGGGATTCAGGAAGCGAATGCGTCGCTTACGATCGACGGCATAGACACCTTCGACGATTCCACCGAGCACAGCCTGAGCCTGGGCCTCGCGACGACGAATTTCGCCAGTCAATTCAACCAGATTGCGTCGCATCTCTTCCATAGTCGCTGCGAGTACCCCGAGTTCGGCCGTGCGCTCACCTGGGACAGGAGCCGCAAGATCGCCGGAACCGATTCGCCGGGCGGATTCTGTCAATCGCCGTACACCTTTTATCCAATAACGCCCGATAAAGACGCCACTGGAAGTGGCAAGGAACGCCACAACGAGCGCGACAAGCAAAATGCGGCGTTCCAAAAGGGCGACCGGGCGCAAAACGTACTTTTCTTCAAGGGCTGCCTCCAAAAAGGCGACGACCTCTCCGGAGCTGCCAGTTACTGGCAGACTTGCTACGTAGCTTTTCAAATCCTCAATACGACTGGCGACCGATGCGGAGCGAGACAACGCTGCCGTATGCAACGCTACCAATTCTTCATGGCCCATTCCGAACGATGCATAGTCCACAATCCTGACTTCAAGCCCGACGCTTTCGCTGAGTCGTGATGCGAAAGATGCATCCATGCGTCGTATCGCGAACACACTGATCCCTGAGTGTTCCATTACGTTCGCTTGTGCGCCGCTGAGAGTGATACCCAGCGAAGACTCGCTGAGCAAAAACTGCTGTGCCTGACCAAGACCTGCGGCGATGATCTGTGACCAGCCAACAGGGTCGCCGACTGAAACGACCGCCACGCCGTCATTGACAATGGCACAGGCATCGAGGGCTGCTGCTGCACAATACTGCGCGAGATACTCGGACAGAGCCGGGGAATTCGAAGTGTGCAGCAGCCTGCCCAAGGTGGGCCTTTCGCCCAGCAACTGCGCGGCTGTCCGCAAATCATCGCTATTTTGACGCAATGCCTCGCGGGCTGCTGAAACAGCCAGCTCGACACGGGCCAGACCCTCGGCGTCTGCGAGATCACGCAACAACCGTACCCCCGCAACTGAAACTGCGGCGACCGCAACTGTCACCAGCAAAGCAGTAACCGCGGCAAGCCAGAGTGTCAGCCCGGGGGCAGGTATTCTCATCCGTTTCCCTGAAGTCTGTAAGCGACACTCCGCATTGTAGGTCCGGTATTACCAGTTGCACTACGTTGCCAGCTAAACTGGGCGAGCATATCGAGAAAAAGGAGGCGTCATGAGCAGAGTCACCGGCATCGGCGGCATTACCGCGTCGACGACCTGCACGCATTGCTTGCAACCTTGCGCGAGGAAGGCTGTGATGTCGACGACAAGGTCGATGAGTCCGAATTCGGCAAGTTCGGCTGGCTGATGGACCGGAAAGCAACCGGGTCGAGCTGTGGGAGCCGCCGTCGGGGCGGTTGCCCGGCTAGCTCAAGGAACCGCGAGCACTGACGATTGTCGATTCCGACAGCAGTCCGGCGACTACTTCCAGGCAGCGGAGCTCTTTTATGGCGCAGCCCGAATTCAACGTGCGAGAGACCGTCGATGCATTGTATCGCCGCGAATCGCGCCGTGTGCTGGCGACACTGATTCGCCTTCTTGGCGATTTTGACCTTGCCGAAGAGGCGTTACACGATGCCTTTCGCGCTGCAGTCGAGCAGTGGCCGAAAGAGGGTATTCCGGGAAGTCCCCGGGCGTGGCTGGTGTCGGCCGGGCGCTTCAAGGCCATCGACAGCCTGCGACGCCGTGCCCGTTTCGATGCGTCGCAAGCCGATATTGCGGAGCGGCTGCACGCCGATGTGAAGGATCCTGCGACGCTCGCTGAAGAGGATCTGGAAGACGATCGTCTGCGCCTCATGTTTACCTGTTGCCATCCGGCCTTGCCCGCCGATGCACATGTCGCGATGACCTTGCGCGAAGTATGCGGTCTGACAACGGAAGAAATAGCACGCGCGTTCCTCATTGCCCCAGCCACACTGGCGCAGCGCATTGTCCGCGCCAAGAACAAGATACGCATGGCAGGCATTCCCTACGAAGTGCCGCCACGTGACGCGTTGCCAGAGCGGCTGGACAGCGTTTTGCATGTTATCTACCTGGTATTCAACGAAGGTTACGCCGCTTCCTCGGGGGAATCGCTTACACGGCACGACTTGTCTGCGGAGGCCATCAGGCTGGGACGCCTGTTGGTAGAATTGCTGCCTGAAGCCGAAGCGATGGGTCTGCTGGCTTTAATGCTGCTGCATGAATCCCGCCGCCTCGCGCGCACGACCTCCGCCGGCGAGCTGGTCTTGCTGGACGTGCAGGACCGCTCACGCTGGGATCGACAGATGATCGGCGAAGGTTCGACGTTGGTCAAGCGGGCGTTGAGCTCGCGGAGCTTCGGTCCGTATACACTGCAGGCCGCCATCGCTGCGGTGCATGCCGAGGCGCCGGACGCTGCGGCGACGGATTGGGCAGAGATCGTTGGTTTGTACGATGTGCTGCTGCTGGCAGAAAAATCGCCGGTGATCGAACTCAATCGTGCTGTCGCCGTCGCGATGCGGGATGGCCCGGACGCTGGCCTGCAGCTCATCGATGCCCTGCTGGCACGTAACGAGCTGACAGATTATCACCTGGCTCACTCGGCCCGGGCCGATTTGAATCGGCGCCTCGGTCGCAACACCGAAGCAAGTCACGCCTACAAGCGGGCGCTGGAATTGACACAACTCGAGCCGGAACGCCGTTTTCTTGAAAAGCGCCTGAATGAGCTGATTGACTGAGCTGACTGAGCTGACTGAGCTGACTGACTGAGCTGTTGTGTAATTTTTTATCCCCCTCTTTTAATCACCCTCTCTTCATCATCTTCGGGAGCAAACCATGAAATACCTGTGCCTTGTCTACTACAATGAGGAAATCGCAGACGCGATGACGGCGAGCGAGTGGAAATCGCTCGTCGGCGAATGCCTGGCGTGCGGCGAAAGTCTGCGCGGCAGCGGACACATGATTGCTGGTGAAGCGCTGCTGCCTGTCGAAACCGCAACCACCCTGCGAGTCCGCGAGGGCAAGGTATCATCGACCGACGGACCGTTTGCCGAAACCAAGGAACAACTGGCCGGTTTCTACCTCATGGAGGCGCGCGACCTGAACGACGCTATGCGTGCGGCGGCGAAGATTCCGCCGGCCCGATTTGGCAGCATCGAAATTCGTCCGCTGCGCGACCTGCAAGCCGAAATAGCATGAGAAGCAACGCCGATACCGAACAGGAAAACAATTGCCGTCGGGGGCGCCACCGGCGCACAAGGCGGTCCGAGCCATCCTGAACGACGGTAACTCGACATTCGCAGTCCGTGCAATTGCGCGAAATTCTACGTCCGCCAGGGCAGCCGAACTCGAAAAGGCCGGGGCTCAGGTCGTCGAAGCGGATCTCGACGACCTCAAAAGCCTGGAGACAGCCTTCGCCGGTGCGTACAGCACATTCTGTGTAATAAATTTCTGGGTGCACTTTTCACCGGAAAAGGAGATTGCGCAGGCAGGCAATCTCGCCCAGGCAGCGGCCGCTGATCCGGATCGAACGTCCTGAAATATGATAAATATCAGTTACTTAACTTGATTCTCCCCCGGTTGTTTGTGGCGTGGTTGGTTCGCTTATAATTCGCGCCCATGCGCAATTTCCTGAATGAGCTTCGGCGGCGCAATGTGCTGCGGGTTGCCGCGGCCTACGCGCTCACCGCCTGGATCATCATCGAGGCGGGCTCCGTTTTGTTGCCGACCTTCGGTGGTTCCGAGCGCCTGTTCCAAATTTACGTCGTAGTGGTTATTGCGGGATTCGTCTTGGCCGTCGTTCTTGCGTGGCTGTTCGAATGGACTCCCGAAGGCGTCAAGCTCGATCGCAACGTCGATCGGCAAGCGCCGGTCGCCAGGCGGTCGCAGCAGAGAATGAACTACGCCATCATCGCTTTGCTGGTCGTGGCGCTGACCATATCCGTTTCGTTTAACGTCCGATCCCCTGTTCAACCGGTGGCCAGTTCGATTGCTGTGCTGCCATTCACGAGTCGCAGCGCCAATCCCGACAACCAGCTTTTCGCGGATGGCATACACGACGATCTGCTGACCCGGCTCGCCAGTATCCAGGCGCTGAAGGTCATTTCCCGTACGTCTGTGATGGGCTACCGCGATACCACCAAAAACCTGCGGGAGATTGGTGAGGAACTCGGTGTCGAAACAGTTCTGGAAGGCGCCGTGCAGCGTGTTGGCGACAGCGTCCGTATCAACATGCAGCTTATCGATGCAAATACTGACGACCACCTCTGGGCAAACACCTACGAACGCCAGCTCACGATGGAGAACATTTTTTCCATTCAGAGTGAGATTTCTGAAGCAGTCGCCGTGGCGCTGCGGGCTACCCTCTCGCGCGAAGAACAGGTTCGTGTTGCGGCAATGCCGACTGAAGACTTGCGTGCTTACCGACTCTTCAAGGAGGCGAAGTCCAACTTGTACCTGCGTCGGCTGGAGACCCTGCGCACCGCTCGCGAGCAGTTCAAGGAGGCACTGGCGTTAGATCCGGCCTACGCGGAAGCGCATGCAGGCCTGGCTGAGAGCACCCTGTTGCTGTGGATCAATCACATCGACCTGCCACAGGAGGAGGCCTTCTCGGCAGCACGCAATAGCCTTGAGACAGCACTGCAATTGGACCCGAACCTTGCCGATGCGTACGCGATTCTCGGCTTGCTGCATTCTACGATTTGGACACATTCCATGACAGGTGACGAGAATGCCGACGCCGAAGCGGCTTTTCGTCGCGCTATTTCACTGAACCCGAATCACGCCAGCGCCTACATGTGGTTCGCATCGTTGCGAAACGTTGAAGAACGCCTGGATGAGGCGATCGAGCTTTACCAGAAATCACTTGAGCTCGATCCGCTCGCGCGCATCCCGTATTCGAATCTGCCGCAGGTTTACGCAAAAAAGGGATTGCATCGCGAAGCCATGCAACTCTGGCTTGAAGCCGTGCGTATTCACAGTGACTGGCCGACGGTCTACCAGTACATTGCGGTCGAATTGTGGGGACTGGGTCGCTTTGACGAAGCTTTCGCCTGGCACGCCCGGGCAGCTGAACTGGCCAAGGATCCTCTGACCGGTGGCAATATCGACCTGGCAGTGATGATCGAGTTGAACGAATTCGAAAGGGCAGAGGCGACTCTGGACAAGTATCCGGAAACGCATATGTTCTACCCGGCGGTGGAGGGATTTCGTTCGCTACTGGATGGAGAGTTCCATGAGGCATCACAGTATTTCGTCGGGTTGATCGAGTCAGGCACTTTGCCTGGCAAGCTTCTCTACGACCTGATCGCTGATGCCGCGTTGCTCGCCGGTGACCTGGACGTAGCGCGGCAGCATATCTTGCTGGGTGACCCGCTTCTGGGAAGCGACACCACGAACAGGGTAAATCGCACGACCTCGCGAAATGCCGTCAAGCTTGCCTATATCGATCAGCAACAGGGCCGCAATGCGTCGGCAAACGAACTACTCAACCGGACGCTAGCGGTGATTAGTGAATCACCACGCCTCGGAACCTACGGTTATGGCATCCGCGACGTGCAAATCTACGCGTTGCTCGGCAGGAACGAGGAGGCATTGGCAGCGTTTCGCGACGCCCTCGATGAGGGATACCGGGGATCGCTGATGTTCGACGGCTGGCCACTTTTTTCGGACCCGTATATTGCCGCTATTCGCGACGACCCGCGATTCGTAGTCATGCTTGACGAACTCGACGGCTACCTCGCGGTCATGCGCGACCGCCTGTTCGAGGCTGAAGCAACCGACAACCTGGCCGGCCTGCGCGCCATCGCCGGCACGATATAATCGGGTCGCGCAGGCCGCATCCCCCCGGTGGAGCTCGACAGTAGTATGAAACCAGACGGGCTTGACGATCACAAGATCGCAAGGCAAGTGCTCCAGCGTTCGCTCCGCCATTTCGCTGATAAACAATCGTTTAAGGCGATTTCTGGCAACGGCACCCATGATAACAACCGATGCTTTCAGCAATGGCGCCTTGCCTTGACGGCGCGTTGGAACGGCACGTATCGTCGCCGTTAATGATGCCACGAATTTCACACTGGCCACAGATGTGGTCCTCTTCAGGTGTGCCGAAATGAACGACAATCCTGAACTTGCGATGATGGCGATAGTCATCATTATCATGGTGTTGATCTTCGCTATGGTGTGGTTCGTTTTCCTGGTGCCGATGGAAAAAGGCCTTCATCAACGTCGCATGGAACTTATGCAGAAGAAGTTGCAGCAGAATGAAGAAAGACTGAGGCAAAAGGATGCCAGAACAAGGAGTGGCAGCAGGGGCAGCAGCGATGTCGACAACGCATCAACAGGATAGGAAACGGGTGCCGGCTTCATCAATCCGGATTGACGCGATATGACACGCGCGCTGCCAATAGTCGTCGTGACGATAGTTGTCCAGGCGATAGTCGTCCTGACGATGATTGCCGCATGTGCACCCGCTGCTGCGCCAGGCGCGGAGGAGGCGATCGGCCGAATGCTGGAAGCGTTTGGCAGCGAGCGTGCGCGCGACAATGTGCGCGGCCTGACAACCGTTGCTGAGGCCAACGGGCCTGACGGCCCTTTTATCACTACGGTAACGTCGATACGGCCCGATACAGTGCACTTCCACCAGCAAGAGGGGTTGAGTGCGACGGAGATCTGGAGTACTCCGGATCGCACGTGGGGTGGCTCCAATCAGGAAGCCTACGCGGAGCTCGCCCCTGGCATACGCGCGTTTGTCAGAGGCCATGAATTCCATCTGATGCTGATCGACATGCCGAACCGCTTTTCGAACTTTGCGATGCAGGGAGAGGACCAGGTGGGAGACAAACCGTGCCTGCGCATATCGATGACTGACGAGTTCGGGGCAGCCGCATCCATTTGCATTGGTGAAGCAGATTGGCTGCCACTTGAACTTCAGCTTGCAACGGAGCAGTCCGATAGTCCAATTAGCATTGAGTTCGCTGACTGGCGAATGGTTGACGGGATCAACTGGTTTCACGCGTGCCAACTGACCGACGCGTCGGGTGACTTTAATTTCCAGTTCAGGCAAATCGAGACCAGCAGCTTCGGCCAGGACGCGGATATCACAGCTCCATCGCTGCCGCGACGCGAGAGGAGCGAGTCATGACGACAAAGAGTCCGGCGTTGTTGCTTATCGACATTCAAACCGGTCTCGACGATCCCAAGTGGGGCAAGCGTAATAACGCCAACGCCGAGGCCAATATCGCCCGCCTACTCGCTGACTGGCGACGACAAGGCTTACCGGTAATTCACGTGCAGCATCTTTCGCAGAATTCCTCGTCACCGTTACATCCGGATCAACCGGGCGTGGAGTTCAAGCAAGAGGCCATGCCGATTGCGGGCGACCCGGTATTTACCAAAACCGTCCACAGCGCATTCATTGGCACCGAGCTTGAAGCCTGGCTGCGCGACCGGGGGATCGACGACCTGGTGATCATTGGTCTGACGACTGACCATTGCGTCTCGACGACGACGCGCATGGCCGCGAATCTCGGCTTCAACGTCACACTCGTCGACGACGCCACAGCCACCTTTGAGCGATCAGACCACCGCGGACGATATTTCAGTGCCGACGAGATGCATGCCGCGCAACTCGCAAGCCTCAATGACGAATTCTGCCGTGTCCTGTCTACGGACGCAGTGCTTTCATTGGCCTGACCGTTGTCTTAGGCAGCAAGCATCCGGGCGCACAATGAAATCGACCCTCGTATCGCTACTGGTTGCTGCGGCCCTCGTCTACGCGGGGTTGTGTCTCTATCTGTACCTCATGCAGCGCTCGCTCATGTATTTTCCGACACCGCCGGCCCGCAATGTACCGGCGGAGCGCCTGTCGATTAACAGCGGGGACGCAACCGTTGTTGTATGGCGATTGCATGGCGAAAAGCGCAACGCAATTCTGTATTTTGGCGGTAATGCTGAAGACGTGGCGTTGAATGTGCCGGAGTTCTCCGATTGGTTCAGCCAGTTCGCCGTCTACCTCGTCAATTATCGAGGCTACGGCGGCAGCAGTGGCAGTCCCGCCGAGTCGGCACTGTACCGGGACGCCGAAGCCGTTTTCGAGTTTGCCAGCGCTCATCATACGGGAATCGCTGTTATCGGCCGAAGCCTGGGAAGCGGCGTCGCTACTCACCTTGCGTCAGTGCGCACGGTCGAGAGACTGGTGCTCGTCAGTCCGGCTGCAAGTTTTACAGCGCTTGCGCACGAGTTGTATCCATTCTTTCCGACGTCGTGGTTGCTCAAGGACCGGTACGATTCGTTGTCCCGCGCCGGCGGGATTGCAGCACCCGTGCTGGTGCTCATTGCGGAGCACGACCGGATCGTACGGCCAGGGCATTCGCTGAAACTGGCGAGTGCGATCGATCAGTCGCTGGTCCGGACCCACACCATCGCAAATGCCGACCACAATTCGATCGGTGCATCGGAGGAATACGGTCCTGCTCTCAGGGCCTTCCTGACTGCGGCCCTGCCTCAATAACCGGAATAGCCGTCAGACGCTATAGTGAATACCATGGAGACCAAGCGTCTGACACTGCGTCCTTTTGTGCTGGACGACACCGACTTTGTCATAGCCCTGCTGAATGACGCGGACTTCCTGCGTTTCGTCGGGGACCGGCAGGTACGAACGGCAGACGCCGCCAGAAAGTACCTGAATAACGGGCCGCTCGACAGTTACGCCAAGCACGGTTTTGGGCTTTACGCGGTCGAAGTCAGGGAAGAGCATGGGCCGGTCGGCATGTGCGGACTGTTGCAGCGGGAAACCCTGCCGGATCCGGACATCGGCTTTGCATTTCTGCCCGCGTGGCGTTCGCAGGGATTCGCTGAGGAAGCAGCTCAGGCAGTACTGAACGAGGCGCGAGACCGGTTACAATTGCCGCGCGTGCTGGCCATAGTCGACCCGGCCAACGAGCGTTCGTCGCGACTCTTGCGCAAATTGGGCATGCACCTGGACCGATTTCTCCCTGCAGACCCGGACGGAGGCCACCTTGCCTGCTATGGCATTGACTTTCAGCAGCATGATGCAGATTCCAATAGATCCTGACCAGGCCGAGACGACGCAACGATGATCGAGCGAATTGCCGCTGATGGCGTCATGCTGCTGCATTTGCTGTTCGTTCTGTTTGTTGTGTTCGGCGCGTTACTGGCCATGCGATTCCAATGGCTTGTATTCCTGCATCTGCCAGCAGTCGCCTGGGGCGCCTTCATCGAAATCAGCGGTGGCGTTTGTCCTCTGACACACGTTGAGAATGACCTGCGACAGCGCGCCGGATCGGCCGGAATGGAGTCCGGATTTATCGAACATTACATTTATTCGCTTTTGTATCCTCCGGGCCTTACGCGCAACGTACAATTGGTCCTTGCGGCCTTCGTGCTTTGCCTGAACGCTGTGTTGTACGCCTGGTTGCTGGTCAGGCGACGGTCGACACGTGCCGGGGGAATGCAATGAGCAGGTGCGCGAAATGATCGACAGCGAAGGGGCGCGAACCGGCATTTTCTTCGGTGCAACGTCGGGTGTGATTACTACCATTGGCCTGATCGTCGGCTTGCATGCCGGGACTCAATCACTGATTGCCGTAATCGGAGGAATACTGGTTGTTGCGGTGGCTGACGCCATGTCGGATGCGCTCGGTATTCATCTTGCCGAGGAGGCAAACCCCGACGCATCACACGGCCGTGTCTGGACAGCCACTATAACGACGTTCGTCACAAAGTTGACCGTTGCGTTGACCTTCGCCGTTCCCCTGATAGTACTGCCGCTGGCGATCGCCGTTCCCGTCGCTGTCGGTTGGGGCCTGCTGGTCATTACCTTGTTAAGCTATTATCTCGCTCGGTCGCAAAAGGTTGCTGTGCTGCCTGTGGTGGCCGAGCACGTTTTTATAACTATACTCGTGGTTGTAATTGCGCATTACATCGGTGTTTGGGTGCAGATTACTTTCAGTTGAGCGCATCGCAGATGCGTGGGCTGGAGATGTTGGATAGACGCAGAGGATTTTGATGCTAGAGACGGCTGTTATCGCGGCGGCTACTTTTTTTGCCACGATCGGACCGCTGGACGTTGCTGCAATGTTTGCGGTGATGACCGGTGACTACACTCCGAAAGAGCGTCGGCGCACGGCGCTTCGTGGCACCGTCATCGCCACGGTCATTTTACTGGTGTTCGCACTGCTCGGCGAGAGAATGCTCGCCGGACTGGGTATTTCCTTGCCAGCGCTGCGCATCGCAGGCGGCATTCTATTGCTGCTGATCGGCATCGAAATGGTGTTCGCCATGACCTCGGGGGCCCGGTCAACCACCGACGAAGAGGAAATCGAGGCCGCTTCGCGTCAGGACATAGCGGTTTTCCCGTTGGCCACCCCGCTGATCGCAGGCCCGGGCGCCATGGGTGCGGCAATTCTGTTGATGGCTGATGCATCCGGTGAATGGCTATTGCAGGTCGCCGTCGTCGGGGCTTTGCTTGCGATGCTGTTGTTGACATTGCTCGGCATGCTGCTGGCTTCCCAGTTACAACGCTTGCTGGGCGTCACCGGCATGCAGGTTATCAGCCGCGTGTTCGGGGTTCTGCTGTCCGCCCTGGCCGTTCAGTTCATTCTGGACGGCATTGCGCAGAGTGGCTTGCTGGGAGTTGCTGGATGACTGAAATTTCGTGGCAGGACTTCGAAAAAGTGCAGTTGCGGACCGGAACCATCGTACGCGCCGACGATTTTCCTGAAGCCCGCAAAACAGCCTACCGGCTGACCATCGATTTCGGTGACGAAATCGGCATCCGCAAATCTTCTGCCCAGATTACCGACCTCTACACGCTCGCCGACCTGCTCGGCAAACAGATTATTGCCGTGGTCAATTTTCCGCCGAAGCAGATCGGGCCATTCCGTTCCGAATGCCTGGTGACGGGGTTCGTTCAGCAGGACGGCAGCGTCGTACTGGCAGTGCCGGACAAGCCGGCCGAGAATGGCAGTCGGCTGGCGTAGCCACAAGGGCCACTGGCGATGTCGGAACACAGAGTAACGATAGTCTGGCAACGGGGCGAACAGGCGTTTACGGACAATGCATACAGCCGCGGCCACCTGTGGAAATTTGACGGAGGGCTGACGGTACCGGCTTCCGCCTCTCCCGATGTGGTACCACTGCCCATGTCGATCGCGGAGAATGTCGATCCGGAGGAGGCATTCGTCGCGGCGCTTTCAAGTTGTCATATGCTTACCTTGCTCGCCATCGCTGCCAAGCGTGGCTTTGTCATTGACAGTTATACAGACGCCGCTGTCGGGATTACGGGAAAGAATGCCGATGGGCGAATTTGCGTAAAGCAAGTCATTCTGGAGCCCAAGATCAGCTTTACCGGAAGCCGTATACCGACCGACGAGCAGTTGCGCAAGTTGCACGACCAGGCACATCACAATTGCTTCATCGCAAATTCCGTGACGACGGAGGTCGTTACGCGAGTCACTGTGTAGGTGGTGCGGCGAGCAAAAGGAACGACGATGAACTCCGAAAACAAGATCGACTACATTGAAATGCCGGCAAAAGATCCGGCAGCGGCATGGACGTTCTTCAGCGCGCTCTGTGGCTGGGAGTTTACCGACTATGGTGCAGATTACTGCAGTTTCAGCGATGGACGGATGAATGGCGGCTTTTACCGTTCGCAAAGCTCCTCCTCCGTCGAAGCCGGAGGGCCTCTCGTCGTCCTTTACCGTGCGGACCTGGTGCTCGCGTGCAAGCGCGTTCGCGAACTCGGCGGTACTATCAGTAAAGAGATCTTTGCGTTTCCGGGTGGCCGACGGTTCCATTTTCTGGATCCGAACGGGAACGAGTTTGCGGTCTGGAGCGAGAGGAGCGAGTAGCGATGCACGAAGAAATTACACACCCCTGTGTGCAGCACAAGCTGGCTCTTATCCGAGACAAGGAAACCGGGCATAAGCTCTTTCGTGAACTGGCAAAGGAAATTACGATGTTTCTTTGCTACGAAGCGCTCAAGGAAGTCAACGTCATGCAGGTTATGGTGGAAACGCCGTTGGCGCAGGCCAGATGCCACAGGATTACGGAAGACCTGGTGGTTGTCCCGATATTGCGCGCCGGCGTTGGCATGCTGGAAGGTGTTCTGGAACTGCTGCCGACTGCCAGAGTCGGGTTCGTCGGCATGTATCGGGATCCCGAAACCAAGCAGCCGGTTGCCTATTACAAGAGGTTGCCGCACGAGTCGGCCAACGCGCTGTATGTTCTCATCGACCCGATGCTGGCGACCGGCGGTTCAACAATCGCCACTATCGAATTGCTCAAGGCGAATGGTGCCACTCGTATTGTTGTCGTTTGCATAGTCACCTGTCCCGAGGGCCTGCAAAAAGTGGAGGCGGCACATCCTGACGTTAAAATTTACACGGCGAGCATTGACGATCATCTGGATGAACGAAAATACATCGTTCCCGGCCTGGGTGACGCCGGCGATCGGTTATTCGGCACCAGTTAAGCAGGGGTTTTTGGTAGGATTCTGCCGTGGCTGAACTGCCGTCGCCAAGGAGCTGAACGTTGGACAACGAGGTCGACTCATCCGCCGATAGCTACGACTCGACAGAACCGTACGATACACAGTTGCTGGTCGCTGCATTGCTGGTATTCGTGGCAAAAGGCGACGGTACCATCTCGGACAGGGAAACCGACGAGATGTTATCGATTGTCGGTGAACACTTCGGCCTTTCCAGTGCCGGTTGTCTCGCCTTGTTGACCCGCGCAACGACAGAATGGGCGGAAAATCCGCAACTGACAGATCGGTTACGCCAGCTTGGAAAACAACTTCAAGACAGCGAGAAAGTGGATATCGCCGTCATGCTCCTCAACGTTGTAGCGGCCGACGGTCGCAAAGATGCATCAGAAATGGAGTATCTGCAGATTGCAGGAGAAATTCTGGCGATTTCGCCGGACGGCATGCACCAGGCTTTTGACCGCTATTTCAGTGAGACGTGGACGTGAAAGGCGTTGGTTCAGAAATCTGATTCGGAAGTTCTGCTTTTAAATGCATGATGGCGATTGATCGACAAGCGGGGAACGTATGCGCGATACGATATGCAAAACCGTGGTATTGCCGGCCAGCGCGTCGGAACTTTACGATATGTATATGGATCCGGAGGCGCATGGCGAAATAACCGGCGCTCCGGCGAAAATCAGTGAAGAGCCTGGTTCCCTGTTTGAAGCGTTTGGTGGATTGATAAAGGGCATTACGTTGCAGGTGGTCAAACATCGCCTGATTGTGCAGTCGTGGCGCAGCGTGAATTTTGCCAGGTCGGATGCCGATTCAACTCTGATCATCTCCTTTACGCCGGAAGACGATGACGGCCGGATCGATCTCGTCCATTTGCACGTGCCCGCCAGTGATTTCCAGGGTGTTTCCGGCGGCTGGGAGTCGCGCTATTTCGCTCCGTGGCTCAGTTACCTGCAGTCTCGTAACGACGGTTGAGCACCCGAAATATATTTATTTTTCAGATATTTATTAGTTTTCTCGAGGGTACGGTGCGCATTCCGGCAGGTCCGCGCCATATTTTGGTTTGCACTATGCTGTGACCCGCGTACCATACCGTTCCTCGTAGCTCGGCAGGAAACTTGCCGTGCTGGTTTGCCGGATGAAACTCTGCCGCGGCTGCGAAATCGGACCGGTATTGCACCGGTTTATTAACGTCAGTATGACTGATCGAAAGTTAAGAGAGAAATATGTCAGATCAAGTAGAAGGCACCGTCAAGTGGTTCAATGATGAAAAGGGGTTCGGTTTCATA
>JBGTHC010000173.1:0-32355 GCA_041746375.1 Woeseiaceae bacterium
CGAGACGCCGCCTTCTATATCGGTTAACCGGATCGCTTCGCCGAAGGTATCCAGCGGCAATTGCCACAACTGATCCGAACCGGAGCGGTCGGACAGGAAAAAAAGTGTCTTGCCGTCCTGCGCCCAGTAGGGCGACGACGCAGACGACGAATCGGACGTAACCGCGCGCGGCCCGCCGCCGTTTAGAGGCACCACGTAAAGCTGTTCCTCCAGGGTAAAGGCAACAGTTCGCCCGTCGACTGATATCGCCGGCCTGCCGACATCCTTGACGCGATCGTAATCATCGATCCTTAATGGTTGGGCCACGCCGGTAATTGTGGATAGGGACGCGAGTAGAACGACAACCGGGACGAATAATGCACGGGGGTTCATTGTTCCTGATTCCTTGTTGCCAAAAGCCACGCACGCTGCGGTGGCGACGGAAACCGTATCGCTGAACGGCACGCGGCGACAGGTCGATTGCATATTATGAATTCCCCCGATGCGGCATCATGTGGCATGGTCCAATAGGGATCGGGGATCGCACAATCAGAACACGGGGCTGACGATGCAGAAGACGCGTTTCCGGCTGGGTACGGAAGGGGTAACTTTGTGTGCGGCACTTGCCGTTCTCGCCGCTTGCTCCAGTGACACGACACCGAACAGCAGTGCGATCCGCAGTGCAAACAGTGAGACTTCGCTGATCCACAACGTGCGCATCATCGATGGTACCGGAGCTGCTTCTTATACCGGGGCCGTACGTATTGCGGGCAACTTGATTGAGGATGTCGGCGATCTCGAACCGATGCCCGGCGAGACAGTGCAGGACGGACGCGGCCTCACGCTGGCGCCAGGGTTCATCGACACGCACAGTCACGGCGACCGGGACTTGCTCGTGCAGCCGGATGCTCTCCCGGCGACAAGCCAGGGAATTACGACCATTATTGTCGGCCAGGACGGCGGCTCCCCCCTGCCAGTTGCCGACTATTTCGCCGAGGTCGAAGCCACGGGCTCGGCCGTCAACGTCGCCTCCTATGCCGGCCACAACACGATCCGTTCGAAGGTAATGGGTGACGATTTTCGTCGCACGGCCACCGCGGCCGAAATTGAAGAGATGTCGGACCTGCTCGCGGTCGAACTCGCGAGTGGCGCGCTGGGGCTGTCGAGCGGACTCGAGTACGAACCAGGGATCCATTCCGACCCGGCGGAGGTTCTGGCACTCGCGCAACTTGCAGCGAGTTCAGGCGGCCGTTACATCAGTCATGTGCGCAGCGAGGATCGCTGGTTCGAAGAGGCGCTCGACGAGATCATCGTGATCGGCCGCGTGACCGGCATGCCGGTACAGGTATCGCACATCAAGCTGGCGATGAAGCGCCTGTGGGGTGAGGCCCCGCGCATCATCGAGAAGCTGAATGCGGCACGCGCCGACGGTGTTCAGATCACGGCCGACATCTACCCTTACGAGTACTGGCAATCGAACCTGATGGTGTTGCTGCCAGAACGCGATTACACCGATCGCGCCGCCATCGAGGAAGCGCTTGACCAGATTGCCCCGCCGGATGGATTGTGGATTACCGGCTACGATCCGGACCCCTCACTGGTCGGCATGACGCTGTCCGAGATTGCCGAGGCCCGTGGCGTGGATCCCGCCACCGCGTTTCGCCAACTGGCGGAGTCGGTCGACAGCAACGACGAGGCGGCGGGCAACGATACCGTGTCGATCATTGGCACCAGCATGATCGAGGACGATATCCGGCAGCTGATGAACTGGTCGCACATCAATATCTGCACCGACGGCGCATTCGATGACCGGCACCCGCGTGCACGCGGCTCCTTCCCGCGCGTTCTCGGACGTTACGTGCGCGAACAGAAACTCATGACCCTCGAAGAAGCAGTGCACAAAATGACGGGGCTGGCGGCGCTGCACATGGGCTTCAATGATCGTGGCGTGATACGCCAGGGCGCTATCGCCGATCTCGTGCTGTTCGATCCGCAGACTGTTGTCGATCGTGCTACACCGGACTCGCCCGAGTTGTTGTCGGAAGGCATCGAGGTGGTCTGGGTTGGTGGTCAACAGGTATTTGCGCAGGGCGCGGCAAGCGATGCGCGACCCGGACAGGTCATTCGGCGCGCTGCTCCATGATCGAAATCAAAACGCCGTACCTCATCTTTTTGGGTGCGGTCGAGAACCCGCTCGATGCCAAGACCGGACGCGGGCTCGTCGACTGGCGACGCGATGTGTGCGTCGGCCAGTATGTTCTTCCCGGATGCCGGATCGATCTCGGATTGCCCATGCTGACGCCGGCCGAAGCACACGCAGCGGGCGCCAGAAGCCTCGTGATTGGCGTTGCCTCCTTCGGTGGTCGCATTGAACCGGGTTGGCTGGATGCACTCCTGGCTGCGCTTGATGCCGGTCTCGACATCGTCAGCGGCATGCACACGCGGCTCGAATCCAACGATGCACTTCGACACAAATCCTCACAGACGGGAGGCCGCCTGATCAACGTGCGCGAACCACCGCCGGACCTGCCGGTCGGTAGCGGACGGAAACGCAGCGGACATCGTGTGCTGATGGTCGGCACCGATTGCTGTGTCGGCAAGAAATATACGGCGCTGTCATTGCATCGCGAGCTTGTGGCACGCGGGCAGACGGCAACCTTTCGTGCTACCGGGCAAACAGGCATCCTCATCGCCGGCAACGGCATTCCCATCGATGCGGTCGTTGCTGACTTTCTCTCCGGAGCCGCAGAAGTGCTGTCACCGGACAATGAGCCCGGTCACTGGGACGTCATTGAAGGTCAGGGTTCTCTTTTTCATCCGGCGTATGCCGCAGTCACACTCGGCCTTCTGCACGGCTCGCAACCGGATGCACTTGTGCTGTGCCATGATGCGACGAGGACCTGTATTGACGGGTATCCGGACTATTCGATTCCTGCATTGGATACAGCAATCGCGCACTACCTGTACGCTGCAAAGCTGACAAACCCTGCGGTCCGGTTCATCGGTATAAGCCTGAATACCGCCGGTTTGGCGGACGCACAACGGCAGCGGGCGCTGGAGGATGTCATTCAGCTAACCGGGTTGCCGGCTGTGGACCCGATTGCGACGGGTGTCGCTCCACTGGCAAACGCACTCCGGGAAACTGGCACGGCATGAAACTCGACATCGAATTCGACACCTGGCCATTGCGCGCGCCGTTTGTCACGGCAGGCACTTCCTGCAGCGAAATCCGCACGCTTACCGTAACGATCAGCGACGGCGGGTTGCGTGGTCGCGGCGAGGCGCTCGGCGTCGATTATGCTGGAGAGAATGCCGATTCGATGGCGGCCGCAATTCTCGCCGTACATAAAGAGATCGAAGCAGGTGTCGATTGCAGCGAGTTGCGTGGTTTGCTGCCACCCGGCGGCGCGCGCAACGCGGTGGACTGTGCACTCTGGGACCTGGTAGCGAAGCGTGCGGGTTGCCGCGCCTGGCAACTGCTGGACGTGGATGTGCAGGAGCTTACAACGGTATTTACGCTCAGCCTCAATGGCACCGAAGCGATGGCGGCTGACGCCGTTGTGCGTGCGGCGTGTCCCGTGCTGAAGGTGAAGCTCGACCAGCACGATACCGCGGACAAGATTCGCGCAATTCGTGCTGCGCGGCCGGACGCCGACATTGTCATCGACGCGAATGGTTCGTGGACGCTCGAGCTGCTCGATTCCCTGGCTGATGTGCTGCTCGCCAATCGTATCGACATGGTCGAGCAGCCGTTGCCAGCGGGCGACGATGAAGCTCTCGAAGGCCACCTGTTTCCCATCGACCTGTGTGCCGATGAGTCCTGCCATAGCCTGGCCGACGTCGAATTCGTGGCTGAGCGTTACACGATGATCAATATCAAGCTCGACAAGTGCGGCGGTCTGACTGAAGCCATGCGCATGGTCGACTGGTGTCGACAGAACGCCATGCACATCATGGTCGGGAACATGCTGGGTACATCGCTGGCCATGGCACCTGCGATCATCCCGGCGCAGTTTTGTCGATATGTGGACCTCGACGGTCCACTGCTGCAGGCGCAGGATCGCGAGCACCCGATTCTTTATCGCAATGCAATGATGAGCATTCCGGACGCCCGCCTCTGGGGCTGACGTCCCCCTGTAGGAACGCGCCTCGCGCGCGAATGGGCAAGGCTTTGACGCTACCGCATTCGCCCGCAAGGCGGGCTCCTACAAGGCCTGAATACAGCGTTGTAGGAGCGCGCCCTGCGCGCGAATGGGAAAAGTTTTGAAGTTGCGGCACTTGGCCGCAGGGAGCCTAGAAACGAAACGCAAATCCCACAGACGTCTGGAACTGCCAGAACATTTCGCTGGCGGCGACAATTGCACAGACGTTCTCGTCCGGTCCCGTCTGGCAGAAAAGTGCGGTGTCGGAGCGCAGAAACGTGCCCAGCGCCCGTGCTTCCAGCCGGATGTCCAACCGTTCGCTTGCACTGACATACCACCCTGCACCAATGCCGAAGGAAAAAAAGTTCTCACTGTCAAACGTGAGCGGGCCGGGATCGAAGCGCGTACCACCCAGTGTCGCGGCCAGAAACGGACGCGCCCGGCCGCCGTCTGCAACGTAGGTACCGCCGATATGCAAATAGTGAATATCGATATCGACGAGCGGTTGCGACGGGGTGATTTCCGCAGTATTGGCATCAGTTTGTTGCCTGGAGTAGAAAACCTCCCACTGCGTATTGGCGGATTCGCGAATATTAAAAATGAGACCGAAGTGCGCCGCATCGTCGACTTCGACTGCAACTGTGTCTTCCTCGTCTTCGAATGTACCGCCGAACGTATAGCCGCCGAGTGGCGTCAGTGAGAAAGGCGCCAGTTCCGTGCCAGGCGGTTCGGCGGCGCCTGCCGTCGTAATTGCCATCAGCATTGCCGCCGCTAAGAAACGGCGGATGACTTTTCCTGCCAGGAATTGGCGTTGCATAGATAATTGTGCGCTCGTGATATCGGGAGAATTGCGAGAAGTGTTGAGAATACTGGGAATTGTGAGCATCCGGCGGCGTATGCTAATGCAAAGTTCCGTCGTTCGCGATGTTACTTTTTGCATTTAGTTGTGGCAGCTTACACGTGGCATAAATGTAACAGCCGCACAGGGATAACACCACGTGGGCGATATCACCGTTATCGGTTTGGGGGCCATGGGGTCAGCGATAGCAGGCGCACTGCTCGAAGCGGGCTGTGACGTCACGGTCTGGAACCGCGACCCGGCGCGGTGCGCAGGACTGGAGGCGCGCGGCGCAACCGGCGCACGGACCCCGGAAGCCGCGATACGCTCGAGCCCGGCTACCGTTATCAGTATCGACGACTATGCAGCGACCAGGGAAGTTCTTGACCAGCGTGGTGTGGCATCGGCGGTCGCCGACAGGACGCTCGTACAGTTTTCGACCGGCACACCGCAGGACGCGCGTGATGCGGAACGCTGGGCGCACGATAACGGCGCAAATTACCTCGACGGCGCGATCCTGGCCTATCCGCGCGAGATCGGCGCATCCGCACTGATCTTCGTCTCTGGCCATGCAAAGGAATTCGAGCAACACCGACCGGTTCTTGCAAATCTGACCGACGACCTGCGTTACCTTGGTGCGGCGATTGGTTCCGCCGCGGCACTGGACCTTGCTGTGCTTTCTTACTACATCGGCTCACATCTAGGTCTGGTGCACGGCGCATTGATCTGCGAATCCGAGCATGTCGAGGCCGACGTACTAAGCTCGGTCATTGTCGACTCATTGCCAAGCGATATCACAGAGGTTGCGCACCTTGGCGAGGCGCTGACACGCAACGACTTTTCGTCGCCCGGGGCATCGCTCGGCGTTTACAGCGGTATTCTCGATCGCCTGCTCGCCCAGGCACGCGATGCCGGCGTCAACGCCGAGTTTGCTGCGTTTGCCGACAATGTAGTCAAACGCGGCATGGCCGCCGGTCTTGGCGATGAGGAAATCGTATCGATTATCAAGGTGCTGCGCCGCAAACATTGACGTCTCGCCCGGGCAACCGTCGAAATTTACAGTGGGGAAAACGATGACAACGAAAAATATTCATGACCTGGTGTTCTTCGATGAGAACCTGGCCGAATACAGCGAGGCTCAAACAGCGGCCGAAAAATGCGTGCGCGGCGAGCCGATGCAGCGAACCTGGCATCAGTTTACGAGCGACGACGAGAAATTCATGGCCGGCACCTGGGAGGCCGAGCCCGGGTGCTGGAAGGTGGAGTACACCGAGAATGAGTATTGCCGGATACTTGCCGGCCGTTCCGTGCTGCGCGATGCCGACGGCAACGAGCATCCGCTGGAAACCGGGGATGAGTTTGTTATCCCGCGCGGCTTTTCAGGCGAGTGGGAGGTTGTTGTGACGACGCGGAAGATTTACGTTATTTATCAGCCGTAAGTAGTACAACTGTAGGAGCCCGCCCTGCGGGCGAATGCGGCAACCTGAAACCTTTCCCGTTCGCGCGCAAGGCGCGCTCCTACAGGAGCCCGCCCTGCGGACGAAATATTCAATCGCCGTCGAGGAAAATATCCGCCACCTGCTCTGCCAACGGATCCACTTCCGGGTCGCGCCGATTACTGAGCACGATCACTGTCAGGCGGTCATCAGGAAAGCGCTGGATAAAGTTGCGAAAGCCGACCGTACTGCCACTGTGGTGCATGCGCGTGCGACCGGCATACTCGTCAATTCGCCAGCCAAAACCGTAGTCCTCAAGATTCGGTGTGAAGGCCTGCTGCATCAGCTCCGCGCTTACCAGGTTACCGTCATAAAGCGCCTGGTCCCATTTGCCGAGATCGATGACCGACGTGTAGATACCGCCATCGCCGAGCACCGCGCTCCAGGGACTCTGGTCACTGAATTCAACGCCATTTTCACCGACGTGATAGCCGTATGCCCGATTGGAAACCGTCGAAATCCCTTCTCGATGTGCAACCGTTGCGGTCATGTCGAGCGGCTCGAAAATATTCTCATGCAGGAAGTCGGCGAATGCCTGGCCTGAAACCTGCTCCACTACCATCGACAGCACCGCGTAACCCGAGTTGCTGTAGCGATACTCCGTGCCGGGCGCGAAGTAGGTATGGTCCTGCTGCTTCATGAGCTCCAATACTTCGCGGTCGACAATTTGCTTCGGAGAGTCTTCCGCGACAAAGGGCTCGTAGTCGATCATCCCCGAGGTATGTTGCAGCACATTTCGCAACGTAATGCCGGCACCGTAATCCGCAAAATCGGGAAAGACGTCCTGCAGGCTATCGTCCAGACGAAGATCTCCGCGATCGACCAGCATCAGGATGCTCATCGCCGTGAACGGCTTGGTCAGGGAAGCAAGCCGGAAGTTGGTTTCGGGACGCACCGGTATTTTTTCCTCGATGTTGGCCATACCGTAAGTGCGAGTCAGGACCGGCGCACCGTCCTTGATGACGCGCACCACAGCGCCCGGCGCATCGACACCACGATAATCTGCGAAAATCCGGTCGACCTGCTCCTCAGGACTCACGCTGCAACCTGCAAGCGCTGCCAGCGCGATAGCCACTGAACCCATGGTTGCCAGGCAATATGTTCTGCTCAACTTGCTCCCCCACTTTTTGTCCTGGTCTCAGGACTTTTTATCGACGGCGGCCGCTTCCGGCAATCGGCCACTGAAACTGAATTCTACCGGCCCGGTCATGACTGCGGAGTCGTCGGCGAGAATTTCAATGTCGAGCTCTCCGCCTGGCAACTCGACGGTCATGCGCCGCGACTCTGTAAGTCCGCGCGCCAGTGCGGCGAAATGCGCTACACAAGCACCACTGCCGCAGGCCATGGTCAAGCCGGCGCCGCGTTCGTAGACGAGCAATCGCAGGCGGTTCGCGGCGAGCATCTGCGCGACCCCGACGTTGACCTGCTCCGGAAACAGCGGGTTGTTCTGAAGTGGAGGCGCCAGGCTTTCGATATCGATGGCATCGAGGTCGTCAACAAAAAACACCACGTGGGGATTGCCGATGTTAAGCGCCACCGCGTCACGTAGGGGCCCCTGTTCAATCGCCAGGTGCCGTGTATCCTGTTCCGAAGCCAGCGGGATTTCCTGCCAGCCCGTGCGGATGCGTCCCATGCCGACGCTGACCCGCAGCGGTGCGATGCGCCGGCATTCCAGCACACCGGCACGCGTCTCCAGCAACACCCTGTTGACCGACATTTCCTCCAGCAGCAACCACGCGACACAGCGCGTCGCGTTGCCGCAGGCTTCGACTTCGCGGCCGTCGACATTCCAGAAGCGCACGAAAGCGGCAGCGCGCGAATCATCCGCCGCAGGCTCCATGACCACCAGCTGATCACTGCCGACGCCGACCTGCACATCGCAAAGCTGCGCAATTACCCCGGCCGGCGGGCAATAGGGTGTTTCGCGCGCGTCGACAATAACGAAATGATTGCGCAAGCCATGCATCTTGAGGAAAGGCCGTCCCGATGAGTCATCGATCAGAAGGGAATTGCGGGCGTGCGCTTTGTTGGGCATGCTAGGCAGCCTTCCACAAGAAAAAGAATCCGATGCCGGTTGCGGCTATTCTATTCGAAATTCCCTTGTCGAAATTCCCTTGTCGAAATTCTTTTGTCGGATTTCCCCTTGCCGATTTTCCTTATAGTATTTTGCTTCGCGGCCGGCAACGCCTGTTGAACACATTCCAAGGACCCGTCCCATGCCTGTAATTTCACTCATTCCCGCCATTCTCCTGCTGTTGCTCGCAACTGCCTCCATGGCGGACGACCGCTTTACCGCCAGCGACGTTTTCGAACTGGAGTACGCGGCCGATCCGCGTATTTCTCCTGACGGCCGGCAAATCGTGTATGTGAGACGATCCAACGACATCATGAGCGACACCAGCCGCAGCAATCTGTGGATCGTTTCGAGTGACGGCAACGACCACCGGCCATTGCTGTCCGGCCGCGACAGCTATTCATCGCCGCGCTGGTCGCCGGACGGAGAACGCATCGCGTACGTGTCAGGAGTCGAAGGCAGCCCGCAACTTTACGTGCGCTGGATGGATACCGCCCAGACCGCACTCGTTACAAACCTGCAGAAAGCGCCGCAGGCCGTGGCTTGGTCACCCGACGGCACGATGCTCGCATTCAGCATGCTGGTACCGGCTAAAACGGAGCCGCTTGCAAAGCCGCCGGAGAAACCCGAAGGAGCCGAGTGGGCGAAACCGGTAAAAGTGATCGACAGGGTGTTTTATCGATTTGATGGCCAGGGTTATCTCGACCCCGGCTTCGTGCACGTCTTTGTCGTGCCCGCAAACGGCGGCACGCCGCGACAACTGACGAGCGGTGACTTCAACCATCAAGGCCCGCTGTCCTTCTCGCCGGATGGCAGTGCCATCGTATTTTCTGCCAACCGCAACGATGACTGGGAGCTGGATCCGCGAGAGTCCGAAATATTCAGCGTCTCACTGGAAAACGGCGAGCTGACGCAATTAACGGATCGCGACGGACCGGATGCGTCGCCCGTCGTATCGCCGGACGGCCGCTTGATCGCATACCTCGGTTTCGACGAAGCGAAAAAGGGCTACGACAATACGCTCCTGCACGTAATGAATCGAGACGGTTCGAACGTACGCGTGCTCACCGCAGACCTTGATCGCTCTGTAGAAAGTCCGCAATGGAGCGGCAACAGCAACGGCGTGTTCGTCACCTACGACGATCTCGGCATGCGCCGCATTGCCTATGTCAACCTGTCGGGGCGCATTACGACTTACGATCACAACGTGAGTGGCGAGGCGTTGGGGCGACCATACACCAGCGGCAGCTTTACCGTATCCGATAACGGCAGTTATGCCTGGACCGATGGCGATGCTTCTCGACCTGCCGATGTTGCGGTGGCGCGCAGCGGAGATGATGCACGGGTGCTCACCGCGCTCAATGAAGACCTGCTGAGCCACCGTGATATGGCGAAAGTGGAGAGAATCACCTGGCAGTCTTCGCATGACCAGCGCGAGATAGAGGGCTGGGTCGCCTACCCGCCCGGCTATGAAGCGGAGCGACGGTACCCGGTCATTCTGGAAATACACGGCGGTCCGTACGCCGCTTACGGTCCGAATTTCTCGGCCGAGGTGCAGCGCTTCGCGGCAGAGGGCTACGTCGTGCTGTACGTGAACCCGCGCGGCAGCACCAGCTATGGGGCCCAGTTTGCCCAGCTGATCCAGTACGCCTATCCCGGCAACGATTACGACGACCTGATGTCCGGGATCGACGCCTTGATCGAACGTGGCATCGCCGACCCGGATCACCTGTATGTCACCGGCGGCTCGGGCGGGGGCGTGCTGACGGCGTGGATCGTCGGGAAAACGGATCGATTTCGCGCGGCGGTAGTCGCGAAGCCGGTTATCAACTGGCTCAGCTTCGTGCTGACAGCCGATTTCTATCCGTTTTTTCGCATGGCCTGGTTCTCCGAAGATCCGTGGGACGATCCCGAGCAGTACTGGGAGCTCTCGCCGCTATCGCTGGTCGGCAATGTGGTTACGCCCACGGCATTGATTACCGGCGAAGCGGATTACCGCACGCCGATCTCGGAGTCCGAGCAGTACTACCAGGCCCTGAAACTGCGCAAGATCGACACTGCTCTGATCCGCGTACCCGATTCACCACATTTGATCGCTGGCCGGCCGTCGAACCTGATTGCCAAAACGGACAACATCATCGCGTGGTTCCGCCGCTACGCCGACGACTGAGCCTCCCGGAAATTGGGACAGTTACCCTATTCTTTTCCGGTAACTGTCCCTCATTTCCTGTCACTGTGGCCTGTTCTCGGTGTCTGGCGTGAGCGTCGCCCCGGGCGGCGAGGAGCGATCGCGCGCCCGATGCGATAGACTGCTTGTTGTTAAGAACACACACCGGGTCGCGTCTGGGGAATTAGTGCCGATCGGCAGCCAGTGGGCAGCCGGTCGACAATGAAAATCTGCAATTCGTGTGTTGGCCCGTCGGCCATGAATACCCTCCCAGACTGCTAACGGCCCCCGGCCGACCGAATCGCGCGATGCAGCCCTGAGCCTGCCGTAGGCATTGCCGGCGCCCTGTTCAGACTTCCGCTGTAGCCGAAAGCGACACTCGGTTGCGCCATTCTTGCCACCGGTCAAGACGACCTGCGACCCGGCAACACGAAAAATAAGCAGCAAGGGGAGAACTTAAATGTCCAGCCGCAAATCACCGGCGACAACCGTCCTGTCGGCCGCCATTGCAGCCGCTATTGCCAGCGGCGGCGCGGCACACGCGCAAAATGCGATCGAGCAAATTACGGTCACGGCAACAAAACGTGCGCAACCCATGCAGGACATTCCGGTATCGATTCAGGCGTTGACCGGCGACAGTATCGACAGGCTCGGCATCACCACCTTTGACCAGTACGTGGAATTCCTGCCAAACGTTGTGCAAAGCGGGCGCGGACCCGGGCAAAACGAACTGTATATCCGCGGTGCTTCGACCGAGCAATCCTCTATCACCATTACTTCGGTGCAGGGTTCCGCGCCAAGCGTCGCGCTCTACCAGGATGAACAGCCGGTGTCGTTTGCAGGCCGCAATCTCGATATATACGCAACAGACCTCGAACGCATCGAGGTTTTGCCCGGACCACAGGGAACACTGTTCGGCGCGAGTTCGCAGACCGGAACGGTACGACTCTTGAGCGTCCGAGTACCTCGTCAAAACTCGCCATGACCTGTTGCAGGTACGGACAGCGTTGCAGGTGAGGCGTAGTGCGCATGCAGCCATGAAAGTCGTCGTTGTCTCCGCCGTCTCTTGATATCAGCGGCAGCGCCGAATTGCCGCGCAGCCCGGCGGGATGCGGCATCCACAGGCTATCCGGCAGTTCCCTGACATCCTGCTCGAGGCGGACCGCATCGAATTCATAAGGCAGCCGAATGAACGGCCTGGAAATCTTCAATAGCTTTCCCATTGCTGGATGATTGCCGCTGCGCGGTTGCTTGATCGACAAGCCTGATCTTAACGCATGCCAGGCTGCGAATTATTGCACCGCCGCCATGCTCTCAGCCAACCTGACAATTTGTTACCATACGAAGAATGAATCGACAACGATGGTTCAAGCCGGCGTTGCTCGCGATCCCGGCGATCGTCGTGATCCTGGTGCTGGCGATGTGGCTGAGTCCTGAGGAGCCTGGCGAGGGTCCCTTTCCGGAGTTTGCACACGACGACATCGACGCGCGAAAGAAAGCTTTTTTCGATTACATGCGACCTATTGTTCGCTACTACAATCAGCAGATACTGGAGGACCGGGAGTGGTTGCAGCGCGTCAGCGAGTCAGAGTCGCTTGGCTGGCGCGCCCGTCGGCGACTGCGCAATCTTGCCGAGGGGTACAGAATCGATACGGACTCGCTTGCCGAGGAGGATGTCATTGCCGTGTTGCAACGGCGAGTCGATGCTGTACCGGAATCGCTTGTGCTGGTGCAGGCGGCCAAAGAGTCGGGCTGGGGGCGCTCGCGATTCGCACGTGAAGGCAACGCCCTGTTCGGGCAATGGTGCTTCACAAAAGGATGCGGCATGGTTCCCGGCAATCGCGGTTCCGGACTCAGGCACGAAGTCGAGTCGTTTGATTCAGTGGGTGAGTCGGTAGAGAGTTACCTGCGCAATCTCAACACACACGAGAGATACATCGGCATGCGCAAGGCCAGACAAAAGTTGCGACAGCAGGACGGGGAAGTGACCGGCAGTGAACTCGCAGCGCATCTCGACGATTACTCCGAGCGCCGGGATGCGTACATAGCCGAAGTGCAGTCGATGATTCGACAGAATAATCTTGAGAGTGAATAACAGCATGCGATGCGCCGGCCCGAACTCGCCAATACTCTCAGTATTGCCGATACTGCTGCTTCTCTTCTCGATGCAGGGCAGAGCATCTGCCGATAATCACGCTGTTGTGCTGCTGTACCATCACGTCGATTCCAACACCCCGACCAGCACCAGCGTAATGCCGGAAGACTTCGAACGTCACCTCGATTACCTCTGGGACAACAACTTTTTCGTGCTGCCGCTCGAGGAGATTCTCGACGCCATCGCAACCGGCAAGTCATTGCCCGAAAACAGCATTGCGATCACCTTCGACGACGCCTACGAGTCGGTATACAGCAGGGCGTTTCCGCTGTTGCGGGAGCGTCGCTGGCCCTTTACCGTGTTTGTCAGCACCGAATACGTCGACCGTGACTACGGTACTTACATGAACTGGTCGCAAATTCGCGAGCTGACAGAGGCTGGCGGTTCCGTTGGCAATCACAGTCTCGCGCATGCGCACCCGTTACAAAGAAACAGTGGCGAGAGCAAGACTGCATGGCTTGCCCGATTCCGTGAGGACCTTGTGCAAGCCTCCGCTCGCATCAAGGAGGAGACCGGTGTCGAGCCCCGGTTGTATGCCTATCCCTATGGAGAGTACAACCGTGATGTCGAGGAAGTCGTAGCGGAACTTGACCTGTACGGCCTCGGCCAGCAATCGGGCGCCATCGGAACGACGACGCCACTGACATCGGCACCGCGGTTTCCCATTTCGCAGTCATTCGCCGGCATGAGCGAGTTTGCTTTGCGCGCGCGCTCACGTCCGTTACCGGTCAGCGTTGCTTCGCCAGGCGACCGCTTGCTGGAACGTGCTTCGACCGCACCGCAGCTAGAACTCGTCCTCGAAGACTCTGCGTATGCTCCCGCGGCCATTGGTTGCTTCACCAACGATGGCAGTCGCATCGAGGTGACCTGGCAGGATCAGCGGCGCTTTCGAATTCAGGCGCAATCGCCCCTGCCACCCGG
This sequence comes from Woeseiaceae bacterium, assembly GCA_041746375.1. Taxonomy (GTDB): domain Bacteria; phylum Pseudomonadota; class Gammaproteobacteria; order Steroidobacterales; family Woeseiaceae; genus IDS-8. The sequence goes on from JBGTHC010000173.1 coordinate 13,773, forward strand.
ACGCAGCAAGTACACCTGCACGGCGCCCTATCCGGACGAATCGGGCGTATTTGGCTGGTACAGCCATCTTTGGATCCTTCCCGGCGGCACCGACTGAATTCGCTGACGGTTGCGTTTTGCGCTCTGCGCTGCAGTTGTCAGGCTGTCTGACGAGATCTGCACTACAAGAAAAAAGGTGAGTCGTGAATTCTGAACCACCCGCAGCAAAAAGCCCTGGAAAAGGTCGCTTCACGATTCATCCGTGGGTCTTCGGCAGTTCCGTAGGGCTCATTGTCCTCGTCGTGGTCGTCACGCTCGCCAATCTCGACGTCGCCGAAGCCACGTTTACTGCTATCCGGGATGCCATAACTGAAACCACGGGCTGGTTTCTCATATTATGTGTACAGGCGTTCCTGTTGTTCTGCATCTTCATAGCCGCCAGTCGTTTCGGTCATATCCGGCTCGGCGGGCCCGGCGCGCGCCCGGAGTTTACAACCACCGCCTGGTTCTCGATGCTCTTCAGCGCCGGCATGGGGATTGGCCTCATGTTCTGGAGCGTAGCGGAACCGCTCGTGCACCTGCAGAATCCGCCCGGTGCGACCGGCATGACGGCGGAAGGCGCGGTCCGCGCAATGGATCTCACCTTCCTGCACTGGGGGTTTCATGCCTGGGGCATTTACGCGCTCGTCGGACTTGCCCTGGCCTACTTCACCTTCAATCGCGGTTTGCCGCTAACCGTTCGCAGCGCGTTTTACCCTTTGCTCGGCGAACGAATTTACGGACCGATCGGCAACGTTATCGATATTCTCGCCGTGCTCGCGACACTCTTCGGCGTTGCCACATCACTCGGTTTCGGTGTCGCGCAGATCAATGCCGGCCTGAACTATGTATTCGACGTCTCGATCTCGAGCAACGTGCAGGTCATTCTCATCGCATTCATTACAGCAGTCGCCACAATGTCCGTCGTCTCCGGGCTCGACAGGGGAATCAAGCGACTGAGCCAGATCAATCTCGGTGTCGCCCTCGTGCTGATGGTGTTTGTGCTCGTAGCAGGGCCAACGCTGTTCCTTTTGAAGAGCCTTGTGCAGGATTCCGGGCACTACCTGCAGAACCTGCTGACGCTGGGAAGCTGGACGGAAACGTACGCGCAAGACGCAAGCTGGCAAGGAAGCTGGACAGTTTTCTACTGGTCCTGGTGGATCGCATGGTCACCGTTCGTCGGCATGTTTATCGCGCGAATTTCCAGGGGGCGCACGGTACGTGAGTTTGTACTCGGCGTACTTATAGTGCCTACCATTCTGACCTTCGTATGGATTACCACGTTCGGCGGATCAGCCATTTACGAGGCGCTTTTCGTCGACACCAGGATCGTCGACGCCGCCAACGCCAATGTGGCTACTGCGTTATTCGAGTTACTGGCAGGCTACCCGCTGGCTAACGTGAGCGCGCTGATCGCGATTTTTCTCGTGTTCACGTTTTTCGTGACCTCGTCCGATTCAGGTTCGCTGGTGATAGACATCATCACGTCCGGCGGCGATCTGGATCCTCCCGTTGCGCAGCGCATTTTCTGGGCAGTAACCGAAGGCGTAGTCGCAGCGGTGTTGACTATCGGCGGTGGCCTGACGGCTTTGCAAACGGCATCGATTACAACCGGTTTGCCGTTCGCGGTGGTGCTGGTGTTGATGGCGTATTGCCTGTTGAAAGCGTTTCGCGAGGAGATGCCACCCCTGTCGCACAGAGCTGCGCGCGAGGTATATCGCAGGAAACCGTGAAGAAGGTGGCGCAGGAATCGCGAGCGAATGGGAAATTCTCTATCACTTGCTGCGTCGCCTGGACCTAAGTTGGCTAAATCGCTTGCGCGGCCACCGGGGTTCGATTTGTAGGAGCGCGCCCTGCGGGCGAATGGGAAAAGCTCCGACGCTTGCGCATTCGCCCGCAGGGCGGGCTCCTACAGGGCTTTGCGCACGAATGGAAAAGGCGATATCGCTTGCGCGGTCGCCTGAGCTCGATTTGTAGGAGCGCGCCCTGCGCGCGACTGGGAAAAGCTCTGACGCCCGCGCATTCGCCCGCAGGGCGGGCTCCTTAGTATGTTGGATTGTGGGTTGACGCCCAAATCAGGCGCGCAGCTTTTCATGCTCGGGGTCGTAGGGACTTTCTGCCACAACCGTTGCTTCCAGGTGTTGACCAAGTACCTCGATCACCACTTGCGTGCCAACTTCACTGTACTCCGGCTGCACCATTGCGAGCGCCAGCGATTTTCCCAACCGAAACCCGTAATTCCCCCCGGTCGAACGGCCGACCAGCCGGTCGCCGACATACAGCGGGTTGTTGCCTAGCGGATCGGCATCCTGCACGCCATGCACCTCCAGCGTGACAAATGCGTTCCTGAAACCCCGTGCCTGCCAATCCAGCAGGTGGTCCCGACCGACAAACGAACCCTTGTCCAATTGCACGAAGCGCTGTAACCCGGATTCAAACGCCGCATACTCGATCGAGAGTTCGCTGCCGATCATGCGATACGACTTCTCCAGCCGTAAAGAATCCATCGCCCGAATGCCGAACGGTTTGAGATCGAGATCGGCACCCGCCTCCACCAGCGCATCGAAAATATGATTCTGGTACTCGATGCCATGATGAATTTCCCAGCCCAGTTCGCCAACGAAATTCAGCCGCAGCAGCTTGGCCGGTGCCAGACCGACGAACGCGTCCTGACCGGTCAGCCAGGGAAAACGATCGTTCTCGAGCGGCGTATCACAAACCCGCTGCAGCAGTTGCCGCGATTTCGGGCCGGCGACGACCAGAACACCCATTGTCGCCGTCAGGTTCTCGAACTGCACGGAACCGTCGCGCGGCATGTGCCGCCAGATCCAGTCGTGGTCGAGCCTTTGCAGCGCACCGGCCGAGACGAGGTAAAACTGCCGGGGACCTTCGCGCTCGATCGTAAATTCCGAGTGCACGCCGCCGCGTCCGGCCAGCGCATGACACAATGCAACGCGGCCGATCTTTTTCGGCAAACGGTTTGCGATGAGCCGATCGAGGAACGCTTCGGCGCCAGGACCGGAGACGCGCGCTTTCGCGAATGCCGTCATATCCAGAAGCCCGACGTTTTCCATCACGTTGCGGCATTCATCCCCGACGTGCGGGAACCATTTCGAACGACGGAATGACCAGTGATCCTCCTGCGGCACACCCTTCGGAGCAAACCAGTTCGGCCGCTCCCAGCCGAACTTCTGGCCAAATACCGCACCGCGCGCCCGCATACGCCCGTAACACGGCGCGGTCCGGAGCGGGCGCCCCGCTTGACGCTCCTCATCCGGGTAGTGAATGGTGAAAACATTCGCATACGCTTCTTCGTTCTTTCTGAGCAGGTAGGCTTTGCTCGCATAATCACCGAAGCGGCGCGGATCGACGCCGAGCATATCGATGGAGGGCTCGCCTTCCACGATCCATTCCGCCAGTTGCCAGCCGGCGCCTCCGGCGGCCGTGATGCCGAAGCTGTGGCCTTCATTGAGCCAGAAATTTCGCCGGCCCCAGGCGGGTCCGACAATCGGACTGCCATCCGGTGTATACGCAATGGCGCCGTTATAGACTTCTTTCACGCCCGCGTCGGCAAAGATCGGCACGCGCCGGATGGCCGATTCGATGTGCGGCATGAGCCTGTCGATGTCGTCGGGGAACAATTCGTACTCGGAATCTTCCGCCGGACCGTCGACATAACAGGCCGGCGCGCCCTTCTCGTACGGGCCAAGCAGCAGCCCGCCACGCTCTTCGCGCATGTACCACGAGCCGTCGGACTCGCGCAGCACACCCAACTCCGGCAGACCCTGCTCCTGTCGTTTCAGGATATCGGCATGCGGCTCGGTCACGATGAACTGGTGCTCGACAGGGATAACCGGAATATCGAGCCCGACCATCGCACCGGTCCGGCGCGCGAAATTGCCGGTTGCCGAGACGACATGCTCGCAGGTAATGTCACCCTTGTCGGTTTTCACGACCCATTCGTCGTTCGGTTTCTGCTCGATGCCGATGACGGTTGTGTTGCGGTAAATCTTTGCACCGCCGTCGCGCGCGCCTTTTGCGAGCGCCTGTGTCAGGTCAGCCGGCTGGATATAGCCGTCGTCGGGATGTCGCATCGCACCGACCAGTCCGTCGGTAACGGCGAGTGGCCAGATCGCCTGTACTTCGTCAGCCGTCAGGAACTCGACATTGACGCCGATCGTGCGCGCTACACCCGCGTACTGCCGGTACTCATCCATGCGATCCTCGTTCGTCGCAAGGCGGATGTTACCGACCTGGCGCAGACCGACGTCCTGGCCAGTTTCTTCCTGCAGCGTTTTGTACAGCGCAACGGAGTATTTGTGAATCTGCCCTACCGAGTAGCTCATGTTGAACAGCGGCAGGAGACCGGCGGCATGCCACGTCGAACCGGACGTCAACTCGCGCCGTTCGACCAGCACGACATCGCTCCAGCCCTTCTTGGACAGGTGATAGGCAGTCGAGACACCCACCACGCCGCCACCGATCACAACTACACGCGCGTGACTTTGCACGGCAAAAGACCCGTGCGCCGCCTCAGTAGGCGAAATCTCGCCCGCTGCTTTTCGCTACTTCCCGTGAATTCGGATTGACCGAGGGCCGGAACGGTACCTCGACTACTTCCGCGGCGACCGGTACGCCCGGCACTTCGGCATACTCGGCCGGCAACATGACGCGAAGCTGCGTGCCGATCTCCTTGAGGCCGACCGGTACGTAACCGAGCGCGATGTTTGTTTTCAACTCCGGCGAATACCACGGCGACGTGACATAGCCGACCGGGTCAATGCCGTCCGGCCCGGAGACCAGCCAGAAATCCGGCGCATAATCCGTGATGGGATTGCCCCCGAGTTTCATGCCGACCAGCGTAGTCTTGAACGGACAGCGACCGGCGTCGATCTCGCGGCGCACGGCTTCGAGTTTCTCCTTGCCGATGTAGTCGGCCGTCTTCTCGCGCGGTACCTGGTAGGCGAGATTGCACTGGAACGGCAGCGTCTCCTGATCGAGGTCCTGTCCCCACGAAAGTATGCCGGCCGCAATGCGCCGATGATGCGCTGGTGCAATGACCATCAGGTTGTGGCGAACGCCGGCATCGAGCACGGCGTTCCACATGTCCTCGGCATGCAGCGTGGCATCGATGAGGTAGATCTCGTAACCCTTTTCGCCGGTGAAGCCGGTCTGCGAGACAATAACCTCGTGGCCCGCAATCTGGCCGCGCATGAGGCCGTAGAACGGAATATCGCGCACTTGCTCACCGAACAGGTCGACCAGCAGCGCTTCGGATTTTGGTCCCTGGATTTGTACCGGGCATACGTCAATCTCGCCGATCGAAACGCGGAAACCGTGGCCGGTGTTTACACCACGTAACCACCACTCGAGGTCGCTGTCGGACAGCGAGAACCAGAACTCATCCTGCGAGATGCGGAGCAGCACCGGATCGTTGAGGATGCCGCCGTCGTCATTGCACAGGATGACGTACTTTGCATGCATCGGCTTGATGCGCGTGGCATCGCGCGTAATCACGTAGTTGACGAATGCCTCGGCATCGGGGCCCTTCACCCGAATCTGCCGCTCGACTGCAACGTTCCACATGGTCACGTGATTGACCAGTGCTTCGTATTCGACCATGGCGCCGCCATCTTCCGGACGCACGTAGCCGCGCGGATGGTAGATGCGGTTATAGACTGTGGCGCGCCAGCAGCCTGCTTCATGCGACAAGTGCCAGTACGGCGACTTGCGCACGCGGGTCGAAATGAGAAGTTCGACGGGCGTGCGGCCGGACTGGCGCAGGTTGATCGGTACCTTGCGATCGGACTGGTCGACCGTGCGACACTGACCGACCGAATCGGCGGTAGCCGTGCCGGAAACTTTGGATGCCCCTTGTGCTGCTGCCTGGTCCAGGAAGGTCATGATCGCTCCTCGCGAGTTGGCTCGAGAGGCTGACAGTGCAGCAATCAGTGACGAGCCGCTTTCCCAATCACGACATGGATTAGCCGGGAAGCGCCGCGAATACTCCGCGGGCGAACGGTCTTTGCCTGGAAACGACATGAACACCGACTTTGCAGAAAGAGCTTGCGGTGCGCGCTGTGTGTGTGAGCGGGTACGTGGACCGGCAATGCCGCATTCGCCCGCAAGGCGGGCTCCTACAAAACCACCAAACAGGCTACGAACAAGCCTTGTACAAGGAGCCCGCCATGCGCGCGATCAACCTTTCGGGCCCAGCCGATCGATCAGCAGATTCAGGACGGTCAGCAACAGGCTGCCCAGCAGTGCCGCGCCGAAGCCACCGATCTGGAACCCGGGCACCAGCGCGGCGGCGAGCCAGAACATCAGGGCATTGACGACGAACAAAAACAGACCGAGAGTCACGACGGTAAGCGGAAGCGTCAGAATAATCATGATCGGTCGCACGAAGGCGTTGACTACGCCCAGGATCAACGCACCGATCAGCGCCGGGAGGAAACCGCCCACGTGAACGCCGCTCACGACGTTGGCAACGACGAGCAACGCAATGGCAGTAAGAACGAGATGCAGGAGAAATGCGCGCATCAGCCTATCCTAGCGGTTCAAGCGCCTGTCGCGCCAGTCCTGTTATAAAGGCAGCTTGCCGGGGCAACTTCGCGCCCCTCGCCGTTCGTTTCGGCGCGGCATAGAAATGCCCGCTCTGCTCTGTCATTTAACGAGCGTGTCATCCAATTCAGCAGCACGCTTGAAAGCATCGCGCTCACCGATACGATTTGCGTAAGCTTCGAACTCCGGACGCTTTTCGATCGTGCCGAAAGCCAGTCCCCAGCTTATCTGGGCGCCCACGTAGACATCCGCCGCGGTAAATCGATCGCCGGTCACGTAGTTGTTGGCCTTGAAGTGCTGCGAGAGCGCATCGATAACGCTTGCATAGCTTCCGTAGCCCACCATCTGCTGCATTTTTGTGTCGGGCTCGACCTTGAATACCTTGGAGTCCGTAATGGCGGCCTCCAGCGGGCCGGCTGTAAAGAACATCCAGCGGTAATAGTTACCGCGCTCCTCCGGAGCGGGGTTCAGGCCGGCTTCCGGCAATGCTTCTGCCAGATAGGCGCAAATGGCAGCGCATTCCGTGATGACTTGTCCGTTGTGGCTGACAGCGGGCACCTTGCCCATGGGGTTTATCGCGAGGTACTCGGGCGACTTCATGGTCGTGCCGTATTCCAGTACTTCGGTTCGGTACGGCACGCCGACTTCCTCGAGCATCCAGCGCGCCACACGGCCGCGCGATTGGGGGTTCGTGTAAAGAACGAGTTCAGCGGTCATGATTCACTTGCTCCTGTTGCGGGACGTCAATTTGCCTTGCGGCTCGCCACCCATGCATCGACGCGGCGCTCGAGGATCTCGAGTGGCAATCCTCCACCGCCCAGCACTGTGTCGTGGAAGCTTCTGATGTCAAAACGGTCACCGAGTTCCGCCATTGCTTTCTCGCGCATCTCAACGATTTTCATCATGCCGATCTTGTAAGACGTCGCCTGTCCGGGTACGACAAGATACCGTTGCACCTCCGAGCGAATCGCGCCTTCGGCGCTGGACGAATTCTCTCGGAAATAGTTGACCGCTTCCTGCTCGCTCCAGCCCTTTGCGTGGAGGCCGGTATCGACTACCAGCCGGATGGCTCGCCAGATCTCGCTCGAGAGCCGTCCGAAATCAGAGTAAGGATCCTCGTACGCACCCATCTCCTTCGCCAGCAGTTCGGCGTAAAGACCCCATCCTTCAGCGTATGCATTGAAGAAACTCTGCGTACGGAATTTTGGTATGCCTTCCAGTTCCTGCGCGATGGAAATCTGCATGTGGTGGCCCGGGTTGCCCTCGTGATAGGCAACAACCTCGAGCTGGTGTTTCGGCATCGCATTCATGTCCGCGAGATGTGCGTAGTAAACGCCTGCGCGCGACCCATCAGGGGTACCCGGGAAATAATGCTGGGCCGCCCCCGGCTGTTCACGAAACGGCTCGACGCGTTTCACCTCGAGGCTTGCCTTGGGCAGAATGCCGAAGTAGTCCGGCAAGCGCGCAGTGAGAACATCGATATGATCGCGCGCCGCCCGCAAGTAACCTTCCCTGCCTTCGTCAGTATCCGGAAAAAAGAATTGAGGATCTTCGCGCAGGAATACGAAAAACTCCTGCAGCGTTCCCTCGAAACCGACACTCTCCTTTATCGCTTCCATTTCGGACTGGATGCGCGCCACCTCTGCGAGACCGTACTCGTGGATCTCATCGGCAGTCATGTCAGTCGTCGTCGCGAAAGCCAGCCGTTCGTCGTAATACTCGAGCCCACGCGGAAGAGAGCCAACGCCGGAAGCCTCGGCGTCCGAGTTCGGCAGATCGGACTCGAACCAGCCGATCAGCGCATCGTAGGCCGGCTTGAAGCTTTCGAGGAGCGCCTGGCGCGTAGCGTCGCGAAGTTCGTCCGCTTTCTCCTCATCGATTTTACCTTCCTCGCGCAAGGCGTCGATTTTGGCGTTCGCATCCGCCCACAGCGGGGCTTCGCCCTCACCCTCGAACGGCTCGCCCTGAATGAGACCGCGGGCCTGTTGCAGCACGCCCTCATACGCGAATTGCGGGGGGCGGATACCTTCTTCTGCGGCGAGTTGTGCACGTTCGAGAAGCTGCTCTATACCCCGCGAGATGCCGCCGATACGGCTGACATACGCTTGCATGTCGCCCGGCTCGGCAACCTTGTGGAACGCGATGAGAAACTGCGGCAGGAAGGCTTGCGCTCCTTGCATTTGCGTAAACACGTAGTTGTGACGGCGAAAGGGCAACGCGCGCTCTGCGCGTTCGAGCTCATAGATCCAGACGTCGTAGGACATCTTTGCCTCGTCCGTCAGGCGCTCGTAGTCGAACGACTCTTGCATTTCCGCAGTCGTACGTCGTCGCCAGGCGAGCTGCTCGTCTTCGCCGCGTTCCGAGAAGTCGTCAATTCGGTCGTAATCGTCTTTCCGGCCGAGGAAGGTCTTGCGTATAGGGCTGAACTCAAGCTCCTCCTCCCAGCGCGCTGCAAACCATTCGTTGAGTCGCGCCGTCTCGGCTTCGTTTTCCGCGGACGCAGACATGTCGGCTTGCTCGGTCGTCGTTGCAGGCACGGCAGATTCATCTGCGCTGCGCTCACCGCAAGCGGCGAGCATTGCCACCAGCAGAAGGGTGGCCAGGAGATAATGCATTGGAAAATCCTCGAATTCCGTAATCTGCGAATTCTATATCAAGCCATCGGAGGTTGGAGAATCGACCACATGCGCCATGCCCCATGCTGCCTGGCGGAACGACCGATGGGAGAAACCGTCCGCAACCAGAGCGGGTGATGGAACCAGGAGGATGAAGACGGAAGTAGCCGAATCGCCACGGATTGAATCGCTGATCGGACTTTGTCGTTATCATCGAGTGCACAAAACCTTTTATCTCCGTGACAGGTCTAAGCCCAACCCATTGCCGTTAAGCTGAATACGTCATTCCAGATTTTTGTTACGTGGCGGATTCGATCGCCGTCGAATTCCGTCACATACACGTAATCCGCCTCTACGCTCTTTCCCGTGGGTGGAACCGGGCCACCCTCGGCGGTGTGGGTACCTCGAAAGATGGCATACCCGATTACGTTGTTTCGGGTCTCATCCACGGCGAACGAGCGAATCTCGTAGCTAGCGTCAGGCACAGGCGTGAATAGCCCTTTCATCCACTCCGTGTCCGGAAAAGGTCAGACCAGTTTTTTGAGACCACTTCTAACGCACCCGCCCATAAATATAACAGTCCCGAGGTTCGCTCGATCGATTCGGCAGTATTATTCACCGGGACAGTTCTCCCTCGCGCTTGAACCCTGCTTTCGCCTCAACCGAAACGTCGGCAGCTACAGCGATAGCGCGGCCACCCGCTGCCGCAATTTCTGCGACGACTCGGTCGGCGGCATCGCTGTTCCGTCGATAATTGAGGCACACAGCGTAGCCGCGTTTCGCGGCCAAGCGCGCCGTGGCGGCTCCGATACCGCGACTGGCGCCCGTGATCATGGCGATCTGTGCGACGGAGTTCATTGAGCCGTCGGGCAAAGCGAGTTCGGCTTGAGTGAATTGTCGGTCCCTGCCGCCGCCAGGTGCCGTTCCCGCAATAAGAGAAAGAGCGGCAAAGCCAGCGACACGCCAACAGATAATCCAAGCAGCGAAATCCATGCGTGACGCATATCAAGCCGACGTCCTTCGACCAGGACGAACACCACAACAACAATTGCCGATACAACCACGTCTGACCAGGCGAATGCAGCGATCGGGTTTGCAACGGCCTCCTGGATGAAGAGAGGAAAGTCCAAACCACGCTCAGCGAGCCACGGAATAAACCGGGCGAGTGGCAAAACTGTACCCACGATGCAGAGAATTGCGTAGATGAGCTGCACTATACTTTCCTCAGGGCCTGGTGTTTGAGCCACGCCGCCCTTAAAGGCCACAGGCGGCAGCAGGCCGGCTCGAGCAAATGCTCAGGCCTCTTTCTGCGCCGCACGATTGCTGCCTGGTTGCATTCGGGCACCAATCTGAATACCCAACCACGCCATCGGCAGGTAGGCGGCCAGCAGGTCAAGTGCAATGTACCAGGTGGGGGCTGGAATCATGAAACTGGCTGCCACGCCTCCGCAAAGAAATGCGGCGCCAATCAGGTATGCCATTTGCACCTTCCAGGTCGCGGCGATGAGGTAAGCAATGAGCGCGCCAGCGAGTGTGCCAAGTGCGTGTGCGAGGAACGGCATTATGAAATGACGCGGCTCGAACAGGTGCATTGCCGTGCTCACGCTTTCTGTGCTACTGACATCCACACCCGCAGGAGGCGGAATGAGCGACGGGCTAAGCATGATGAGTGCCATATTGACGCCGCCGCCTATGGCAATTCCGGCGACAAGGGCAAGCACGTTTCGCAGAAGGTTAGGCATGAGCGTTTCTCCGGAGAGGTCTAACGTCTTGGCAGAGGGGCACGCACCGGTGTAGCGCCTGGCACGCCGATACCAACCACACGACTCATACGCGCAGCAGCCCGCGGAAACCTCGTGCTGCGTAGTACGACTGTGCTCCGTTGTGGTAAACAAACACCTTGCCGTAGCGTCGATCGCAGAAAAGGGCGCCGCCGAGTTCGCGGACGTCCTCGGGGGTGGCTATCCAACTGGAAGTCTTGGTATCGAACTCGCCGAGTTCCTGCAGCGTTCGGTACTGTTGTTCCGAAAGTAGCTCGACGCCCATCGCGGTGGCCAGTTGCACAGCGCTACCCTGGGGCTTGTTTTCCTTTGCTTTCATTGGACCCGGCATTCCTTTCTTACGAATATATCTGCAAAGGTACGATCCGGCAGTACATAGCGAAACCACCTGGCGATCGGAATCAACGGTTAAAACTCGACTGTCGGTTCCGGCTCGTAGAGGACACTGAGGTGCTCTCCTACGGCCGCGAGCCCGTGGTTAATCCAGGTGACGGTGTTGCCGTTGATCTGCGGCAGCAGCGACACTTGAACAGCCAACATCGAGACAAGACCAATCCAGTACACCGGATGCACAACGCGGCGCGTGACCCGGTCATAAATAATGCCGATGACGATAGCTGCCTGCATCGTGCCAACGCTGCTTGCAAGTGCGCTCCTGCCGCTCAGTACCCCGTCGCGTAAAACTTATTTTTTGGAATCGTGGGCGTCCGACTCCATCTTACAGCTGAACCATGTCGATGTAAAAATCAGGGCATGCGTACAACGAGCGGGTCGACACGGACGGCGCCTTTAGCGACGGGCTCCGCAAATTCAGATGCCGCAGTTCGCTGTGCCATCACGTTTATGGATATTGACTGCTGAGCGCAGGAACGTTGTACGCGACTCGCTCCACCGCGCGCTTGCCAACCATCAGGCAAGTCAACGCAAAAAAAACAGCATCACTGAGAGCAGGTACTTTACACGGGCTATCCCCTGGCGGGTTTGTTCGTTTGCAATGGTTTATCAGGCGTCATGCGCTCAAGCGATATCTCGACTCATTGCCCACTTTGACAGTTGTTCGGTGCAGGGATTAGTCGGCATGCTAGTGGTCCGAGGGTATAGCTGCCGGATCCATCCACATCGCCTCCCAGACGTGCCCGTCGGGATCCGCAAGGTTGCGGTTGTACATGAAGCCGAGTTCCTGAGGAGGATTGATGTCCGCTGTGCCGCCATTGGCGGCGGCCGTCTCGTTCATCGCATCGACTGCCTCGCGACTTTCGCAGGACAAGGCAAGCATTACTTCGCTCGACGTTGCCGGCGCGATTGGACGGCTGGTGAAGGTACCCCACTTGGCATGCGTCAGGAGCATGACGTTGATTGCCTCGCTCCATACCATACAGGCAGCAGTATCGTCAGTGAAATGCGGGTTGTTCTCGAAGCCAATCGACTTGTAGAATGACACAGACGCGTCGAGATCAGTTACGGGCAAGTTAATGAAGATCATTCGGGACATGGGTTTCTGCTCCGGTTTGTTGGATTAGCGACAGCCTGTTCGCTGCTGTAGGTAATCGCACGGAAAAGTCTGATTTCGACAACGACGAGATATTTCATAGCAACTATTTCAGGCCAGCTTACTTCAGGATGGCTCGTCGGTCGTGTTCCAGAGCCATACTCCGATAAGCAAGCGACACACGGGCTGTACGATCGGATACAGCCATACCGCCAGCACGGACGGCAGCCCGGGTCCACCGATCTCGCGTGACACGCCGAACGCTGTCAGGACCGCCACGGCGAGGAACAGGACGCCCAGAGCTCGTGCGCTTCCTCGGCCGCTGACCATCGCTACGCCGTAGAAAAGGTTGCCGAACAAGAATCCGATCAGCAACAACAGGAACATCGAATCCCAGATAGCATGGTAGGTGGAAATCTGCATGCGCAGGACTTCCTGGGTCGCAACATCGGCCATCGCGTACGCTCCCGCCCATCCGTGATACGCCACCAGCGTCAATGCCTGTTGGCTTGCTTCTGTGAGTGCCCATAACAGGAAGCACAGGAAACCTGCTGCCGCGAGCCCACCGGACAGTCGGCGCACCGCCAGCGCCACTCCCAGCGCCGCGCCGAGCACGACGAATGGATGCAGCAAGTAAACCCAGGCCCGTAACAGGTAGATGGAGTTGTCGACCAGCGCGAGCCGGGACTCGAACGACTCCCCTGGATCGTATAAGCGCGGCAAAAAAATGAGTGACAGAGTAGTGGCAACCGATACGAACGAACAAATCGCCGTGGCCTTGTAGAACTTGCCAGAGACCGTCATCTGCTACTCCGAGCGTGCGATGCGCATCCATGAAAGCCTGGATGTTGCAGCTGTCATTTACTGTACTTGCCCGATTTCCATAAGCAAGTTGGCCGTGTCAGACTCATGATCTTAAGAGCGTCCATATTCCGATGCCAATTAACCCTCTGCCCGCAATGTAGTTCAGATGTTTTTCACTGAGATATTGCGAAATGATGCCTCCAGCCAGTACACCCATACCTGAAGCCACAATCAATGCCAACGAAGCCCCAACGAATGCAGTGAGCTTGCTTACTTCTTTGTCGTCGGCAAATAACATTGTGGCCAACTGTGTTTTGTCGCCAAGCTCAGCGATGAAAACGGCAGCGAAAACCGTGAATAATACTTTGTACTCCATTCTTCGTTCTCTTTCATTGTTGGCGCAACGTGACATGTGAAGCAAACTGTTCGGCACGCCGTGCGTAGAAGTCTATTACGACCTGCTTATTATCTGCGATGCTCATGTCGGCCTTCCGGATGCGTGGCTTGAGAAAAACGCAATTACGTGCCCGGCAGGCTCGCGGACGGTGAACACTTCGTGATCGATGGCTGGACGTGCGCCAGGGCTACGGACGGACGCCTGTCTACCGCGCTCATTTGCCTGGTGCCTAACATCTGAATGAAGCCTCGCCACTAAGTGGCGTTGGCTTGATCGAATTGTCAGGCATCTCCTTTCTCCCGGCCGGGCCGCTTGCCCGTGAAAACCGCCAACTGAGCGGCGAATGCCCGCTTGTAGGTGGGCCGCGCTTCGCCGCGAACAATATAAGCGGAGAGGTTCGAGTCCTAGTCCAGAATGCCCGATGACTTCAGGCGCTGCAGCACCGACACCATCATCAAGTCGCCACGCTGAATTCACCATCGAGCCAGTCGGCGTTGCCAAGGCGGGCGGACAGTTGTTTCAAGCGATCCCGGACACGCTCTTCGACTAAAGGCAGGCGTTCCACATTCCAAGGCTTGTCGCCCTCCAGCAGCCTGGCGTTTGCGAGTTCAAGGATCGGCGGCTCGACCGTATTGACCGAGGCAAACACCCACATGATCGCGCGCGCGGGCACTGGCATCGTCCGGCAGCAGGCCCGCGTGATGCTCTGCAATGTGTAACATGATCGCCCCTGACTCGAACAGGGCCAGGTCGCCTTCCTCATAAGTTGGAATCTGGCCGAAAGGATTAAGAGCCAGATGCGCAGGTTCCTTCATCGCTCGGAACGAAACCAGTCGAACCTCGTACGGTTGGCCCACTTCTTCCAGAGCCCAACGCACGCGCGTATCACGCGCCAGGCCCTGGCCGCTATCGGGTGACTGCTCAAAGGCAGTTATGATGGGGGACATTATATTCCTCGTAGTCGATTTCGCATTAACACCCAATTGTCGAACGGTGAACGTGCAAATTGACAGACCATCGTGAAGATCTCCAGGGACTGCACTATGCGTGAATCTCGGAATGACAGGCCGGTCGGCCGTATCGTGGGTTTATGGCGTTATCCGGTCAAGTCGATGGGGGCCGAGGCACTGCCGGAAGTCGATGTGGGCTGGCATGGCTTGGCTGGAGATCGCCGCTGGGCGTTCATCCGGAATGGCGTAGCGCGGAGCGGGTTCCCTTGGCTCACCCTTCGAGAGCGCGGGGATATGAATCACTACCTCCCGTCGTTTGTTGAGCCGGCGCGACCCGACAAGTCACCGGCGGTCGTGCGAACGCCATAGGGGGCCGTCTTCGATGTCACGGACCCGGCGCTCGCAGCAGAACTCTGCCCGCACGAAGTCCAAGTCATCAAGCAAGACCGCGGCATCTTTGACACTTTCCCGCTGTCCGTCATCACCACGCAAACCATTGACAGGCTCGGCAGGATAGTTGGCGCTCCGCTCGACGTCCTGCGATTTCGGCCGAATATACTGGTGGAGTCGGCCGCTGAGGCGCCATTCGCCGAGGACAGCTGGGTGGGTTGCAACCTGCGCATCGGTGGCATGCGCATGCGTGTCGACAAACGCGACGGTCGCTGCGCGGTTATCACCATTGATCCCGTGACGACGGAACGCAACCCCGAGATCCTGCGCAACGTTGCTGGCGAGCGTCAGGGCTGCCTCGGCGTCTACGGCACGACCGTAGAACCGGGCCGCGTTGCAATAAACGATCCCGTGCACATCGAACTTCCAGCGTGAGCGCTAATCTCAGGCCTGCGGTGTGATTGCATCGGCGTACCAAGCCGCGTAAGGGCTGTTCTTGACAAGATAGCGATTGAAGTCTCGAGTGCCGTCCGACCACCAAACAGGTCCCCGCTCGCCCAGCGCCACTTTGGCCGAGTGCACGGCTTGGCGCGAAGCAGCCAGACTGGCTGCGTCTTTCGCGGCGAGAGCGGTCTTCACCTGCCGCCGAGCATTCATGAGTTGACTCATCAGCGCTTCCTGGCGTTCAGCGCTCAGGTGAGGATTCGACGCGCGCCATAGCCGGCCGCGGACGATGAGGTAGCGACGGTCCGGTGTGAGGAGCTGGCTCAAAGAAGGCCTGACACCTGAATTAAACCGAGCCGCAACGGGGCGTCGGCGTGGATGAACTGTTAGTCGTCATCTCGATCAGAGAACTCTTGTCTGGAGCGTGGAGCGTCAGGTAGCTGCTCATCCAGCGATTGACGATACTTGAGACAGCCGCGTAGAAATACTGGCCACTCCGGCACAACCGGACGGACGCCGGACTTCTCGGGCAGGAGATCCCATAGATCGGGATGATGCCAACAAAGCTCGTGCATAGTGCTGTCGCGATGAGCACGAACGGCGTTGCGAAGCTTGATAAGCTCAGCGAGCAACTCTTCGCGGGTCAAGTCTTTGAGATCAGAATCCATCTTTTGCACATTTTTCAGGGGCGACTCCATCTACTGGTTATCTCGAAAGCCAGATATTGCCGCGAACAGCCCAAGACCAAAGTACGCCCCGCCAGTCGCAAATCTCGCTGCGGTGACAGCGGAGGGCGCACGGTGAAAATACGGAGCAGCCAGACTCGCGAAGATCGCGTACAAAGCGTCGGTGCTCGCTGCGATGAGCACGAACAGTGTGCTGAGAACGATAGGCTGCAGGGCGTGTGACGTTGCCGGTGAAACGAATTGGGGCAAGAATGCAGCAAAGAACAGTGCGGTCTTCGGATTGAAAAGAGCAACCAGAAAACCATCCCGTAGAACGCGAGAACCTGGCGTGCGGTGCGCGTGAGAAGCCGGCATCGTTTGTGGCTGCTCTTTTCGCACGGCCTTCCAGCCAAGGAACAGCAGATACAGAACGCCAACGTATCTGATTATCTCGAATGCCAGGGACGATACGGAAAGAATAGCCGCAAGTCCGACCGAGGCACCAATAGCATTTCCCAGGTTGCCGAGTGCGACACCGGCAGTTGACGCCAAACCGGATGCACGCCCTTCGGTGACACTACGTGTGATGATGTACAGGACGCCGGGTCCCGGCGTCACCGCCAACACGAAGCTGGTGACGAGGAAAGCCGATAAAAGCGGTAAGGTCGGGAGCAGATCAGACATCCATCACCTTGAAAGTTGCCTAACGTCCAAGCTCACCGGCAAAGGCGACCTGGCGTGGCTCTTGCGAACGTAAAAAGCATGACGGCATGCCTTTGTCCGCCTGTATCGATTTGTTAGACAGCATACACGTCTCCACCTACTTCTACTGCCACCCGAAAGCGGAGGTACTCTTGCGCCACGTTTGTGCGTTAACATCGCGTAGATCAGGCCATTTAATGCGCCGATCACTGCAAACTTCGCTCCCGCACCATCTTGCGACCACTCTGGAAAGGCGAACGTTGTAGCGAATGCGACCGCAGTCAGGCACTTCAATCTGCCACAGCAAAATGCGCCATCTGGTCTGCGTATGCTTTCTTGAAAGCCGGACGGGCCGTGGCGCGCTCGACATAAGCACGACAGGCGGGATAGTCCGCCGCCCATCGAACCGATCGACGAGGCGCAGCACATCTGCCATCAGGATATCGGCGACGGAGAAGGATCCTGCCAACCATTCGTCTTTGGCGAACACTGGCTCCATGTGCTTGAGGCGGCCGTTTACCCACTCGTCGAAGAACTTCGGACCCCAAGTGTCGCCTGTGTCTTCGAAGAACTTGAATAAGGACCAGGGCACACTAGCTTACTCGACACCAGCCGGTTAATGCTCACGCCGGATTCCGCAGCCTTAATCGCCAGCATACGATGTACCTCTGGGGGAACGCGGACCATGAACTTGCCGCTGTACGAACGCGTCGAAATCGGCTCCGGTATGGCTTCCTTCGACTGTCTAAGATCGGCAACCGCCTCCTTGACTAGCTTTCGAATACCGGACAATGCCTTCTCAGGCGACCGCTCAAGCCAACTCAGACTCGGCAATTCGGCACAGAGCGCCACGTATTCTGCATCCTCTTCGGACCACGTGACACGGTACGTATATCGATCTACTTCCTTAACCATCGCTGCTCTCAAGCTTATCCACTGCGAGTAGGACCTGTCTGACCTGATAGGCTTTTGCTTTGCCACGAGAGGTTAGGATATTCACCCTCGGGTCTCCGGCCCAAGGCATTCTATATACCCTGTGACTGGTCCCGGACTTTCGGGGCTTCCCAAAAAAATGATCGCAGACCCTGCAGACTTCATTGAAGCGCATACCCTTAGGGTTCCGCCGCTTTTTCTCCACCAAGTCGCCGATCGAAGCCACCGTAGTATGGTATCACTATTGATATCGACGTCAAAGACAGTCCCAGGAACGCCTGATGAAGGATCGGGAAGGCGCCTAACGCAGAGTTCAGCGGCGCTTGACGGCGACGCGCTTGCGCGGCAGTGAAAGTGCGGCGCGGACAAGCGTCCGCTGCAACGACGTGTTATACGTCATTGCGCCGCGACTTGTCGCAGTTCAAAAACGCGTGCTAAGTGAGCCGCTGCTTTGATGTCTCGCCGCCGCAAGGCGTCCCGAACGTCATCGAGCTTGAATGCATCTTCTGCGGACAGGTACGGGGACCAGCCCGTCTCATCCTCGACAAGGGCCACTTCGACCTCAGCGACGTACTGCCCTTCACGAACAAGCTTCACACGACGACGGCTATTCATCTCGTCTCTCCAGGAACTCCTCCGACCAGCGTCGCGGGTCCGGTCGATACGCTGTCACCAGCACCGCTGGCCTGCAATGTCCTTTCGGTATGCCCCAGACAACGTGGATCGGTTCGTTTGCATGATCGTATTGTAGCACTAGCACCGCGGGGCCCTTTGGAAACTCGGGATAGTCCTCGACCACAACGGCGTTGGCCAACCCGCTGATTATGTCCC
>JBGTHC010000174.1:0-4793 GCA_041746375.1 Woeseiaceae bacterium
ATGGCCGGGTGAGATGGGAAGCGCCGACACGAGTCCCGGCCGGTATTGCGAAAGTGGCGGAATTGGTAGACGCGCTGGATTTAGGTTCCTGTGGGGTAACCCGTGAGAGTTCGAGTCTCTCCTTTCGCACCAACATCGATAGTCAGAATACGTAAGTGACCGGACACCGGAAACTTAATCACTAACCTCTGTCGCGACATCGTCGTCGCGCCGCGATCGAACGGGAATTCAAACAAGGTCTTGCTGAAATGATGGTCACTGTCGAGGCGACCGGTACCTTGCAACGGCGCATGCGCGTCGAACTGCCGGCCGAACGCATTGAAAAAGAAATCGAGTCGCGCCTGAAAAAGGTCGGGCAGACCGCCAGGATCAAGGGCTTCCGACCAGGCAAGGTCCCGGTCAAAGTCGTCCGCCAGCGCTTTGGCGGGCAGATCCGCCAGGAAGTGCTCTCGGAGCTCATGCAAAAGAGCTATAGCGACGCCGTCATGCAGGAGAACCTGAACCCGGCGGCAAACCCGAAAATCGAGCCGGAAGTGAGCGACGGCGGCAAGGGTTTCGCCTACGTCGCAACTTTCGAGGTGCTGCCCGAAATCACACTGGCGAATCTCGACAAGATTGCGGTCGAAAAGCCCGAGGTCGACATTACGGACGACGATCGCGATGCGATGATCGAGAACCTGCGCAAGCAAAAAGCGACCTATGTCGTCGTGGAGCGTGCAGCCGCCGACGGCGACCGGGTGATCGTCGATTTCGACGGCACGTTGCAGGGTGAGCCGATCAAGGGCGGCAAGGGCACCGAGGTACCGGTGGTACTGGGCCAGGGCCAGATGTTGCCGGACTTCGAAAATGCGTTGCGCGGCGTACGCGGGGGCGACGAGAAGTCCTTCAAGGTGCAGTTCCCCGAGGATTATGGTTCACCGGGAGGCGCCGAGGAACTGGCCGGCCAAAAGGTCGATTTCGCCGTCAAGGTGCACCGCGTCGAAGAGGAGCAACTGCCGCCGCTCGACGACAGCCTCGCCGAACTCTACGGCATCGAGGAAGGCGGGCTCGAGCAGTTGCGCGCCGATGTAGTCAGCAACATGGAGCGCGAAGCCGGGGAGAAGGTGCGGGCCGACATCAAGGAGCAGGTCATGAAAGGCCTGCTCGAGCAAAACCCGATCGAAGTGCCGGGGTCGCTCATTCACCAGGAAATGCATGCCCGGCAGCACGAGGCGATGCGCCGCCTGGGCATCGAGGACCACGACAAGGCGCCGGCGGCGGATAATTTCCGCACGGGCGCTGAACGGAGTGTGCGCCTGGGGCTGCTGTTGCAGCAGCTGATACGCGACCAGGGCATCAACGTCGACCCGGAACGACTGCGGCGCAAGGTCGAAGATCTGTGCAGCGGTTATGAGCGTGCAGACGAAATGATTACCGGCTACCTGTCGAACCCGCAGGTGATGGCGCAGATCGAACCGCTGGTTCTCGAAGAACAAGCGGTCGATTGGCTGGTCGAACAAGGCAAGGTAACGACAAAGAAGGTCGGCTTCGGCAACTACATGAAGCCACCCGTGTAGGAGCCCGTATCACGGGCGATACAGCCTGATCGCCCGCGATATGGGCTCCTACAGGCGAAATTTTTCGGACACAGGACAGGAAACCGTATGACGACAACAGCATTGAACCTGGTCCCGATGGTGGTCGAGCAGACCGCCCGCGGTGAACGCGCCTATGACATTTACTCACGCCTGCTTAAGGAACGCGTGGTTTTCATCGTGGGACCGGTCGAGGATTACATGGCCAACCTGGTCGTCGCGCAGCTTCTGTACCTGGAATCCGAGAATCCGGACAAGGACATCCACCTCTACATCAACTCGCCCGGCGGCGTAGTGACGGCCGGCCTGTCGATTTACGACACCATGCAATTCATCAACTGTGAAGTCAGTACGATCTGTGTCGGGCAGGCCGCAAGTATGGGTTCGCTATTGCTTGCCGGTGGTACCAAGGGCAAGCGCTTTGCGTTGCCGCACTCGCGCATCATGGTGCACCAGCCCAGTGCCGGGTTCCAGGGCCAGGCGACCGACATCGACATTCACGCGCGTGAAGTGCTGGAACTGAAACGACGGCTGAACCTGATCATGGCGAAACATACCGGCCAGTCCGTCGAGAAGATCGACAAGGATCTGGACCGTGACAATTTCCTGAGCAGCAAGGCGGCGGTCGATTACGGCCTGATCGACACCGTGCTCGAGCATCGCGGCGAAATGGTGACTAAGTTCAAGGGACAAAACGATTAAATTCATAGCCTTGGCAAGTCAGTCTGGACGAATGAGACGTGGCGCTTTGCAGCGTGGAGATGCGCGTGTTATATACACAATGAGTCGTAACAGACTGATTTTAATTGACAGAGGTTGGGCCGAATGAGCGACGAATCCCGCGGCAAGAACGAGGACGGAAAACTCCTTTATTGTTCTTTTTGCGGCAAGAGCCAGCACGAGGTTCGCAAGCTGATCGCAGGGCCATCGGTCTTTATTTGCGATGAGTGCGTCGAACTGTGCAACGACATCATCCGTGAAGAGCTTGAAGATTCCGGCGACACAAATCGCGACAAGCTGCCCAAGCCGCACGAGATCAAGGCGGTTCTGGACGAATACGTCATCGGCCAGCAGCGCGCGAAAAAAGTACTGTCAGTCGCCGTTTACAATCACTACAAGCGCCTGGACGATCGCAACAGCGATCGCAGCAAGGACGACACCGAACTCGCGAAGAGCAACATCCTGCTGATCGGCCCGACCGGTTGCGGCAAGACATTGCTCGCCGAAACGCTGGCTCGCCTGCTCAACGTGCCGTTTACCATCGCCGATGCCACGACGCTTACGGAAGCCGGCTACGTCGGCGAGGACGTCGAGAACATCATCCAGAAGCTGCTGCAGAAGTGCGATTATGACGTTGAGAAGGCGCAGACGGGCATCGTCTATATCGACGAAATCGACAAGATTTCGCGCAAATCGGACAATCCCTCCATCACCCGCGATGTCTCGGGTGAAGGTGTACAGCAGGCGCTCCTGAAGCTGATCGAGGGCACGATCGCATCCGTGCCGCCGCAGGGCGGCCGCAAGCACCCGCAGCAGGAATTCCTGCAGGTCGATACCGGCAATATCCTGTTTATTTGCGGCGGTGCATTCGCCGGTCTGGAAAAAATCATTCTCAATCGTTCCTCGAAGAGCGGCATCGGTTTCGTGGCCGAGGTCAAGGCGAGCGACCAGCAGCCGAACATCGGCGAGGTTCTGCATGACGTTGAGCCGGAGGACCTGATCCGCTTCGGTCTGATTCCCGAGTTCGTCGGTCGCCTGCCGGTGGTGGCAACGCTGGAAGAGCTCGACGAGGATGCGCTGGTCAGCATTCTGCTCGAGCCAAAGAACGCACTGACCAAGCAGTACCGCAAGTTGTTCGACATGGAGGGCGTTGATCTCGAGTTTCGCGATGACGCGCTGCGTGCTGTCGCCAAACGCGCCATGAAACGCAAGACCGGCGCCAGGGGCTTGCGCACCATTCTCGAGAACGTACTGCTCGATACGATGTACGACCTGCCTTCCAGCACCACGGCGAGGAAAGTCGTGCTGGACGAAGCGGTGGTGATCGGCGAGACCAAGCCGTACGTGATCCACGAATCCGAAGAGCCACCGACCATCACGGTCGAGCAGCAGCGACGTCCGACCGGCTCGGATCGCTGAAGTCGCCCGCAGGGGCGGTCCAGCTCAGATGCGTCCGCATTCGCCCGCAAGGCGAGCTCCCACGGGGTTCGAAACAAGCGGCGTTGGAGCGCGCCCCGCGCGCGAACGGGAAAAGCTCGACGCCACCGCATTCGCCCGCAGGGCGGGCTCCCACGGGGTTCTGCCGGAACTAACGGGAAAATCGCAAGCGCTGCCGCATTCGTCCGCACCTTGATATTGGTGATATCGGGCGCACTTTAGAGACCTCTGATTTGTTATTGTCTACCCTGCGTTCTGGCCGCAGCCGGGCAAAACTCACACGCACAAGGGTAACTAACTGTGTCTGATCAAGAATCACGGAAATCGACTGAACCCCGGCTCGCGGAAGAGGATGCCCCGAATATTGGCGTACCCGTGCTTCCTTTGCGCGATGTGGTCGTCTATCCCCATATGGTCATACCGTTGTTTGTCGGCCGTGACAAATCCATCGTGGCGCTCGATCGCGCCATGGCGGTCGGCAAGAAAATTCTCCTGATCGCGCAGCAGAAGGCTGACCTCGACGATCCCGCTGCCGAGGACCTCTACGACGTCGGCACGCTGGCGACCATCCTGCAGCTCCTGAAGCTGCCGGACGGCACGGTCAAGGTGCTGGTCGAAGGTGGCGACCGCGCGCAGATCGACCGGCTCGTGCTCGGCGATCATTTCTCGGCTGACATCACCCTTCTGACTGAAGAGGACCAGCACGACGAACGCGAGATCGACGTCCTGACGCGCTCGATCATTGCCCAGTTCGAGCAATACGTGAAGCTGAACAAGAAAGTGCCGCCGGAGATCCTGACCTCGTTATCCGGTATCGAACAGCCTGGTCGGCTGGCCGACACGG
The DNA here is from genome assembly GCA_041746375.1 of Woeseiaceae bacterium. Taxonomy (GTDB): domain Bacteria; phylum Pseudomonadota; class Gammaproteobacteria; order Steroidobacterales; family Woeseiaceae; genus IDS-8. Next base: position 4,576 of record JBGTHC010000174.1, read on the forward strand.
TTGCTGCGCATATGGCGCTCAAGTTGTCGGAGAAGCAGCGCATCCTCGAAATTCGTGACGTCAAGGCGCGCCTCGAACAGATTCTCGGCATCATCGAAGGCGAGATCGACGTGCTGCAAATCGAGAAACGCATTCGCGGACGCGTCAAGCAGCAGATGGAGAAGAGCCAGCGCGAGTACTACCTGAATGAGCAGATGAAAGCGATTCAGAAAGAACTC
>JBGTHC010000175.1:0-4400 GCA_041746375.1 Woeseiaceae bacterium
GCGTGGATCGAGAGGACGCGAAGAACCTGCAAAACGGTTCTGTCGCACCAAGCAGGAATTGCTGGGGTTCATCGGAACGGGGTTGGCCCCAGTAGGATGCGCGGATGGGCCCCCAATCCTTGCTTGGCAGGTCCGCAGGTAACACCCATGGGCCGGGAATGCCGTTCATTACGGCTTTGTCGCGTGCGTATCATGAATTCCCGCATACGTATATCGTCGGACTCCTCTCGCTGATGCTGTCCATTCAGCTTCTCGGCCTGGGTATCCTCGCGCTGCAGAGCAAACGTTACTACGAGGAGATGTTCCACCTGAGCTCGGCGATCTTGAGGCAGGGGCGTAGCGACAAAATGTGAACTGTGTCTCACAACGGCCGGTGGATTCCGGTCACTCGTCACCCGTGTTAATTCGGTAGAAGCTGCTATCCTAACCGCAGAATATTTTCCGGATGGCGACGCTGTGAGCCCAGGCGATACAAGCAACAAGAATCAAGCCGGAAGTCGCCGCATTCTGGTAACCGGGGTGGCCGGTTTCCTCGGGTCAAATCTACTCGAGGAACTCCTGCGCAGAGGGAATCGAGTCCTGGGTATCGACAATCTTTCGATGGGCAGTCTCGCGAATATCGCCTTCGCGAGGGAGGCTGAGCGCTTCGAATTCATCGAAGCCGACGCCATGGATCCCGCCGTGTTCGAGCGCATACAGAGCGAAGTCGACGTCGTCGTTCACCTGGCCGCTTTCAAGATACCGCGATATGGCAAGGCAATCGATACACTCAAGATTAATTACTATTGCACCGAGAATGTGCTCGAGTTTGGCAGGCAGCGCAATATCAAATGCGTGGTGGCTTCAACTTCCGACGTATACGGCCGGAACCCGGATGTGCCGTTCTCCGAAGCTACGAGCAACAGTGTCATTGGTTCTTCACTTTCGCCCCGGTGGGCCTATGCCGTCTCGAAGCTGTTCGATGAACATCTCGCGCTGGCCTATCAGGATGCGTACGGATTTCCGGTGACCATGCTGCGCTTTTTCGGCTCGTACGGACCAAGACAGCACCTGTCGTGGTGGGGTGGACCGCCGCCAGTGTTCATCAGTGCGGTTCTCAATGACGAAGTCATACCAATTCATGGAGATGGCAAGCAGACGCGTAGCTTCACATATGTCTCGGACACGGTGGCCGGCATTTACGAGTCCATTGTTCGTGACGAGGCGAACGGCGAAATCCTGAACATCGGCAACGACGAAGAAGTGACGATCGTCGAACTTGCCGAGCGCATCAAGCGGCTTAGCGGCACGCCCGGTGACCTGAAAGTGGAATATGTACCTTACGAATCGTTCTCGGGCAAGAAGTACGAGGACGTCATGCGGCGCGTACCGGATACAACCCATTCCGAGAAAATTCTTGGCGTACGTGCGGTCGTGGGCCTCGACGAAGGACTTTTGAAGACGATCGAATGGCAACGGGACGTAATGCGTACCGATGTTGCCAGCAACTTCTGATCTCGGCAGGTTGTTCTGTGAAGATTTGTGTCATAGGCGGCGGGCTGATGGGCATGGCGCTTGCGCACCGTCTCGCGCGCGACGGCGACGATGTCACCGTCATTGAAGCAGATGACCAACTGGGCGGCCTCGCTACCTGGCAGGATTTTGGCGGCTTCGTCTGGGACCGCTTTTACCACGTCATCCTGCCGACAGACCGCAACCTGATCCGCTTTGTCGATGACATCGGCCTGTCGGAACACCTTGAATGGCGTCGCACTTACACGGGCTTTTACGTAGACAGCAAGCTTCATTCAATAAGCAGCAACGTCGAGTTCCTGAAGTTTCCCCTTTTGTCGCTGGTATCGAAGGTGCGGCTTGCGTTGACAATGATCTATTGCTCTCGGATCGATGACTGGAAGCCGCTCGAAAAGGAAACGGTTGAGGCATTTCTGTTGCGAGTGTCGGGGCGGGAGACCTACGAGAAACTGTGGAAGCCATTGTTGCTTGCGAAACTCGGAGAGAACTACAAGCGGGTATCTGCCGTGTTCATCTGGTCGTACATCAAGCGGATGTTCTCGGCCCGGGACCGGTCCGCAAGTGCGGAAAGCCTCGGTCACGTGAGCGGCGGCTACCGGATGATCTTCCGTAAGCTCGAAGACGACATCCGGGAAGCAGGGGGCCGCGTCAGGCTGGGGACGAAGGTAACGTCCATCGGCGCTCATGACGACAGGACTGTGACTGTTAGTACCGGTGATCCCGGTGAATCCTTCGACCATGTTATTTGCACTTGCCCGGTGTCGACGCTGAGAAAGGTGGTCGCACCTGGGCTACTGAACGTGGCGGGAGAGGGCGGCGACGTGGAGTACCTGGGTGTTGTTTGTCCGGTGATCGTAAGTCGCAGCCCCTTGGTTAATTTCTATGTTGTCAACATTGCCGACAGCGAGATCCCGTTTACCGGAATGATCGGCATGAGTACGGTAATCGAGACCAGGAACACTGGCGGGCGCTACCTGACCTACCTGCCGAAGTATGTTCTGTCGACTGATTCGTACCTCGAACGTGGCGACAAGGATATCCGGGACGTATTCATGGCTGGCGTGCAACGGATGCTGCCGGGTTTTGACATGAGCCAGGTGGAATCGGTGTACGTCAATCGTGCAATCAAAGTTCAGCCGCTGCAGGTGCTTGACTACTCCAGTATCGTCCCGGATGTGACAACGCGCCATCCCGGGCTGTTCGTTCTTAATACGTCGCAGTTCGTGAACTCGACTCTGAACAACAATGAGGTTATCGGCGCGGTCAACCGGTTTTATGACGGTTATCGCTCCCGAACTGAAGCACAAGTTGCCTAGGAAGATTCCGATTATGACTAGAGACTATTTTGCTCACGAGACGGCATGTATCGACGAGGGTGCGCAAATTGGTGCTGGCACAAAGATCTGGCATTTCAGCCATATCATGCCAAAGACGCAGGTCGGTACGAATTGCAATTTTGGACAGAATGTTGTGATCTCGCCCGATTGCATCGTGGGCAACAACGTCAAGATCCAGAACAACGTAAGCGTCTATACCGGCGTGATTCTCGAGGACGACGTATTCTGCGGTCCGTCAATGGTATTCACCAACGTGATAAACCCGCGCAGCCATGTCGAGCGAAAGAGCGAGTACAAACTTACGCGGGTCAAGCAAGGCGCAACTATCGGTGCGAACGCTACGGTAATCTGCGGCTACACGCTGGGCCGCTACTGCTTCATCGGTGCTGGTGCCGTTGTCACCCGCGACGTACCGGATTACGGACTGGTCGTCGGCAACCCGGGCCGCTTGCGCGGCTACGTCTGCTATTGCGGCGATAAGCTAAATATCGCGGTGGATGAGGCAGAGGTCGACAAGAGCGTCTGCGGCTCTTGCGGCCGGCGCTACGGGAAGAAACACGGAGCAGTTTCGGAGATAACAGTATGAGCATGACACAACCCAGCGAACACTATGACCAGGTGACGGATGTCCCTTTGCTGGATCTCAAGGCCCAGTACGCGCCGCTGCGGGAACGGATCGAGGCGGCGTTGCGCGAAGTATGTGAGAGCCAGCACTTCGTCATGGGACCGAAGGTGATCGAGCTCGAAGAGAAGATTGCGGCTTACAGCAACGCGAAGTATGGAATCGGCGTTTCCTCCGGCACGGATGCGCTCCTGGTTGCGCTGATGGCGCTTGATGTCTGCGCCGGCGACGAGGTAGTCACGACACCGTTTACTTTCTTTGCGACCGGCGGGGTCGTGTCCAGGCTGGGAGCCCGCCCGGTATTCTGCGACGTCGAAGCGGACACCTACAACCTCGACCCGCAGGCCATACGTGAATTTCTCGCCAACGAGTGCGATCGCAGCTCCGACGGGCTGGTCAATCGCAAGACCGGCGGGCGCGTTCGCGTACTGATGCCGGTGCACCTGTTCGGCCAGATGGCGGATATGCAGGCGATGATGGAGTTGGCCGACGAGTTCGGCCTGCAGGTTGTCGAAGATGCGGCACAGGCGATCGGCTCCGAGGATGCTGACGGACGTCGTGCCGGCACCATCGGCGACATCGGCTGCTTTTCGTTCTTCCCGAGCAAGAACCTCGGCGCTTTCGGCGACGGCGGCATGTGTGTGACCAATGACGATGTACTCGCCGAGAAGCTTCGCATCTTGCGGCTGCACGGCGGAAAACCCAAGTATTATCATTCAGTTATCGGCGGTAACTTCCGCCTCGACGCTCTGCAGGCGGCGGTCCTTCTGGTCAAGCTCGAGTACCTCGACGCCTGGACGGAAGGACGGCGGGCAAACGCTGCGCGCTATGACGAACTCTTCGCCGCGTCGACCGCGGACATCGAGACACCTTTCGTGCGTCCGGGCGTTCGGCACATATTTAATCAGTACACGCTGCGCGTTCCGGAT
>JBGTHC010000176.1:0-8075 GCA_041746375.1 Woeseiaceae bacterium
AAGGAGCACACCTATGCGGCAACTGTCGATCACACCCAACATCACGGTGACGATCGGCCGCCACACGCGCCTGTACTTCGCGTACGTCACCACGGCACCGCTCGAACTCGACGCGCCTTCGACGATGACGCTGCATGCGGCACCGCTCGCGGACGTCGCCGGGCTCGCGGCGGACGAACTCACGTTCGATCGAGACCGCGCACGGACACCCGCGCGACTGGTTCTCATCGATGCCACCGAACTCGCCTGGCAGCGCGCGCGATACCGCGGCAATCACGAGCTTTTCGCCCGCGCCTGTCCAATCCTGGTCGGTCTCAACACCCTGCAGCAGTGGCTCTGGCAACGGCTGCAGGCTTCTCTCGGCAACCAGGTGGCCGCATGACGCCGGCCATCTTTTCCCACGCGTCAACCGCTCGCCTTAGTGGCGAGCTTTTCAGGAGGTCACGATATGACTGTCAAGATCGTCCCCAACGACAAAGGCACCCCCCCCGGCAAACTCGCCGATGCCGAGCTGCATTTCACCGACGGCGTACTCGAAGGATTGAAGCTGATCGGCTTCGCCGTCTGGGAGCGTCGCACCGGTGGAGGCCGCAACGTCACGTTCCCGGCGCGCCAGTATTCGGTCAACGGTGAGCGTCGCAGCTTCTCGCTGCTGCGCCCCATCGCGGACACCAGTGCGCAGGAACGCATTCGCGATCTCGTGCTGGAGGCATACGCCGAGTACGAGGGGATGGCCACTGAGGCCGCGTCGTAGTTCGGATGGATATCTCCCGGAGGCGCCTACCAGGCGACCTCCGGGAGACCGGAATCGATCTCTCACAACAGTTCGTCGGAGGGCATCATGTTTGCCGAAGAATTGCTTGCTCCGGGCACCGGTGTTGCAGATAATGAAGTCAACCGCACGCCAGCAGTGCTGTTCCTTGAGGACGTCGCTGGCTTCTTGCGGGTGTCTCGCTCCACCATCGAGCGCAGACGACGAGACGGCACCTTTCCCATACCTGAACTCCCGTCCCTAGATCGGCGTCCGCGCTGGAGTCGCAGCGAGGTCGAACGCTACGTGGAATCCAATGGACGGGTGCGATCCGCCCGCGGCCGGCCGCCGCGCGGGGATCGCTGAGAACCCGTGGGGAGGGGTTGTGGGAAAGGGCAGAATCGTCAGGACCATCGAGACGGGCATCTACGAGCTCGAAGACGGCTCGTTTGTCCTTGTCGCGTGCAAGGGCAAGCGTCAACGCAAGAAGCGCATGAAGGCGGAGACACCGGAGCGGACGCTTCGCGCCCGTCTCGCCGAGATGCGAGCGGCTATGAATCGGGACCGCATTCGGGCTGCGAAGGGCACGCTCACTGAAGACGTCGGGACGTACCTCGAAGACATTCGGGACGACGTCAAGTTCCTGAAGGACCGGGAACGCGAAATCCGAAGCTGGCTCGATCGCTTCGGCCAACGTCGCCGGCACACCATCGAGCCCCAAGAAATCAAGTCTCAGCTACGTGACTGGCGCAAGACCTACGCAGCACACACGTGCAACCTGCGACGAACGGCGCTCGGCCACCTCTACCGCGTGCTTGACGGAGCGAACGCCTACAACCCGGTCAGAGAAGTGCCCAAGTTCGCGGAGCCGAGGCCATCGCCAAAATGGCTTGATTACGACGTCATCACCAAGACGCTCGCGACCATGCGCCCTTCCGCCACTCGGGCGCGTCTGCTGCTGATTGCGTACGCCGGTTTTCGTCCGTCCGAGATCGTACGCGCAGAATCCGGAGATGTGCTGCCGTTCCTGGATCTCCCGGAGCCGTTTTGCTTCAAGCGGGTAGGGAAGGGCGGCATCCCGTTGATGGTCCCATTGCCGGCAGAAGGCGTGGCCGCTTGGAAGATGCTCATCGAGCATCGGGGTTGGGGACCGTTCCAGTGCGCCAGCATGAACAAAAACTGGAAAGCGGCCATGAAGCGCGCCGGCGAGCGCGAGCTGCTGGTCGCCGAGAAGGCCACCGCTGATGAAGCGACGCTCGATCGTGTGCGGGCGATGTTCACTCCTGTGAACTGCTATCGGCTCCGACACTCGTACGCCGTCCGCCTGCTCCTCGCCGGCGGAAACAAGGAGCTCGTCCAGAAGGCGCTCGGTCACGCCAAGATCCAGACGACCGACTTTTATACGCAGATGGTTACCGACCCGCGTTTGGTCGACGCCGTACGCAAGGCGTTTGGCACGTAGGCGCCTCCTCGTCTGCTAGCCTCTTCGGCTCGCCTACATGGGAGACCGAGACATGTTCTTGTTCCTCTTGGACGGCAACCGCGATCTCGACGACCCCACGGACCGCACCCACGCCCGATCTGTCTCCGGAACAGGTGATGTCGGTGCCGCCGCCCTCACCCTTGATGTGTTCCTGTTTCGTATGGTGTGCGGGAACTACATCTGGGGTTTCCAACATCCGCAGGCTTCCGGCGCCGGCACATCGGCGCGTCAACTCAAGACGCTTGGTCGTCGCTGATGTGGATGCAAGCGTGGGATGTCATGCCCACAGGGGATCTGAACGTAGTAATACTTTTCGGGTTGCTACACTAAGAAAAGCACAGTCATGGGCAGGAAGAGCCGAGAGAAAAAGGAGCGCCGAAAGCGTGCTCAGCAGCTGGGAGCCGCCTCTCGAGCCGCGCAGGCCGCTCGTCCCTCGTATCGCCCAAATTCGGAGTACTTTCGCGAAGCCGACGGCTTGACCGCCTCCGAGCGCCATCTGACCGGTCTCAGCGATCGAACGTTTCTTTCGCTCTGGAGCTACCCAAATCCTCATCGCGATCAAGGAGCCGGCCAAAACGGCAAAGAGATTTGCGATCTGCTGGTGCTGTTCGAGAAACACGTCATCATCTTCTCAGACAAGCACTGCGAATTCCCTGATTCTGGCAGCCTCGATCGCGACTGGGCACGGTGGTACAGGCGAGCGATCGCCAAATCAGCACATCAGCTGTGGGGAGGAGAGCGCTGGATCAAGTCGTATCCGGATCGCGTCTTCTTGGATTCGAAGTGCCTCAAGAGGTTTCCATTGCCTCTCGCGCCCACATCCGAACTGGTCTTTCACCGAATAGTCGTCGCGCATGGTGCTGCCGAAAGGTGCAGGAAAGAGCTCGGGGGCAGCGGCAGCTTGATGATGGGCGCGGCTGCCGGTGACGAGCACACCCTGCCTATGGAAAAGGGTGGCACACCGTTCATGGTCGGCCAAGTCGACCCGACAAAGGGGTACGTCCACATTTTGGGCGATACGACTCTGGACATCTTGCTTCGAACCCTAGATACGGTCGCAGACTTCGTTGCGTATCTGACGAAGAAGGAGCATTTCCTAAAGAGCGGACGGTTCCTTTCGGCAGCCGGAGAGGAAGAGCTGCTCGCCTACTACCTCACGCATCTGAACGACGCCGACGAGTATGACTTTGCGTTCGATGCGAAGTTCGATGCGGTCACACTCGACGAAGGCTTCTGGCGAGACTTTCAGCTCAGTCCCGAACGCGAACGTCAGCGTAAAGCTAACCAAGTTAGTTACCTTTGGGACCATATTATCGAGCGCTCGACGCTCCACTTCCTGCGTGGAACATCTCAATTCATGTCGGATCCAACGCTTGCATCGCAGGAGCTGATCTTGCGTTTCTTCGCGCGTGAGCTACGAGTGCGCCGAAGGATGCTCGCATCCGCCATTGTCGAAATGGTACGCATCACCCCCCCTGACATGCGTCGGCTGCGCGTCATGGAACCCTCTCGTCCGGGAGATCCGTACTTCGTCTTGTTGGTTTTCCCTTTTCGCAAGGACTGTTCGTACGAACTAAACCGAGACGTGCGACGAGGATTTCTTGAAGCATGTTGCGGCGTCGTCAAACTCGACTTTCCGAACGCATTGGACATTGTTGGATTTGCAACCGAGACCCAAACCTCAGAGACGGACGGCCGCTCGGAGGATTACATCTATCTCGACGCTAGAGGATGGACCGAAGACATGGCAGAGCAAGCCAGGCGGGACAAGAAAAGCCTTAAGATCCTTACAAGGGCTACGCGAATCGAAGGGACGGAGTACGACTATCCGGATGAATGAGCCGGTTGACACCTTTTACGGCATCAGCGCAATCCACGTCATTAAGGAGATCCATGGCTCCGTTCACCGATGTCGAGGATAAGATTGTCTTTTTCTTTGATTCGCCGTGCAAAAAGGTTTCCGAGCACAAACGCGGCACCTTCGTAAGCATTCTCTATCTCTTGCGAAGGGAACTCATCGAGACCGCCGGATACGACCCGGGAGTTCATGATGAAGCCGTTGTCGACGCGTCAGGCGTTCGTAACAGGCTGTTCGCTTCGCTGATTCTGATGTTCACGGCATTCGACTTGCTCGCGAAATTCCAGCTCGGAGAGAGTGGCGGTGTGGGTGCTCGATTCAAACAGTTTCTGCAAGCTGAAGATGGAGGGCGAATGGACCCGTCACAAGCGGAACTGCTTTACGCAATACGGAACTCTCTCGTTCATGCATTCAGTGTGCCTGGTCTTGATGCCCTGCAACGACTCGGAATGACGGGCGTCGCCCTTGCGCAGCGAAAGGAATTCAGGTCAGCAGGCCGCTTGAAAGGGCTGATAACGACCTCAACGCACGGGGAAACTGCAGTCGTATACATTGACGGCGTGTTCCGAGAACTCCAAACGGCAATAGGCAGCTACCGAGACAGCCTGTATAGCTCCGATTCCCAAGGTAACCGCGCTGCCTTCGAACAGACGTTCGACAAGTACGGGTACATCCATATCGGGTGACCGAGGACGAGGAGTGCCATCGCCGCGCACCGCCTAACCTTCCGGATCGGTCTTAATGGCACTTCGGATCGTATCTTTGATCTCCTTGACCGCCGATCCACCACCGGCAGCCTTGACGATACTGTCGAGCAAAGCGTCCACCCCGGTTAGTTAGCAGCCTGCGCAGTCCACGAGGAGAGGGTCGGCGAAATGCGCGCAAGAGTTCTCGTACAACGGCTAATTTGAACTGCAACTGAAAGCCGCCGAGACCGTGGGAAACAAGGACGGCTTGATCGAAGTCCCCTACCGCCACGACTAAGCGGTCAAATTCCGGTTGCACTTCACGCCATGCGGCACGCATCTGAACAAGGGTTCGGGAGTAGAAGAACTTGTTCTCGTTGGCTTCGTCGACGAGGTGCCCGAGGAAGTCCCGCACCCACGCGACGTACTTGCGCAGTTTCTCCCTGTCCTCGAGTTGATCAAATGTCGGAAAATCTGGTGGCATGCGCTTTTCTTGTGATGATCTGCGAAGAGTATATCGGTGGCGGCTTCCGAGACCTGAAAGAAAGAGCCCTCAAGGCGATGAATACCTGGGGAGGCGCAGGCGCGCCCGGAGTCCAGAAAGAGAAAAGCAGTGATTGAAGACTTCGACGAGGTCCGTCGCGGTCGCCGCCGTGCCTATTTGCTGACGGTGATGGACGCCAGGGGCACGTATCCCAACATCGACTTCAGGGCGCCCAGCGCGATGTACATCGCGAGGGGCGACATGGTTTACTCGCTTGTTGAAGCTCAGGCTCCAAATGAGTTCGACCTCTCCGAGATCCATTGGAATAACCTAAGCGAAATACGCCTCTGGGGCGCGCTGACGCTATCGATTCGGGAAGGAGAAGGGTTCTACCGATTTGTGCCAGTACATTCGCGGGAAGACGAATTACCGGCGACGTTGATATTGTCGACATCAATGCGCGAGGATTTGGCTGAGCGCCTCGTGCGGAGAATTGCGAAGAAGACCCCAGCGCGAGAATACGATCTGCATCGGGTGAAGCCACGCGCCCAGGAAGTGCAGAGACTCTACGACGCGCTGGGGCAAGCGAACGAAGCGATTCTCCGGGGCGTCAACTGCTTCATGAAAAGCCTTCTGATTTGGTCGCTGCCTGCAAGCGGACTCTTGACGGAGGAGATCGGGTTCAATCTGTACATCTCGCTGGAGGCCGGACTGAGCACGATTCGGCGCGGCTTGAGCGGGTCGCTTGGCCGGAGTGCATCGTACAACGATGTGTTCGATTTCATTGGTGCGAACTTCACGCACGGAGAAAGCCTTGCCGAATTCTGGCGGGAGACCCACGGCGATCGCAATGCGTTGCTGCATCCCGACAACGACTTCAGTCCTTACGCGATTCAGCCGATGTCGGTCGATGACATCTGGGAGCTCTTCGATCCAATGCTGACGCTCTATCGATACATTCTGCTCGGAGAATTACGTCCCGAGTTCGACAAGCATGGTCAGGTGTTGCCGAGAATGTTGTAGTCGGACATGGAGATCCTTGACGATCGGTTCGTGAATGTCCTGAGCAAGAGGTGAAGCAATGCCCGGTGAGGATCTGCTGTCGAGTTCGAACTCGTGACGCCGTAGATCTGTCTGAATGGCTGGTACGGTGACTGCAGACGACGGTCCGCTCGTCTGGCCTTCGAGGCTGAAGCCGCCCGCGAAGGGCAGACCACTCGTCTACCTTGACCAGAATCATTGGATTTCTCTGGCGAAAGCCTCCGTCGGCCGCGCTCAAGGCGATCAGTTCAGGGAAACCCTTGACAGCTGCTTGGCGGCTACCCAGAGTGGCGCAGCTACGGTCGTCTTGGGAGCCGCCCACTATTTCGAGGTCTTGAAGATTGAGAATCGCCGGCAGCGGCGCGACGTGGCTGATGTGATGGAGAACGTCACGCAGTTCCAGACTCTTGTGTGCCGGGCAACAGTCATGAAGATTGAGCTCGGAGCGGCTCTGGATTCCATTCTTGGTCTGGAATCAAAAGGACCTGACGTTGACGTGGTGGACTACGGCGTGAATCACGCGTTTGGGTATCCGAGCCCCAGGTTCCGGGTTAGAGACCGTGCGACCGGCGCAGATGTCACGGCGCGCGTTCGTGAAAAGATCGGTGCCGAGAAGTTCGATTCAGTGATCACCGCCGGCCTGCTGAAGTTTGAGCGGGGAGCCCTGCGGGGCCCCGAAGATGATGCTGAATTGGAGAAGTTGCGCAACCTAGGCTTCAACCCTGAGAAAGTCTTGGAGGGGACGATTGCGCGTGCTCGGCAGGAACAGGAGCAGCGCTTGCGCCTAGATGGAGATGGGCCGTGGCGGCGGGAACGTTTGCTGGACGTGGTCAGCGTGCGCGAGCTTCTGATCGAGTTCGAGACGATAGCGCCGCGGGCATTTCACGAGCGAGGCGTTAGGTTGGAGGATATCGTGACGTCGCCACAGGCCGGAGTGGCTTTCATGCGTTCGATGCCGAGCACTGACGTCGCTATGGCGCTCAAGACCGGATGGCATCGGAACCGCGATAAGCAGTTGTCCGCGAACGATGTTTACGACATCGATTCGATGGCGCTAGCCGTCCCGTATTGCGACATCGTTGTGACCGAGAAGGCGTGCCACCATCTGTTAAGGACGGCTGGCATAGACAGACGGATGAACACGACTCTGCTGCGTGATCTGACGCAGCTGCCGAACGCCATCACGAACTGGAAATCGATCTAGAGATTGGCTAGGCGATCCTGGGGTGCATCCGTCATGTCCGATTAGGATCGACAACGCCGAGTTCATCGATTCGTCCGGTCGGACGCACCGCCAGGCGGCGCCGATCGTCGTTTCCGCGGTTGTAGGATCCGGCGCGGGCTGTTCCGCCGCAGCAGCGGAAGCCGGCGTCGATCTCTCTGACCGGCGGTCTTGAGTGGACAGGGCTCCGAGGAGACCAGTGCCGGTCCTGACGCCGGCGACCTGCTGATCCGGGCTTGCCACGTCGGCTTCTCCTCAGCCGTAGATGTCCCGCCGCATCAGCAACTTAGAGCAAACAGACTTCTGCCTGTCACGCCGGAGGTCGCGAGTTCGAGCCTCGTCGACCCCGCCACCTTCTTTAGATTCAAGTAGTTACACTGCTGGTTTAATCATCAGGAACGCCGGCCCAAAAGGCCGGCGTTCTCGCTTTTCCAGGTCTCTCCTGCGTTTTCGGCCCATTTTTCGAAAGTCTCTCGCCAACAACCGGTTCGGTCGATCTGACATGACGGCCGTGGAAGAAGCGATTAGGTTGCCACTTGGCTTGCCACCG
>JBGTHC010000177.1:0-2110 GCA_041746375.1 Woeseiaceae bacterium
GACGTCATAGGCCAGCATGCCGGCCTGCATGATCAACCTGCCTTTTTTTCCGTGTCCGTAAGTCGGCAACACGATGGGCATCGGGTAAGCGAGATGCGGTGCAATCCTGACCAGCGCGGAACGCTCCCGGCTGGATTCGCGTGTACGCACGATGTCCGCGTGCTGCAGGTAGCGGATGCCGCCGTGAATAAACTTATAGTGGTTCGAGGAGGTGGCATGCGCAAAGTCCGCCTTGTCTATGACCGCCACCGAATACCCCCGGAGAACGGCCGACCACGCGACGCAGGCGCCGAACATGCCGGCGCCCACGACGCGGACGTCGAACTCGCCGTTCGCCAATAACTCAGGGTTTCTTTTCAACGTTTTTCTCTGCTTGCGGATGACCGATGTCGCCGGAGAATTGCCTGGCGCAGGTCAATCTTTCGCGCCGATTAATTCGACGCAGTTCATTGTATTTGAGGAATATGCTGGATAACCTTGCTCAAGTTCATGTATTTGCCATAAAAGTCCCTGCTCGATTTCGCGACGGAACGGTTGCGGAGAGTACGCCATGTAGCGGCAAATGTGCACGAACGGGTCCTGATTTTTCCCACTAAAAGGTAGTAAATCGCATGAAAATAGCAGTGGTCGGCACGGGCCGGGTGGGGTTGCCACTGGCCCTTTCTTTCGCCGGCGGCGGTGCAGACGTGGTGGGGATCGAGATCAATCCCGAAATTCGCCAGGCGGTCAACGAGCGCCGCATGCCCTTCCTGGAACCGGGTTTCGAGGAGATTCTCGAGAGCGGCAAGCTTCAGATACGCGAAAAACTGGACGACGTGGAGGACATAGACTACTTCGTCGTGACGGTGGGTACGCCGTTGCTGCACCATATCGAGACGGACCTGGGCGCCGTCACCCGCGTTGTTACGGATATTGCGGCTATCATGCGGCCCGGCCAAACCCTGATCATGCGTTCCACCACGGCGCCCTACACGACGGACTACGTGCGCAAGCTTATCGATCGCAATTCAAAGTACAAGGTGGGCAAGGAAATATTTCTCGCTTGCTGCCCCGAACGCATCCTTGAAGGCAAGGCGCGCGAAGAACTGTTGTCCCTCCCGCAGATCGTCGGTACTGAAGATGCGCAATCCGCCGAGGCGGCGGAGAAATTGTTTTCCGTCCTCGGCGTAAAAATCTTGCATTGCAATTACATTACGGCGGAGCTCGTTAAGCTTTTCAATAATGTATCGCGCTATGCCTACTTCGCCATCGCCAACGTTCTTTCGATGATAGCCATAGATTACGACGCAGAGCCTTACGAAATCCTGCGCCTGACGAACGACAACTACCCACGCCCGATTACCTCGAAACCGGGTTTCTCGGCAGGCACCTGCCTGCGCAAGGATTTCGGCATGCTGTCGGAGGCCTACTGGAGCGCCGACATTCTCGTAAGCTCATGGCGCATCAACGAGACCATGCCGAAATTCCTGGTAGATGCGGCCTGCGACCGCTGGGGCGAGTTGGATGATCTCAACGTAACGGTGCTCGGCTACTCGTTCAAGCGCGACGCCGACGACGTGCGCGATACGCTGACCGACAAGGTGCTGCGTTACCTGCACCGCGCCTGCCCGCGGCAACTGACGCTGCAGGACCACATGGTCAAACAGAGCGACGTCACGATGCTGCAAGGGATGACGTTTACGAACGATCTGGACGCCGCCGTCGCGGATGCCGACCTGATCATGATCGCCACGAATCACAGCCTGTACACGCAACGCAAGAAGCTAATCCTTGACCGGGTCGAGCGCAATGAAACGCGGGTCGTCGACCTGTGGAATTCCCTCGAAACCGGAAAAGTCTTCCTGGACTGACACTCAATGAAAAAGATCATGGTTACCGGCGCCGCCGGCTTTATCGGCTATGCGATCGCCAAGGAACTTTCGAGCCGGCCAGACACCCAGGTTTTTGTCGTCGATAATCACATCCGTGGCGACAACGACGCGGAGTATCAGGCCCTTTGCGCGCTGCCTTCCGTAACCGCCTTCAACATCGACCTTACCGATGCGGCGGCTCTCTCAGTGCTGCCCGAGGACTGCGAGGTCATCTTCCACATGGCGGCACTGAACGGCAC
>JBGTHC010000178.1:0-3813 GCA_041746375.1 Woeseiaceae bacterium
GCCGGCACGAATTCGTACTGCGCCGTGCCACTGATCGAGACCTCCGTCAACGGTGGCGGGGGCGGTGGCGCGCTGCTGCCGCCGCCGCAGGCGTTCAACAGTGCGGCCAAAGCCAGGATGACCGGGACAATCGGCATACGGGTGGTCAGTACCATCGAGCGCAAACTCCAGGGGGTGTGGCCGGACCAGACGCCGCCAGGTGGCTCGCGCGGGCCTTCTATCGGGTGTAGATAATAACGTCTAAACGGGGTTAGTTCCTTAAAGACCGTGGGTGGTCGTGCCGCGACTGAACCTGTGAGACCCACCTCCGGCACGCCGATTGCGAACCCTGCCCTTTACCACTTGCCGCAATTTGTGGAACCTTGGCGGCCGACAACTATGGATGGGAACCATCGGATGGGCCACAAAACAATACTGGTTACGGGCGGCGCCGGCTACATCGGCAGCCATGTCGTACGGCAACTGGGCGCGGCTGGCGAAAAAGTCGTCACGCTGGATAACCTGTCGACCGGATTCCGGGAGGCGGTCACCAGCGGCGAACTGGTCGTCGGCGATACGGGCGACGCACCATTGCTCGAAAAACTGTTTACCGCGCACGACATCGATACCGTCATGCATTTCGCGGCACATACGATCGTGCCGGAGTCGGTGTCCGATCCGCTCAAATATTATCGCAACAATACCGCGAACAGCCGCACCCTGCTCGAGTGCGCCGCAAAGCACGGTGTGCGCAATTTCGTTTTCTCGTCGACGGCGGCCGTGTATGGGATACCGGACGGCGGGCGCGCGTCCGAAGAGTCACCCACGCAACCGATTAATCCGTACGGCACGTCCAAACTCATGACCGAGTGGATGCTGCGCGACCTCGCGGCCGCCGGCGGCCCGGCCTATGTCGTATTGCGCTACTTCAACGTGGCCGGTTGCGAGCCGTCGGGCAGCATCGGACAGTCGACGCCCAAAGCCACGCTGCTGGTCAAGGTTGCCTGCGAAGCCGCGACCGGACGACGCAGCCACGTATCGGTGTTCGGCACAGACTACCCGACGCCGGACGGCACTGGCTTGCGCGACTACATTCACGTCGAGGATCTGGCCAGCGCGCACCTGGCTGCGCTCGATTACCTGCGCAAAAGCGGTACCTCCGTGACCTTGAATTGCGGCTATGGCCATGGCTTCAGCGTCCGCGACGTGTTGCGCGCTGTCGAAAAGGCAAACGGCAAGCCGCTGGCGGTCAGCGAAGAGCCGCGACGCGCCGGCGATCCCCCGGAACTGGTCGCTGTCGCCGACAAAGTGCGCACGGTACTGGGCTGGACGCCGCAATTCGACAATCTCGATACCATCGTGCGGACCAGCCTCGCGTGGGAGCGCAAAATCGCTGCCCGCGATCCGGCTGCCTACTGGGCCGCCTGACCAGGCTGACAGCGGGCGAATTCCCCGCGACGGAGAAACCGGATACGGCTACACTTCAGCCATGAAATTCCCGCGCCCACAGTCGCTTAACGGCCTGATTCTGGTCGGATTCGGCCTGGTTGCCCTGCCATTGCTGGTCGCGGTGGTCTGGGCGTTGGTGAACCTCGACCGGCTCGCCGACCAAAGTGAACAGCTGGTGGTCGCGGGCGTTTCTGCCACCGAGAATAACCGCCAATTGTCGCAACAGGTCGCCACCTTGCAACGCGCCGCAGGGCAGTTCGTCGTCCTGCGAACGCCCGACGCACTCTCCCTGATGCGCCAGGACCTGGCCTCGTTCGAAGCCACGCTGGATTCGGTCGAGCCGCTGGCGAGGGTCACTGAATCGAACGAACTGACCGAGAATGTACGGGCCGACGCGCGCCGCATCGTCAGTACACTGATCAACGAGAACCTCGCGGACGTCGACGCGCAGGCCGCCATCGGCGAATTTGCACTGCTGCGCCAGAATGTCACGCGTCTGACCACGGTGTTCAGCGACCATATCGACGCGGAACTCAATGCCCTCCAGGCCAGTATCAGCCAGGCGCAGCAGATCTCCGCGTGGCAAACAGCGGCGCTCGTGCCAGGCACCATCGTTCTCGTGCTGTTCTTCACGCTGTTGGTCGCGCGGCCTATTCGCCAGATCGATCGCGCCATTGCGCAACTCGGTCAAAGCGGCTTTTCCAAACCGATCACGGTGCAGGGTCCGACGGACCTGGAACGCCTCGGGCGCCAGCTCGAATGGCTGCGGCTGCGGCTGCTCGAACTGGCGCAGGAAAAGAACCGCTTCCTGCGGCATATGTCGCATGAACTCAAGACGCCGCTTGCCAATATCCGGGAAGGTACCGAACTGTTGCTGGATGGTACTGTCGGAGAGCTGGATGTACCGCAACGGGAAGTGACTGACATTCTTCGTCTCAACGGCGTCAAGTTGCAGCAGCTCATCGAGAACCTGTTGAGTTTCTCCGCCTGGCAGACCAAGAGCGAGGTGCTGACGCTGTCGCGATTTCCCCTGCGTACGTTGTTGGCGTCGGTCGCCAAGACGCAGCGACTTGCGCTTAAGAGCGCGCGCATTCATCTTCAATTGCAGGTGGAGGACTTTGCCGTCAACGCCGACTACGACAAGATGCGTACCGTATTTGACAACCTGTTATCGAACGCCATCAAGTTCACTCCGAAAGGCGGAACGATCAGTATTCGCGCGCGCTCGACGCCCGCCTCGTTCGTGGTCGAATTCGCCGATACCGGGCCCGGCATTCCTGATGACGAAAGCCCGCGCATTTTCGAGGCATTCTTCCAGGGCAAACGCAAACAAGGCGGCTATATTGCCGGCACCGGCATCGGACTCTCGGTCGTGCTCGAATGCATTCAGGCGCACAATGGATCCGTTGAACTGATCAAGTCAGAGGAGTTCAGCGGTGCGCATTTCCGCATCGAGATTCCCCAGACCCGAGCAGCACAAGAACAAAGGTTGGCTGCCAATGCATAACCATCAGACCACAACCTGCGCCAGTAGGAGCGCGCCCTGCGCGCGAATAGCACGCCCTCGGAACATACCCGGCGCACGATCAGTTCCCTGTTGGAGCGCGCCCTGCGCGCGAATCGTAAAACTTCTGCGGCATTCGCGCGCAAGGCGCGCTCCAGCACTGGTTATATCGATGCTGGCAATGGCTATTCTGCCCGGATGCGCCTCAATAACTGATTGGCTCGGCGACCGGCGCACCAGTTCCGAACAACCGGTCGCGGTCGACAACCAGGAATCCGGACCTTATATACAAGAGATGTACGAACTGGCGAGCGGCGATCCGGCCGCGCAGGCGGAGATTTACGCCGATGCTCACGCCGCAGCGAGACTGACCCCCGATACCGCGACACAACTGCGCTATGCACTCATTCTCGCGACACCCGGACACGCCAGTACGAACGCAGAAGAAGCGCAGACGCTGCTGCGGGAAATCCTGGCACAACCTGAACTCCTGACACCTGTCGAAAGATCGCTGGCAACAATCTACCTGCGCGACGTCGAAACACGGCTCGTACTGAACGCCGAAGCAGGCCGGCTACGCGCCGAGGCGGCACGCCTGGCCAGCAGCGAAAACGCCGCCATCAGCCAGCGAATCAGCGCCGTGGAAGCCGAAAACCAGCAACTCCGCCAGGCCCTTGCCGAAGCCGAACAAAAACTCGAAGCCATCGCCACCATCGAACGCTCAATCCGCGAACAAACCGACCCCAACAACAACCCCTAACCCGCAGGTAGTGCCCGTAGGTAGTGCCGGGGTCGACAGTTCGTAGGTTCGGCCTTCGTAGGTAGTGCCGGGGTCGATAATTCGTAGGTATTGATGAACCAGGAGTAGTGCCGATGTCCAA
>JBGTHC010000179.1:0-2363 GCA_041746375.1 Woeseiaceae bacterium
GGATCCGAAACATGGCGCGGTCATCATCGTGCCTTGTGATACGCAGGGTGTGTCGAAGGGCAAGCCGCTGGACAAGATGGGCCAGCGCGCGTTGAACCAGGGTGAGATCTTTTTCGATCAGGTCGAGCTGCCCATCGAGCATCTGCTGGCCGGACCGGACAATTACCAGCGCGCGGTCTATGCCATCCACACCGAGGCCAATGCGCTGATGGGCGCGACCTTCACCGGCGTCGCGCAGCGCGCCTACGAACTCGCCCATGCCTATGCACATCAACGCCGGCAGGGCGGGGCGCCGCTGGTACGGCATCAGAATGTGGTCTACCGGCTGTTCCAGATGTTCCGCAAGGTCGAGGCCGCGCGGGCCTTGACGCGGCGCGTGGTCGCCTACAACACCTGTGTCGAACAGCCGGCGCTGCATGCCGCGATGACGGCCAAGATCACCGGCACGCAGACCGCGTTCGAAGTCGCGAACGAGGCTCTGCAACTCTTCGGCGGCAACGGCATGACGCGCGAGTACCCGCTGGAGAAGCTGTTGCGCGATGCGCGCGCTTCGCTGATCGAGGATGGTTGCAACGAGATCCTGGCTCTGCTCGGAGGCAATGCGCTGATCGATCCCGAGTTGCTGTAAAGGCAGCCCCGCTGGGGCGCGGCGCTCCCAGGGTACTCCGGCGCATGCGTACGGTGGTTCGGATCAAAAGGGTCAGACTCGATTGCTCGGGCAAAGCCGATGCGTTTCTGAAATAAATATACCCGAGCAATCGAGTCTGACCCTGATAGATCCCCACAAAATATAAGGTTTTCATGCCTGCGCGTAGCTTCGTAAGTGGACTTGTTGTCGTAGTTCGTCGAAGGCCGCATCGAACTCCGACGAGGTAAAGACGAGCGCTTGTCGGAGTAATCGTAGACCGATAAAGAACGTCGATAGCACGCGGCGTCGGCGTTCAGTGTTGGCTTGCAAACCACGATCGAGGTTGCGTGCGATACCACTCAGTCCGGTCAACCAGGTCACTAACATACCGAGTGCCGCAATCAGCAAGAGCACGCCGACCCGCTGCGCATTGCGACCGAGGTTGGCACGAAAGGCGAAGCCGTGACGGTACGCTTTGAGATCACGAAACGCCTCTTCGATGGTCATGCGGTCACGGTAGATCGCCACGATCCGCCGAGCGCGGTGGCGCTGGGCCGGCAGGTTGCTGACCAACAGCCAGGGTTCGCGCTCACGGGCGGCGTGCTTCTCACTGTGAGCGCTCTGCTTGCGCTGGCCCTGTGCGGTCAGGCGATGGCGTCCCGCCGAACCTTGGTAGTACAGCGTGGCGGTCGTCGCAAAAGGGGCTGAGCGCGTGAGTGCGACAGGACCGAGGTCACGCGGTGTGGCAGTCGCACGCGGGTAGAGATCTTTAGCGGGAAATGTAGCCGTTTCACCGGGGAAACGCAGGTGGTCACGGTTACGCACGCGACCGACGTAATACCAGCCCAAGGCTTCGACAGCCTTGAACCACGGACGGCGGAAGCCCGCATCGGTGACGATAATCGGACAACACTCGGGCGGTAAGAGTGCCGCCAGATGGTTGAGGAAAGCGCCGGTATCCTCGGCGTTGTGACAACGCTCATGAACCGCTTCGTAGAGCGGCAACGCCCGCCCACCGACGGCGACGGCCGCACGCAGGATGAATAATTTCTGATTCTTGTCCGCATCCGTCCAGTCGATGATGACGCACGGATGGCGACATTGGCCGAGCAACAGACGCGCCATCCATTGATAGACCGACCGTCGTTCCAGGTGCAACTGCGCGTTACCGAGCAGGCGGTCGACGCGCTTGACCTTGTGCTTCTCGCTGACCTGTCCGCCGAGATGGCGGCCGAGCCCGCTCGACCACAATTGCTGACCCCGTAAGAGGCCGCCGACGGCGGCGACCAGGGACTGGAGCCGGTAGAGATGCAGGTCGGGTAGCGCATCTCTCAATCGCTTGTGCAACAATTTCTCGGCATGCATGGCGTCTTCCTGTCGATTGGATTGTTCTCAACAATCGATCTGATCGACAAACGCCATGCATGTTCCCCAACCTTACCTATTTGAATTAAATATTTTTTTCCTGGGGAGCCTTCAGAGTCTGACCCTTTTGATCGGCCCCGGATGGCTTCGCGGACTCCCGAAACGGCCGAGTTAGGGCGTAAGATAGCGTGGCAAGCTCGAGGGCGAATGTCATGAAAGAACTGAACTGCCTGCATCACATCACGCTGTGCACCGGTGATGCCCAGGAGGACTACGACTTCCACACCAAGGTCCTCGGCCTGCGCAGCGTGAAGAAAACCCTGCTCTACGACGGCAAGGTGCCGATTTATCATTTCTACTACGCGAATGC
>JBGTHC010000180.1:0-1963 GCA_041746375.1 Woeseiaceae bacterium
CAAAGCGCGCCGCTGGTAGCTATTTTACGCCGACTTTGTTTGGTCCGAGGGTGAAGAAGATCGTGGGACTCATTCAAAAATGGCTTCCCTGAAGCTTGCGACACTGTTGCGTGACAGACGGACGTGGTTTGTCGTCATCATCCTTGCGGTCGTTGCCGCAGCGCATGCATTCGGATTGAACGATTATATTTCGATTGCTGCACTGAGCGAAAACAGATCCCTGCTGCTGGCGTTCGTCAAGGAGCATATGGTCGTCGCCGCAATTGGTTTCTTGGCGGCGTATGTCTCCGTGGTCGCCCTATCGCTGCCGGGGGCGCAAATATTGACGATCACCGGCGGGTTTCTATTTGGAACGCTGCTGGGATCTGCGCTGTCGGTAATTGGAGCAACGACGGGCGCCATTCTGATCTTCATTGCCGTAACGCGCATCTTCGGTCCGGTGCCACTGTCGCGGCTAGGTCCGCGTGTCGAAGCCGTCACGAAGGCAATCAAGTCTGAGGCCTGGTCCTATCTGTTTGTCGTGCGTCTTGTTCCCATCGCGCCATTCTTTGCCGTCAATCTGGCTGCTGCAGTGGTTGGCGTCAGTCTCCGCACATTCGCGTTAACCACTTTCTTTGGCATCATTCCGGGTGCCTTGGCTTATGCGATGTTTGGAGCGGGCCTGGGAACGATGTTCGACGCAGGTCATGTTCCTGGTTTCACCGAACTCCTATCGCCGGAAATACTTTTTGCGATTGGAAGTCTGGCGGCTCTCGCGCTCCTTGCCTTTCCGGTCAAGCGGTATATGGGAAAGCGCACCAAGTCACGCACCTAGACGAGCTTCGCTTCGACCTGCTTGTCGAGGCCGAGGACGATCAGGACGCCGGTGACGACCAGCAACACCCCGAGCGCCGACTTGACCGACTTGCCAGCGTTCATCATGCGCGACCGCTAGCGCAATAGAAGTTCACGTGACAACTGTCCCGTGATGAGCAGCGGCAGGGCGGCGCCTAAGCCGAAGGCCAGCATTGTAAGAGTGACCTTGCCCCAGATTCTCGCCTTGCGCGGCCAACAACAAGGCCGCACCGAGCGTCGGGCCGACGCAGGGACTCCAGACGGCGCCGAGCAATACTCCCACACCGAATTGACCCACTGGACCTGACCCGGAGAACCCACCCATGCGGCTGTCAATCCAGCCGCTCACGGCCCAGCCGCAAGGGCAACTCGGTTCTGCATCGCCGGCGCCAGCAGTACTGTACCCACGATCATAAGCATTGCCGCGCCGATCACGCGGAAGAATTTCTGATCCAGGCCGATTGAAAAGCTCGCCACCGCAACGAATAGGCCAATTACGACGAAGGACAGCGCCATGCCAACGGCCAGTGCCGCGGGGCCATATCTTCCTTCCGAGGCAGCGGTTCCGAGTAAGATGGGGAGAAACGGCAGGACGCAGGGCGAAAGAATTGAAAGCCCGCCGGCGATGAATGAGAGAAGAACACTCATAGTCAGGAACCGGTTGTCGCCTTGGGCAGGAGTCGCTCAATCGCGACGGGGTCGGTTTCCCCCCACCGAGCGTGCCACCTCGTCATGCCCCTTGAACACGATCAAGTGCTCTGCATCCGGGCGTTGAAGCCTCTCACGACATCCCTCTGCTCATCAAAGTCGACGTGGAAGACAACAATGCCCTTTTAGGAACCGCGAGACGTGAGATCCCCGATAATTGGAGCTTGTGCCCTGCAAGTCGGGCACCAGGACGCTGCAATATCGATGAGAATCGGCTTGCCCGCATCCTGTGTGGCCGCGAACTGTTCCTTCGTGAAAGGCACAGCCTCGGCAGCATGAGAGAGCGTTGGGAATAGGACGATCGGAATGACGGCCAGCAACAACGAGCGGCGGGACAGCATAATTGTATCTCCTTCAGATGAAGTGTCTCTGCATAGCAAACCGCAATCGACTTTTGGCGAGTCACGATTTCGCGCGGTGT
>JBGTHC010000181.1:0-33194 GCA_041746375.1 Woeseiaceae bacterium
CGAGGCGGGCTCCTACAGGGGACATTCTTTATCTAATCGGATACCCCCAATCGTTCGTGCATTATCGGGCTGGTGGTCGTGTACTGCACGTGTACTTTTTTGTCGGGTTCGAGTCGTTGCTTGATCGCAAACGCCGCCAGCGCTGCTTCGTGGAAGCCGCAAAGAATCAATTTTTTCTTCCCCGGGTACTGGTTGATATCGCCGACGGCGTAAATGCCCGGTTCCGAGGTTTCGAATTTTTCGGTATCGACGTTAATGGTCTTGCGATTGATGTCGAGCCCCCATTCGGCGATCGGCCCGAGCTTGGGAGCCAAGCCGAAGAATACCAACGCATGCTCGGCCGAAATTTCGATTTCTGCGCCGTCCATGATCTGCACGGTCATTGACGTCATGCGTCCCGCCGTTCCGGCGATCGCCGTGGCCTTTGCGTTTTCGACAACGTCTATTGACCCGGCCGCGGCGAGTGCACGCATGCGGGCAACTGACACGGTGGCTGCGCGATACTCATCGCGACGATGGACCAATGTTATATGGCCGGCCGTGTTGGCTAACTCGAGCACCCAGTCGAGTGCGGAATCGCCGCCACCCAGTATGACCAGCGCCTTGCCAGCATATTGCTGAGGGTCGCGGACCCGATAGTGAAGCGATACATTTTCGAATTCTTCTGCGTTGGGGACGCGCAGAGGACGGGGTTGAAACGAGCCAACGCCGCCTGCAATGACGACGGCTTTCGCGACAAACTGCCTGCCACTCGCGGTCTCGACAAAAAACGTATTCTCATCCTGGCGCCTGACAACCGTCACTTCGTCGCCAAGGTGCATACCACATGCAAACGGCGCGATCTGCTTCAACAGATTGTCGGTCAACTCTTCGCCGGTGCAAACGGGGATCGCGGGAATATCGTAAATCGGCTTGTCAGGATAGAGTTCGGTACACTGGCCGCCCGGCTGACGAATTGAATCAATGACCTCCGCTTTCAATCCCAACAGGCCCAGTTCGAACACCTGGAACAGGCCGCAGGGACCTGCGCCGACCACGACGACATCTGTATGGATCACCCGGTGACTCCGCAAGAATTTCGGGGGCTATTGTCCGGGCTATGATGAATTCCTGCAAACATACGCCAACAGGACTCGGACACTCGTGAGCAGCCAGCGGGCCTGGCCCGTATATCAGCGACGCTGTGGCTGGAACGCGCTACTTGCCGAGCGCGAGAGTATTCAGGAACTGCGCGGCAATCAGTCAGCCGATGTCATTGTCATCGGTGCCGGATACACCGGGCTCGCGGCCGCTCGTCGTGCGGCGAAGCTCGCACCTGCAGCACGTGTCATCGTGCTGGACGCCAGTACGATCGGTGAAGGTAATCCGGGACGAAACTCCGGGTTTTTGCTGGAGATATCGCTGGCAAACGATGCCGACCCGCAAGCCGTCGGGCGCATGGCCGCCTGCAACCGACTTATCGCGGACGCGATGCAGGAAATCGTTCGGCTGGTGCAGCAACACGATATCGATTGCGGTCTGGTCCGAACCGGAACGTACCGGGCCGCAGCCGGAGAGACCGGCGTTGCGGCGTTGCATCGCTACCAGGCGTTTCTGGATGCTGCGAATCTTCCCTACGAAAGATTGGCGCAGAATGACATCCATGCACGACTCGGCACGCGCTTTTACCAGGAGGGTCTCTATTCCCCGCACTGTTACCTCGTGCAGCCGGCGGCGCTTGCCCGCGGGCTGGCCGATGCAATGCCCGAGGGGGTATCGCTCTTCGAGAATTCACCGGCCATGGCGATTCGTCGTCGGAATAACGTGTGGAACGTGCAGACACCCGAGGGAAACGCCACTGCGCCCTTGCTGATCGTTGCCAACAATGCCTTCTGCACCCGGCTTGGCATCGGCCGCGCGCGAATCGTTGCGATCTACACCTACGCCGGACTGACCGATCCGCTGCGACCGTCAGCACTGGTTGAGCTAGGTTCCGATGCCAACTGGGGTTTGCTGCCGGCACACCGGCTGGGCAGCACGCTGCGGCGAACGAAAGACGGCCGCCTGCTGATACGGTCGATGTACGGTTACGAAAAGGAAGCCGACAACGCGGCCATAGCGGCAGACCTGGAGTCTGCGCTGTTGCAGCGTTTCCCGCAGGTCCCCGGCCTCGGTATCGCACACGTCTGGTCGGGGGCGACCGGTTATACACTGCACGGCGGGCCGCTCTGGGGGCGCCTCGAACCCGGATTGTTCGTTTCCGCCGGCTGTAATGGCGGCGGCGTGGTCAAGGGAACGCTGTTTGGTCGCCTGCTGGCTGACCTCGCTTTTGACGGCGACGTGCCCAACGTTGCCGCCTTGTTCGGTCAGGCCGCCTGGATGCCGCCGGAACCGTTCCGGAAAATCGGCTTTCGCATCGTATCCGCACTCGAGCGCAGTAGCGGCAAAGCGGAAGTGTAAGAAGTCGTCCTATGGTGTAACGTCGGATAAGCGGCAAAAAGAACATAAGGGGGGGGGCCGTGGAACAACCGGATTCACTGGGCGTCCTGTCATTGGTGCCCGCGAGCGTCGCGATCGTGCTTGCCTTCGTCACGCGCAACACGGTTTTCTCGCTGGCAGTGGCCTGTTTTGTCGGAGTGCTGATTGCAGGGCAAGGGCTGATGGGTTTTCCGAACCTGTTGAAAAACGCGCTCGGTACCACTGCTTTCTCCTGGATATTGTTGCTGGAACTTTTCATCGGCATGCTCATTGCCTTTTTCCAGCGTACCGGTGCAATCCGGAATTTCAGTGCCTGGGTCGCCAGCCGCAACATGACGCGCGTACGTGTACAACTCGTTGCATGGGTCATGGGCATGTTCGTCTTCTTCAGCGACTATTTCAGCCCGCTTTTCGTCGGCTCCACCATGCGGGAACTGTCGGACCGGTTTCGTATATCGCGAGAAAAACTCGCCTACATCGCCGATTCCACGTCGGCCCCGGTCAGCGTACTGGTTCCCGTTACCGGCTGGGCCGTGTTCATTGCCGGGCTGCTGATCGGCATGGGTCCGGTGGTGGACGCAGCGGATGCCATGCAGGTTTTCGTTGCCTCGATCCCGTTTAACTTCTATGCCCTGCTGGCAGTGCTCATGGTAGGCCTCATCGCCTCAGGCATCATCCCGGAATTTGGACCGATGAAAGCAGCGGAAATGCGTGCTATCGAAACGGGCAAGGTGCTGCGTGACGGCGCCGACCCGCTGATGGGCGAGGAGCTGACAGACATCGAGCCGTACCCCGGTGTGCGAACCAGCCTGTTCTGGAATTTTTTCCTTCCGGTCCTGATCGTCATCAGTGTCGGCGTCGGCTCGTTCATCGTTACCAAGTCAGCGTTGACCATGGAAGCGTTTCTGCTTTCTGCTGTTGCCGCCGGCGTGATCATGCGCATCCAGGGCATTCCGTTCGATGACATCATGAAGACCGGAATGGCCGGCATGAAAGGCGTGATGCCGGCCATTATCATCCTGGCGTTTGCCTATGCATTGAACGAACTGTCCGCCACCCTACAAACAGCCGACTACATCGTCTCGAAAACCGAGACCTGGCTGACGCCGGGACTGTTGCCAATGCTGACTTTCCTGATCGCCGGCTTCATCGCGTTCTCGACCGGCACCTCCTGGGGCACGTTCGCGATCATGATGCCGATTGCAGTGCCGCTTGCGTTCAATTTCAGCGGCAACACACTGGATGTCGTCGTCTACGCAACCGTGGCGGCGATCGCCGGCGGCGGTGTCTTCGGCGACCACTGCTCACCGCTGTCGGATACTTCGATCCTGGCGTCAACCGGTGCAGCTTCCGACCATATCGACCACATCAAGACCCAGATGCCCTATGCCCTTGTCGTAGGTGCGGTCAGCCTGCTTGCTTACCTGTCTATCGGCTGGTTCATTTGACGCTACGACTGCCGCGATAGTCGAGCCTGTCCGGAGCGACTTCGGGAAAGAAAAGTGCGGGACCTGGCGACAAGGCCAGCCACCGGTCCTGCTCGCTCGCCCGGCAAACGCCGGGGAAATCTGCACCGAGATCGAGCAAGTCGAGAATAAGCTGAAAGTGCAAATGCGGCGGCCAGTTGCCATTCTCGGGAGGCCGGCCGACGGCGGCGACCGGCTCACCGGCAGCAACACGCTGGCCAGCCGTTGTCGACGCGATGCTGGTAAGAAGCAGGTGGCCGTAAAGCGTATAGAAGTGCGTGCCGTCGTGCGCGTCGTGGCGGATTACCAGCACGGGCCCATAGTCGAGTTCGCGGTCGTTATTGGCAACCAGGTGCACGACGCCATCGAGTGGCGCACGAATGATAGTACCAGCCGCACAAAACAGATCGATACCCATATGCACTGTGCGCCGCTCCGTCGAGACGAGCGCATCACCGGCAAAGTGCTCGTTGTCGTACAGTGCCCGCGGCTCAGCGTAGCGTCCATAGGCGAATTGCGTGCCGCTGTCGGCCATGACTTGATGGATGCGTTCCGTCAGCCAGTCGACTCCCGTGTCTGCGGGGCGGTCCTTGAGTAGTTGGCTTTCGTGGCTAAGATCGAGCACAACGGCTTTCGCATCGCTGTCAATAATCTTCTGCGGAACCACTGATTCGCCGCTTCGGGTTCGCATCAGTGTATCGGCGAAAAGTCGCGCGTCCGGACCCGTGCCTGGTTGCATGTCAGCGACTGCTCGGGGTGAGCACGCGGCCGGACAGTTCACCGCTGAGCTGGTCGTCCTGCCTGGCTATGCGGCCGTTGACGATCACTACGTCAAAGCCCTCGGCGAGCTGCAGCGGATCCGGATAGGTGGCCTTTGCATGAACGTTTTGCGGATCGAAGACAATCAGGTCTGCACGCATACCCTTTCGCAGTACGCCTCGGTCCTCTATGCCGATGATGTCGGCCGCGAATGACGTCATTTTGCGCACCGCTTCTTCAAGAGTCAGTACCTGGCGGTCGACAACGTAGTCCTCGATTATCGCGGCAAATGTCCCGTGGCCACGCGGATGAAAGCCGGTAGGACTGCCATCCGAGCTGACACCGATAAACGGATCCTCCAGCAAGCGTGACTGCAGCGCATCGTTCATTACGAAATACGCGCCGGACGCGCCTTGCGGACCAATCACGTCGATCAGCACGTCGTCGAATGGGGTTTCCAGTTCGAAAGCAAGATCCGCGAGCGTCTTGCCGGTGTAGGGTGCGGTTCCAAGAAGTGTCGCTTCAGGTCCGTTTCGTTGTTCGATTCGTTCCCGCAAAAAGGTGGCGAGTTCGTCACGGCGCTCGCGCTTAGCCACTTCGAACTGCTCTGCGGTTTTGGCCCATACGGGAAACACGATGCCGATGCCGGTGTAGCTCGCGGTGTAAGGGTACACGTCTGCCGTGATGCTTATACCGGACGTTCGCGCATCGCGAATGATCGAAAGAAGTTCGTCAGCGCGTGCGGCGCCTTTGCCGTACACCGACTTCAAGTGCGACACATGTACCCGGGCATGCTGTCCCTGATCGAACAATTCAGCCAGCGACACTTCGAGTTGGTCATCGTCTTCGTTGCGCATGTGGCTCATGACGAGCCGATCGTGCCTGCCGACGACCTGGGCCAACGCGGTCAGCTCCGCCGCCCCCGCGTTCAGACCAGGGTTGTATTCAAGACCCGTGCTCATGCCGAAGGTATAGGTCAATGTCTCAGCCAGAAGCATCAGCATCGCCTGTATGCGGTCCTCGGGCGGATCCGTATCGAGGCCAATGCCGGACTGTGTGCGCAAGGTCCCGTGACCGACGAACATGGCAAGGTTGGGGCCGATGCCGGACGCTGCCACCCTATCCATCCAACCCGACAGCGGCTGCACGTCGGGGCTGGAGCCATCCTGTCCGAGCGCAATGGTGGTGACGCCCATGGCCAGGAAATTCTCGAACTCCGCCGTCTCCAGTGGATCACCATGCGAATGCAAGTCAATGAACCCGGGCGCAACGACGCGACCGGCAGCATCGATTCGCTGCTTTACCCGGCTTTCGAAGTCCGGACCGGTGAAGTGAGCATCGCCGACAAACACAATGGTGTCGCCCACCACGACAACGTCTCCTTCAACTCCAGCATTGCCCAGCCCGTCGACCAAGCGCCCGTTCTCGATCACCAGGTCGACGCTCGGATATTCTTCGAGAAATGGCGAGGAGCCGCGTTCGCAGGACGCAGTTAGAATAATTGCTGCCAGGAAACACGAGCGCGCCGCCGCCGATCCGGATGGTATCAACAATACGTTCCCCTTTATTTTTATCGACCGCTACTCTATCGATGGTAGTTCGAAATCTGCACTTCCGGTCCGTAGTCGGCATAGTCTCCGTCTGTTCTCCTGCCGCGAAATTCAGCCCAGTCGATAGGCCGATATCGGCTCGGCCGCGCGGCCGACACCGTCGACCGCAGCGGTTCAACCGTGGTTCCTGCAGCCGGGTTGAAGAAAAACGGGATGCTGAACCGGTCCTGCGTTTTCATGGCCAGCACCCGGTGAATAGCGGCCTGGTAGATGTCGTTCGACCATACTTGCATCATGTCACCGGTGTTCACGACCATTGCGCCGTCGACAGGTGGGATATCGTGCCAATAGTCCCGGCTGTAAACCTGGAGCCCACCGACCTGGTCCTGCAGGAGCAGAGTCAGTGCCCCCGCGTCAGTGTGATGGTGAACGCCCAGATCGGCCCTGGGTAGCTGTTCGAGTATTTTGCCGGCCAGCGGATCCTTGACAGGATAGTAGTTAAGGCGCACGAAACCCGTATGGTCGGGAGCAAACTTCGCTGCAAGATAGTCCGCTGGCAGGTTTAGCCCGATACAAAAGGCCTGCAGCAACTTCAAGGATACATCCGTGCAGGCCTCCAGCCACGCCTGCATGGTCGAGTGAAATCGGGTTAGTCCGGGCGGCCAGCGGTTCTCGGCAGCGTAGATACCGTCGCGACCGTTGCCAGTGAAGTCGAATACCTCTTTGCGATCGCGCTGGTTCTTCGTCAATTCATTATTGTAGTAGCCCCACGGGTTTTCCCGGGTACGCAGAACAACTTCCTTGTCGAGCAGCGGCAGTTCGAAAAATTCCTGCATTTGTCGCCAGACGCTTTCTTGCAGCCCGGGGGAGATTCCGTGATTGATGACCTGGAAAAAGCCCCACTCCCGGCATGCACGCACAACACTGTCGACGACTCCCTGCACATCGCCGGCAGCCGAGCCGTCTATCAGGGGCCGGATGTCAATAACCGGAACGCTTGTCCCGATTGCATTTTCGATCGCAATCGGCCGTGTATCCAGATCGACCGTTTGGGGATTCTCCACGCGTGTGCTCCACCTGTTGCCGTGCTGTGGAATCGGACCACGGATAGCAGCAGCAGTACAACACTGTAGTAAGTCAGTGCCGGGTCTGGCAAGTGGTGTGATACCAGTGCCGTGCACCTGGCCGAAGCCAGGCCGGCGGTCAGAGCGAGACTTCGTCGAAAGCAGACAGGAACTCCAGGCCCTTTTTCAGTTGCTGCCGGTCGATGCCGTTGCGCGGAATTCTCTGCAAATCGGCGGCAACCCAGCGAACGGCATGAGTATCGCAGTATCCCCAGACAAGCCGACCGATGCGCCACACGCTCGTCCGCTTGCCGCAGTGCGGGCAGCCCTGGAATTCACGTCGGCGGGTGAGCGGAAAGGGAATGACGTTGTTGGTAGCGTGCATACGCGGTTTGCCTCGAACAAAGCAGCAAGCGGGACGTTACCGGGACGACGGCAGTGCGGCTGTGATATGACTCTCAGGCGCTTGTTTCGTTGCCGATGGAGTGCGGAATATGAGAACTCCGTATCGCTGCCTCGCAGCAGGTCGAAAAGAGTTTTTCCTGTTCGCGCGCAAGGCGCGCTCCTACAATGCTCGCTTCGCGCCGTGTCGGGGACCCGTCCCGCGGGCGAATACGCAAAGGCCTGAGTCGTACCCTGTAGGTGCCCGGAGCACCAGATCTGCTAAGGTAGACTGCGATTTTGCATAATCAACATCCCATGCCGACAGCGAGCCTTCATGCCTGCACGATTCGACTCGCCTGACCGACTCGCCAGCGCCATTGTCGATGCTATCGGCAAGAAAATCGTACTCGGGCTGCCCGTCGGGCTTGGCAAAGCGGTGCACGTCGCAAATGCCCTGTACGAAAAAGCGCTGGGCGATTCCGCAATTTCGTTGACGATTTTCACCGCACTGACCCTTGAAGTACCGCAGACCGGCAGCGATCTCGAGCGCCGCTTTCTCGAGCCGCTTGCTACCCGACTGTATTCGGAGTGGCCTTTGCTGGCGTATGCGGAGGCTGTTCGACGACAAGAGTTGCCGCAAAACATTCGCGTGCGGGAATTTTATTTCCGGCCTGCTGCGTACCTCGGCAATCAATTGGCGCAGCGTACCTATATCAGTCTCAATTACACACAAGTGGCGGGCGAACTGCTGAAGCTCGGCGTCAACGTGATCGCTCAACTGGTGGCACGGGATGACGAGAATGGCAGCAAGCTGAGTCTTGGAACAAACCCGGAAGTCACTCTCGATTTGTTGCCTGAACTCGAACGACGCCGCGCGGCCGGTGCGCCTTTTGCGCTGGTCGGCCAGGTGAACGATGACCTGCCGTATATGTACGGTGATGCCGAACTGCCGCTCGATCGCTTCGATTTTCTGCTGGACGCACCAGCGTGCCAGTATCCGATGTTCGGGCTGCCGAATCGGCAAGTAACCTACCGTGATTATGCAACCGGCATGCATGTGGCGAGCCTGGTACCGGACGGCGGCACCTTGCAGCTCGGCATCGGTTCCCTGAGCGATGCCGTCGCGCACTGCCTGATCCTGCGACAGCGTGAGCCGGCGATTTTTCGGGATGTGCTGGTGCGCCTGCCAGGTGGCCCCGCCTCGGGGCGGCGGCCCGATCTGCCCTTGTATACCGAGCCATTCCGCGAGGGACTGTACATCGCCACGGAACTGTTGAGCGACGCCGCCTTCGCATTGTTCGATGCCGACATCGTGCAGCGCGGTGCGGGGGAAGGCGACGAAACCTGCTTACACGCCGGCTTCATTATCGGCTCCCGCGCTCTCTACGAGCGCTTGCGAACGATGCCCGAGTCCAGTCGCCGCCGCATCTCGATGATGTCAATTTCTTTCGTCAATCGCCTGTACGGCGACGAAGCAGTGAAACGTCGTCAGCGCCGCAACGCGCGCTTTGTCAATGAAACCATGATGGTGACTTTGCTCGGTTCGGCAGTGTCCGATAGCCTCGACGAGGGACGCATCATCAGCGGTGTTGGGGGTCAGTTTGATTTTGTCAGAATGGCCCACGCTCTCGATGACGCGCAATCGATTCTCGTCTTTGGCAGCCGTCGACTGCACAACGGCAAACCGCAGTCGAACATCCTCTGGCAATACGGGCACACAACCGTGCCACGCCACTATCGGGATATTTTCGCTAACGAGTACGGTATCGCGGCAACGCGTGGCCAGTGCGATCAGGACATCATCTCGTCCTTATTGAACATTACCGACTCGGAGTTTCAATCGTCGCTGCTTGCGAACGCTCGCAACGCAGGAAAAATCGCGGCGGACTACGTTGTCCCTGGCAATGCGGCCGACAATACGCCGGCAGCGCTTACCTTAGTGTTCAGCGATGCCGCGGTTGCCAGTCATTTTCCGCCCTATCCCCTGGGCACCGACCTTACACCGGTCGAGCAACAGCTGGCGGACGCGCTGACCTGGCTGAAGAACTCGACGGCACAGCGTGGTTCGCGCATTCGCACACTGGCCGCGGCTGCCGTTCGGAGCCCTGCCGACCGTCACCGTAAAGCTCTGGAGCGGATGGCGTTATCTGAGCCCAGGTCGCTTGGCGAGCGAATGTCGCAGCGACTGCTGGCTCTTGCATTGAGAAGGACAAGCAATGACCACTAAGGGTAAACCGCCGGCCGTCTCGGCTGTGGAGCATAACGTGTACAAAATATTTCCGAATGATCTCAATTCCGAACGTACGGTTTTCGGAGGACTGGTGATGTCGTTGTGCGACCGGACAGCACTGATCGTCGCCGAACGGCACAGTGGCATGACGTCGGTGACCGCCGCCGTCGACAGCCTGAACTTCCTTGCGCCGGCACGTGCCGGCGAAACGCTGGTGATCCGGGCCGCCATCAATCGCGCGTGGCGCAGTTCAATGGAAATCGGCGTCAAGGTATCCGCCGAAAATTCTTTCGACGGGACGTCGCGACACGTCGTCTCCGCTTACCTCACGTTTGTTGCGCTCGATGCTTCCGGCAAACCTGCAAGCGTTCCCGAGGTACTGCCGCAGACGACACTGGAAAAACGCCGCTACCGGTCAGCGGAGCTGCGCAGAGAAGCACGGCTGAAAACGCGCGACAGTGTCAATTCGATGCATTGAGGCGATCCGATGCGTACAATGGCGCGTGTTCGAAAGGGGCAATGCAAATGACCTGGAGTTACAAAATGAGAATAATGCGTCATTTTGGTGTCATTCCGCTCGTGTTTGCCGCCATACCATCCGCAGCCCAGGACGCTGAAATTTCCCTTAAGTCGACTGAGGTCACTCCGGGCATCTTTATGCTCGAGGGCCAGGGCGGCTTCACCGGAGGCAACCTTGGCCTGTTGATCGGCGACGACGGTGTCGTGTTGATTGACGACGGTCTGGAGCCGTTGGCAGACAAGACTTTAGCGGCCGTGTCGGAAATCAGTCGCGATCCCGTCGACTTTGTCATCAATACTCATGTGCATGGCGATCATCTTGGCGGCAACGAAGCCTTTCATCGCGCCGGAGCGACGATTATTTCGCACGACAATACCCGGTTGCGCCTTTTGGAACAGGACGAGGCTGGTGCAGGTGACGGCACAGCAATGGCTAAAGAGGTTTTGCCACAGATTACGTTTTCGCGCTCGATGACATTCCATCTGAACGGGCATGAAGCGTTTGTTTTACACGTGCCTGCGGCTCACACGGACGGGGATGCGGTAATTTTCATTCGTGACGCCGATGTTTTGCACACAGGCGACGTCATGTTCAATGGCATGTTCCCGTTCATCGATCTTGAAGCGGGCGGCAGTGTGCCCGGCTACATTGCGGCGCAGGAAGATATGTTGTCCCTGGCAGGGCCCGAGACCCGTATCATTCCGGGACATGGGCCCATTGCCAATAAGGACGACTTGCAAGCGTCGCTTGACATGCTGGTCGGTGCAAGGGATCGCGTACAAGAGTTAATTAATGAAGGGCGATCCGAAGAAGAGGTTGTCGCAGCGAATCCGCTCGCGGTTTATCACGACAAATGGAATTGGCAATTTATCACCACGGAGCGCATGACCCGTACGCTGTTTCGCGGTTTAACACAGCTTTAACGGCAGTGTCCCTTTCGAGTTGGTACGTACCTGTTCCTGTTGGAGCCCGCCCCGCGGGCGAATGCGATAACGTTCAAGCTTTTCCCATTCGCGCGCGAGGCGCGCTCCTACGTTTGTTGGAGCCCGCCATGCGGGCGAATGAGATGGTATTTGAGTTTGTCCCGTTCAATTCAGGGGCGTTGGCGCCCTTGCGGCGGGCATTGAGATAACGTAAGGATTTCTGACATGGCGAAGGAAAAAGCACCGCGCGTCAGCCGCATCGAACGCGTTCTCGGCGCAGTCGAACGAGCAGGCAACAAGCTGCCGGACCCGGCGATGTTATTCGTCTTGCTGCTGGTTATCGTCTGGCTGTTGTCGTGGGCGTTGTCCGGGGTCCAGTTTGACGTCATCGATCCGCGATCGGGCGATGGCTTGCGCATCATGAACCAGCTGTCGGGTACCGCAATCACCGCGTTCTTCTCGGTCATGGTGACCAATTTCGTGCAATTTCATCCGGTCGGGGTGGTTCTGGTAGCGATGCTTGGCATCGGCGTTGCCGAGCACACCGGTTTCATTAATTCCGGCTTGCGTGCAATGATGGCTGTCACCGCGCGCTGGCTGCTGACGCCGATGGTAATCCTCGTCGGAATAGTCAGCCACACAGCCGTCGACGCCGGCTATGTCCTCGTCATCCCGTTGGGCGGCATCATCTTCTATGCGGCGGGCCGGCATCCGCTGGCCGGAATTGCAGCTGCCTTTGCCGGCGTCTCCGGCGGCTTTTCTGCCAACTTCGTGCCTTCCGCTCTCGACCCGATGTTGCAAGGTATCTCGCAGGCCGGTGCGCAAATTCTCGACCCGAGCGTGGTCCTCAACCCACTCAACAACTATTTCTTCACGACCGCCTCGTCACTGTTGATCATCGGCCTGGGCTGGTATCTGACGGATCGGGTTGTCGAGCCGCGACTGAAAGACACGGCGGTGGATGGCGACCTCCAGGATATGCCGACCATGGAAGCGCTCGAACCTGATGAGCAGCGCGGTTTGCGCTGGGCGCTGGGCGCCATGCTGCTCGGGATTCTCGTGTTGATCGTATCGGCACTACCGAGCGGCTCGGCCTGGCGCGGTCCGGACGGCGAACTGACGTCAGGCGCTGCACCACTGATGCGATCGATCGTTCCTCTCATTTTCTTGCTGTTCCTGCTGCCGGGAGTTGTATACGGGATCGCGGCGGGCACGATTAAATCTTCGCGAGACATCGTAGCGGGCATGGCCAAGGCAATGACCGGCATGGGTTATTACCTTGTCATCATGTTCTTTATTGCACAGTTCATCTACGCATTCGGCCAGTCCAATCTCGGCGTTCTCCTGGCACTCGAAGGCGCGGCGTTGCTCAAGGCTATGGCTATGCCGGCATCCATTACCATCGTCGGAATTATCCTTTTGACCGGGTTAGTGAACCTGTTTGTGGGTTCAGCATCGGCGAAGTGGGCTTTGCTCGCGCCGATTTTTTTGCCAATGCTTATGCAGCTCGGCATATCTCCCGACCTTGCCCAGGCCGCCTATAGGATCGGCGATTCGAGCACGAATATCATTACACCACTGATGCCGTACTTTCCGCTCGTTGTGGTGTTTTGCCAGCGTTACGTCAAGAACACCGGTATTGGCACCGTCACGGCGATGATGCTGCCCTACTCCGTAGCCTTCCTGTTTTTCTGGACGATTTTCCTGCTGCTTTACTGGGCTGCCGGAATTCCGCTGGGCCTGCAGTCCAGCTACATTTATACACCGTAGAAATTGGCAGCACTCATGAACAAGCAGCAACTGGCGGAGTTCGTCGATGCGACCTGGGATGAATCGATCATTCCGCAACTTTGCGAGTACGTAAAGATTCCGAACAAGTCGCCCAATTTCGATCCCGACTGGGAAAAGCACGGCTACATGGAAAAAGCCGTCACCATGCTTGAAAAATGGTGCCGCTCCCAGCCAATCGACGGCATGAACGTCGAAGTCCTGCGTTTGCCCAAACGTACGCCGCTACTTTTTCTCGATATCCCGGGACAATCCGACGACGTCGTGCTCTTGTACGGTCATTACGACAAGCAACCCGAGTTCAGCGGCTGGGCAAACGGACTCGAGCCATGGAAGCCGGTAATCCGCGATGGTCGCCTATACGGGCGCGGCGGCGCGGATGATGGTTATGCCGTATTTGGCTCCCTCACTGCGATTCGCGCTTTGCAGGAACAGGGCATCGACCACGCTCGTTGTGTCGTGCTCATCGAAGGTTGCGAGGAAAGTGGCAGCTTTGACCTGCCGCACTATATCGACGCACTGGGCGACCGCATCGGGTCACCGAGCCTGGTCGTCTGCCTGGATGCCGAGTGCGGCAACTACGACCAGTTCTGGTGTACCACGTCATTGCGCGGCAACCTGGTGGGCACGCTGAAGGTCGAGGTATTGAGCGAAGGCGTACACTCCGGCAGCGCCAGCGGCGTAGTGCCATCGAGTTTCCGCGTCCTGCGACAGTTGCTTTCCCGAATCGAAGACCAGCAGTCCGGCAAGATACTTACATCCGAATTGCATGCCGAGATTCCGAAGCAGCGCCGGCAGCAGGCAGAACTTGCTGCGCAGGTGCTGGGCGATTCGGTATGGCGCCGGTTTCCGTGGGTCGACCAGGATTCGACACCGGGGGAATCGCCGCTGGACCTCCTGCTCAACAACACCTGGCGGCCGACGCTCAGCGTAACCGGGGCAGATGGCCTGCCGGCCCTGGTCAACGCCGGCAATGTATTGCTGCCAGGCACGACACTCAAGTTGTCGTTTCGCTTACCGCCGACCTGCGACGCTGACAACGCGGCACGGGCAATCCAGCGCGTACTGGAAGCGGATCCGCCGCCTTTTGCGAAGGTGCGATTCAAAGCCGAATCCACGATGGGTGGCTGGAACGCGCCGGCAGTGGCCAAGTGGCTCGACGCGTCCATACAGGAAGCATCAAAGGTGCATTTCGGCAAACCGTCGATGTACATGGGAACCGGCGGCAGTATCCCGTTCATGGGCATGCTCGGCGAACGGTTTCCCGAGGCGCAGTTCCTGGTGACCGGATTGCTCGGTCCCAATTCGAACGCGCATGGTCCGAATGAGTTTCTGCATATTGAAACAGGCAAACGGTTAACGAGCTGTGTGTCCCACGTACTAAGCGATCATTTCAACAGGCTTTGAGGCGGCGAGCCGTCGGATGATCTCGCTGCTATGGATTTTTCGTCAATATCGGCCGGGCGCCAGCCGCGCAAGGAATTGATCAGGTAGATCTCGTCAATCGCCGCCAATTCATCGATGCTGATCGTCCGTTCCATCAGCTCGTCTCGCGCCAGTAACGCCTGCCGGAGCGTACCGTTTAGCAAACCGCATGGCACGGGCGGCGTGTACAGCCGGCCATCGATACGCATGACGATGTTGGCAATAGTGGTCTCGGTGATCTCGCCGTTCGTATTCCACAACAATACATCGTCGCATTCAGCCGCGCTCGCTCGCGCCTTATCGTAAACGTCGCGCTGCGTGGTCTTGTGATACAGGAATGGATTGCGCGGATCGACGGGGTCTCGCGCCAGGCGAATCCGCAGGACCTGCGCGGCATCCTGTGGAAGCAAATCGAAAATCTCTATGGTCGTAGTGCCCGTGGCGGACAGCAGCAGGCGGATTCGACGCGGACCGCCGGCTAATTCACCGCAGGCTGCTTGCAAGTCCTGTTCGACGCGAACCGGGTCGCAGATAAAGTCGAAGTAGTGGGCCGAGTCGGCGAGTCGCTTCAGGTGTTCGTGTAAGAGGTAAAAACCTTCCTGCCGAGTCCACAACATTGTCTCGAGTAACTCGAATCCGGCCTTGCCGCTTGCCACCGCCAATACACTGGCCTTGTCGAGGCACTCCTGATATTCGTCGTCGGCGTTCGAGTCCCAGACGATGCCGCCTCCAACACCGTAGACCGCGGTCTGATGGCGCTTATCAAGCGCTACGGTACGTATCGCAACATTGAAGCGTGCCTGGCGTTCGGGTCCGAAGTAACCGATACAGCCCGTGTAGATTTCGCGCGGTGTGTCCTCCAGCTCAGCAATCAGGCGCATGCTGGACACCTTCGGTGCCCCCGTAATCGAAGCCGAGGGAAAGAGCGCACGAAAAACGCCGGCCACGCTCGACTCGGTCTCCGCCAGGACCGTGGTTGTCATCTGCCAGACTGTCCGGTACTTTTCTGTTTCGAACAGCGATGTCGCGCGGACGGAACCGGGTACCGCAATTTTGCCAACATCGTTGCGCACCATGTCGGCGATCATGATGTTCTCAGCCCGGTTTTTCACCGAGTGTTGCAGATTTTCTCGAATCAGTTCGTCTTCGGCAGTGGTCATGCCGCGCGCTGCCGTACCTTTCATCGGACGGCACAGGATACGGTTTGCTGACAGCTCGAAAAACAGCTCTGGCGATGCGGATACGATTGCGAAGCGATCCGCCTCAATATAGGCGGCATACGGAGCGTCGGTAGCGATTGCCTGGAACAATCCCCATGTATCGTCAACCGGCGCTGCAAGCTGGCGCACTGTGTAATTGACCT
Organism: Woeseiaceae bacterium; assembly: GCA_041746375.1. Classification (GTDB taxonomy): domain Bacteria; phylum Pseudomonadota; class Gammaproteobacteria; order Steroidobacterales; family Woeseiaceae; genus IDS-8. The sequence continues at coordinate 15,930 of JBGTHC010000181.1, forward strand.
GGTAGGTATTGCCGATGGCGATCTGGCGCCTGATCTCTGCGACATTCTCGCAGTAGCGATCGCGCTCAACAGCAATCTTCCAGTCGAGAGAGTTGCGGTCGTCCGGTGCAGACAAAAGCAATGTATCGACTCGTTCCGGCGGGCGAAAAAGGCCAAGGCAAACGAGCGGCAATGGACCGGCCTCACGGGTCTTGAACGCAGGATCGAACGCAGGGGCGGATTCGTAGCTAAGGAATCCAACAGCATACAGCGCCTCGGTCGAGACCCGTCTCTCGGCATTCTCGATCACAGTTACAACATCGTTAACGTCATGCGTGTGCAATACATCGATGGGTTCGACGAAAACCATCCACTGTGCAGCGGCAGCATCCCGAAGCACGATCTTACGGAGCATCGGAGTTACTCGGATTCGAGGCGGACGGAGGAAATGTCACAATGTGGGCGCAAGAGCGAGCAATGAACCAAATCAAGTATACGGCATTCGTGTTCCCGGAATAATTCCGGGCGCGGCGCTCACTTTCTTTCCGTTAACTGCGTCTCGGTTACAGGATGAGTACTATTCGATGTGAAGCCGGTCACAGACTCCTGTCGCCAGTTCCTTAAGCTGCCACCTATTACATCCCGCCAGAGATTTGATTGTGGTCAAGATTGACACCCTGCTTAAGCGACTGCGAAACCTGGGAGAGGTCAGGTCATTCGAACGGATCCAGACAGTCAGCGGGTCCGAGACGATGACATCGACCCAGGCTTGCCGCTTCCGCGAACTCCAAGACACGCGCCTTGAGAATAAGAGCAACACGGGCAAGAACAAGTCGCATTACTCGCTGAAAGAGGCGGCGCGTCTCCTCAGGACAGATGTCGATGACATCCTGGCGTCTGCTGTGGCCGGCAGAGCACAGTGCTTCGTGAGGTCGGACGGCTTGCGGGGACATTGGCGGACTACGATAGGCGGCGAACCGCGCATGCCGGAATACCTGGCTCTGACTCCGGCCGATTGCCAACAACTCGCTGCCTACAGCAGCGTCAACGTCTATGATCTCGAGTATCCCGCCGGCCCGCTATCCGAAGGCGCCGCCGTCACGGCACCGGCTCGTTTCGTACTGCGCGAACCGATCTGGATCGATCAGAAGCGTATTGTCCTGAAGCACCCGCTGCCGAAGTAGACACGGCTGCAGGAACGACTGGCGCGGTTGTGCTGTTCGGCCGAAAATGCGACAACTGATTGTCCCTCGTGCGCCATACGGCAGGACCTTTCATGAATGCCGCACCCAGACGTTACCTGCCCTTGCTCGTCACGCTGCTCGCCGCTTGCGGGGAATCAACAGACAACGCCTCGCCACAGGCGCTGCCGCCCGCTACGCTGACTGGCGTATGGACAGGCGTTTTTCCCTGCGACAACTGCCCCGGTATCAACACCAATTTATGGCTTCGGACTGATGGCCGCTTTTTCATCGAGCAACACTATCCGGCTATTGATGAGGGAGGCGGCTTGCCGTCGACCGCACACGGACTCGGGCGTTGGCTGTGGAACACCGAGGAACGAGTAGTCATGCTCGCCGGCGAGGGCCCCGACCGGATCTTCGAGCAGCCCGATGTCGACACACTGATCATGCGCACGGCATCGTCACTCGAACACCGGCTTGGCCGTAACGCAGCGTCACCGCCGTTTGCTGCAACGATTCGGCTAGCTGGCATGGCGCGGCGACAGGGCGATGCTTTCATCTTCAGGGAATGCCTCACCGGTTTCGAACTGCCGCTCGAGACGGGTGGCGACTACTCGCGGTTCCGGCATCAATTCCGGAGCGTGACGCCACGAGGCGAGTCCGCATCCGTCGAACTTGATGGCCGCTTCACCTGGGCTGCGGACGGCGCGCCTCAGTCGGTCCGTATCGTGCGCTTCGTGACGATTCGGGATGAAGGTGGTTGCTAATCTGGACGAAGATGCCGGGATGGTCGCAGTAATCAGGGGAGACGCTGATGCGCAGCGATGTGCCCATGTCGGATAAAAAAGATGGGCGCACGATACATATGGAGGTGCGTCAATTACGATTTCGTGAACGAAACGTACGCTGCTGGCCGAACGCCGATCTTTGCAATAGCGAATTGATATCGGCGGTTCGGACACAGGAACAACTGGACGGGATTATTTCACCGGTTTGCGTCGATACGTCACACGAGAGTGTATGGCGAGCCGGGCATGCGGATGAACCCTGGTCCGCCTGTCCCGAATGACTGGTTGCACAGCCAGCCAACAATATCGTGTACACCAGCAAAATCGATCGGGCCATCTCCGTTCTCCTTACTCGGGTCGATGCCCCGTTTTTTGTCGCGCGTCCCGGGCATCGTGGTTGGCATCGATGGTCGTGCACCCGGAGACACAAAGTCCTGAAAAAGTTAGGGATTTTTTGTGTAGAAAAGCTACAGGCCCGGTATGTGGCGGCGGACGGGTCGATTGAGTAAGGTTGGAGACACAGCAGCATCGTGGTATGCCAGTAATGCTCTCCAATGGTGAAAGCGGTTTCCGGCTTGGCGCCTGGACGATTGAACCGTTAGCGGGTGCGCTCCGCGGCCCGGACGGTGAGCTCAGGCATCTGGAACCCAAGGTCATGGACGTCCTGGTGCTGCTTGCTGAGCGGCCGAGGCAACTGGTGACCCGGCAACGTTTGCTGAACGCCGTCTGGGGTCCGCATGTTTCTGCCGACCAACTTCTGACACGCGCGATCAGTGAAATAAGACGCGCCCTCGATGATCACCGCGCCCAACCTGCATACATAGAAACCGTACCCAAGCGAGGCTACAAGCTGATCGCCACCGTCAGCCCCATCGACGCAAGCCCAGGCGGACCCGATTCGCTAGTCGCACAATCCGATTCGAAGAACGCAAAGAAACCAACCCTTCTTGCCATTGCTATTGCGGTTACGCTTGGGCTGATTTATTTCGGATATCGCATGATTGACCGTGATACCCGGCATGACCTGGCGCTAGGCACCGAAGCGATCCGGTCTGAATGGCTCAACACCTCAGACGGTTCGGAAATATCGGTCGCAGTCCTGCCATTCGTCAATATGAGCGACGATGTTGACAATGAGTACTTTTCAGACGGCTTGTCGGAGGAGATACGAAATCTATTGGCGGAAATTCCGGCACTGAAAGTGATTGGCCGGACATCCTCATTCGGCTTCAAAGGCAAAAGGGAAGACCTTCGAGTCATCGGAAACAGGCTCGGCGCAAAGGCCATTCTCGATGGAACTGTGCGTCAGTCAGCCGATCGGGTCCGGGTTACCGCAGAGTTGATTAATTCCGCGGATGGATCGCGCATCTGGTCCGGCTCTTACCATCGGACAATGACGGACATTTTTGAGCTGCAGGATGACGTTGCCGCCGCGATCATTGACGCATTAAAAATACACATTGGCACTTATCCGTCACGCGGACGACCGACTGAAGTCGCTGAAGCCTATGCGCTGTTTCTGCGAGCGAAGGCCGCATTAAATGTTCAAGATGCGCGAACCGCCGAAACAGTCTTGCGGCGGGCGGTCGAGCGAGATCCGAAGTTCGCCGAAGCTTTCGAGCTATTGGCCCATGTCTATTGGACCGACGTACCGGGTATTGATTGGACAGACGGACAACGGCTTGGCCGAGATGCGGCAGCCAGGGCGCTCGCGATCGACCCTGAACTGGATTTCGCGCGTGCATTGCTCTTTGAGGCAGACCCCGACAATTACTCGCTTTTTGATGTGATCCAGGCGCAGATCCGCGCTGCGAACAAGCAGCCCGGAAACCCCGCAATTCTGCGCACGTTGTCTTGGAATTTGGTGATCACCGGTTACCTAAGCGAGGCTTTGCGAGTTGCCGAAAGATTCGTCGAGCTCGATCCTCTGGCGTCGATAGCTCACGTACGCTATGCGGCCGCACTTCGTGCTCTCGGCCGCGAAAGCGAAGCCACTGCAGCGATGGAAGCAGCAAATCACCTGAGCGCCGGTGACCTGGATTGGGATTGGATGCTTGGTGAGATTGAATTGGGCCGCAATCGCGATCAGCTGGCAATCGAAAACTTTGAGGCCGCTATCAGACGCGCCGGGAGCACCGACGTTGCATGGGTCAGATTATTGATCAACGGCGCACGAGATCCGCAATCCGGTCAAGCGCACCTCGACCAGCAAATTCCCACGGTAATTCAATCAATGCCCTTCCAGGAAGTAAATCTCAGCCGCGACGACCTGAACAGGCTTTATCTATTCTTCGGGCATCTTGATCGATACTTCCAGATAATTCTCGAACTGGGTCCGGGTCAATCGACATGGTCAATGGTGCCCTATTACGTGTGGTGGGGAACGCTGTACCGGCACTTGGGCTTTACTGCGCATCCGCGCTATCTCGAAGTCGCCGAACTGATGGGTTTCATTGATCTTTGGGAGCAGCGCGGGCCAGCGGATTTTTGCGATAAGGTTGAGGGCGCGTGGGTCTGTAACTGAATTTCTGCGCCAGGCCTGCTGCAACTTCATCGGGCCTCAACCTCCCGGACTTTTTTGCGGTTGCGGCGTGTTGCGACCTTTGTGTCGCGTGAGCCCGATCCTTCGATCAGGAACGCACCGTTACCGCGTGAGCCGGTCTCCCGTGATACGGCGGTCACAGAAGTCGAACTCGATTGCCCGCCAGGCGACCTAATGAAGATGCGTGAGACCGGTCCGCCGCGATGACGTTCGGACGTTGATGGAGGCGAAACTCAAGGAAGTCGGGGAGCGCCGGTCGTACCGGGCATCCGGCTCCTCGTTTGTCGGGCCGCTTTGACGATGGCAATGCCGGTGTCCGGTCGTTTGCGTACTCATACGTCCCACTCCGAAGAAATCAGAACCAGGCCCGGAAACCGACCACCAGCGAGGTCACCGACGTCGGTTCTCCCTCGTCGCGAGCGATGTCCGCGGTGCCCCCATACAACTGTTCCCAGGAAATACCTATATAGGGTGCGAATTCGCGCCGCACTTCATAGCGCAGGCGAAGTCCGAGCTCGGTATCGTTGATGCCACTGCCGAGGCCGATTTCGCGATCCCCGGACAGCGCCGCGTTCAGCTCGAAGCGTGGCTGCAAAATCAGGCGCTGTGTGATGCGCAGGTCGTACTCCGCTTCGACCCTCGCGGTGACGTCGCCCTCGTCGCTGACGAACAGCGCCGAATCGAGCTCGAACTCGTACGGCACGACGCCCTGCAGGCCAAATACGAGATGAGTCCGGTCAGGCTGCGGCCTGAAGTCGTGGCGAACGCCGATCTGCAAATCCCAGAACGACGCGAACATGCGGCCGAACAACAACTGTAACTCGGCATCTGCCGGCGAGCTTCCCTGCTCACCTTCGCCCTCGGACTTGAACCACCAGCGGTTTTGGTCGCCTCCGTACCAGCCCTGGATGTCCCACAGGTAGCCGTCGGCCTCGTCGGCAAAGCCCGCCTCCAGTCGATCCGTCAGGAGCATGCCGTATGCCGGCGAATGCATCATCGGCGGCGGCCAGTCGTCAGGCGTACCGGCCGGTTCATAGGCCATGGCCTGTCCCACGAGGAGCGCGAGCGCCGCCGCCGCAAGTACTGAACGTTTCATCGCACCCTCCTCAGCTCACACGAACGACACGGAACATGCCCATCTCCATGTGGTACAGGAGATGGCAATGAAAGGCCCAGCGCCCGGGTGCGTCAGCGGTAATGAGCACCGACACACGGGCGGCCGGCATGATATTGATCGTGTGCTTGCGCGGGATGTGACGGCCGTGCCCGTTTTCCAGCTCCTGCCACATCCCGTGCAGGTGGATGGGATGGTTCATCATGGTGTCGTTCACCATGGTCAGGCGCAGCCGTTCGCCGAAATCGAATTCGATAGGCCCCACGACTTCGTGGAACTGCTTGCCGTCGAACGACCACATGTACCGCTCCATGTGGCCGGTCAGGTGCAGCTCGATCTCGCGCGTGGGTGGCCGGTCGTCGAAGTCGTCGGCGAGCCGTTTTAGGTCGTTGTAGACGAGGGTCCGATGCGGAACGTCTTCCAGGCCGATGCCGGGTTCGCCGAGCCGGTTGCGCTGCACCGTGGCCACACTGATGTTGCCGGGGCCGTGCATGTCGGGACCGTGGCGCGCCACGATCGGTCCCGCGCCGCCCGTCATGTCCATGCCCATGTCCACGCCGTCGTAACCGCTCGTTTCACCCATGGGATGGCCTCCGCCATGACCGGCGTGGTCCATACCCGCATGGCCCGCCTGCGACATTTTCTCCTTGCCGGAATCACCGCCTTGCATCTTCATGTCCGATGCCGGCGCCGATCCATGAGAGCCGACCATGTTCATGTGATCCATGTCCATGCCCATGTCGGCCATCGTCAACAGCGGCCGTGTGCGCAGCGGCGGTACGGGCGCGCGCTGCCCGGGACGCGTCGCGAGCGTCCCGGCGGCAAAGCCGCTGCGGTCCATCGACTCGGCCATGATCGTATACGCGGTGTCCTCCGATGGCTGCACAACCACGTCGTAGGTCTCGGCGACGCCAATCTGGAACTCATCCGTCTCGACCGGATGCACGTTCTGGCCGTCGGCAGCGACGACCGTCATCGGCAGCCCCGGAATCCGCACGTTGAAAAAGGACATCGCCGAGCCGTTGATGAACCGCAGCCGCACCCGCTCGCCGGGCCGGAACAGGCCGGTCCAGTTGCCGGCCGGATGCAGGCCGTTCATAAGGTAGGTATAGGTTGCACCGGTGACGTCCGCGATGTCGGTTGGCATCATCCGCATCCGGTCCCAGGCGAGCTTGGTCCGCAAGGCTTCTTTCCGCGACATCTCCACACCCATACCGTACAGGTCGGTCAGGGTGAACTGCTGGTAGTTGTAGTAGTCGCTCATCTTCTTGAGCTTGGCCATGACATCGTGCGGGTCCTCGAACGTCCAGTCCGAGAGCATGACCACGTAGTCTCGGTCGTAGCGGACGGGACCGGCATCTTTCGGATGAATCACCAGCGGCCCGTACATGCCGGACTGTTCCTGCAGTTCCGAGTGGCTGTGATACCAGTAGGTGCCGCTCTGCTTCACCGGGAAGCGGTATTCGAACGTCGTGCCCGGTGCGATGCCACGGAACCCGACGCCGGGCACGCCGTCCATTTCGAACGGTAGCAGGATGCCGTGCCAATGGATGGAGGTATCGTGGTGCATGTGGTTCGTGACGTTGAGGATGACCTCGCGGCCCTCGTACCACTCGAGCAGCGGTCCGGGCACGGTGTCGTTGATGCTCACCACCTTGCCCTCGCCGCCGGCGATGTCGATTGCGTGCTCGCGGATTGCGAGGTCGAACGCGAGTGGATGCTGTCCGCTCGCGTCGGCGCGCCTGGCGACCTGCATGTCGCGCGCCCAGGCAGGCACCAGCGCATCCAGCAAGGCAAGGGCGCCGCTACCGGCGGCGGACCGCAGGAAACGCCGACGCGGCCACGTTGTCTTTCGTTCAATGGGTTGGCTCATCGCGCTATCTCAATGTTCGTGGGTGCTGTGGTCGTGATCGGCTTTATTCGTGGACTCGCCGTTAACCGCATCAGCGCCTTCGGATTCGCCCTCGGATTCGTGATCGTGTCCACCCGCCCCGCTCTCCGAGTCGTGGCGGTGGCCTTGCTGAGACTCGCCGCCGCCGTGATGCCCCAGGCCTTCGGCACGCGCTTTCAGATCGGTGTAGCCTGCGGCATCCATGTCCGGCAGTGCTTTCATCAGCGCCACGACAGGCCACAGGTCCTGATCGGAATGGGTCGCGGACCAGGCGGGCATGCCGGTCATCCGGATGCCGTTCTTCGTGACCCAGAACAGTTCCGCGGGGCTCATTTCGACGGCCGACTGCGCAAGATCGGGCGCCGGCGGATTCAGACCCTGGCCGACCGGTCCGGGCTCCTGCCCGGGCGCGCCATGGCAGCCGACGCACATCGCGTCGAAGTCGTTGACGCCGGCGCGCAACAGGGACTCGCCATTGAGATCGGGCACCGCAACTTTATCGGCACGACGCTGGACCGATGCTTCCATGGTCGTGTGCGTCAGCCAGGCCGTCAGGCCGCCGTGCGATTGCACGGCGCTGACGTCGTATATGCCCGAATTGACGAATAAAAGTGCCCCGACCATTGCCGCCAACACGGCGACCGCCAGAGTCACAAGTACAGTTTTCATGGTTTAAGCCTCGATTTCTTTCACCGCCACAGAACCGAATGCGGTCCTGCATGCAAACAGACGGCACGGCGCGAGCCATGCGCATCACACGGGAAAGAACGGGCTAATCGAGCAGTCGGTCGCAGCGCTGCACAGGTGTCTTCTGTGGCAGCGGGACGCGAAGCCGGTAAGAACTGGTCGAAACGACCTGGACAGGAGGAGGCGCAAAAACGAAAAATCCGCGCGGCGGTATAGCGACGTCATCGAGTTGCAACACGGTCTTGCCGACCGGGCTTCCGGACCCTTTGGAAGCGACGGCCGAGGACGCGACGGCCGAGCCGCGCTCGCAATCCGTCTCGCAGTCCTCGTGGCCGCAATCGGGTTGCTGTGTCGTGCCATCCGGCAACACGGTGCCGTGCTGATGGTGGGCATGGCCGTCCGCAGGTGCGGCCTGGGCAACGGTTGCTGCCTGGCACAGACAGGCGACGCCACCGAAGGCCATCGTCCCGATGACCAATTGCAGCAGCAGTTGTTGCAGCTTCGCCATGTGCGGTAAAGTATACCCCTAGGGAGTATTCGTCAAGTGCCGAGGCAGAGTATGCAAAAAGATCGTACACCCCGGGCGGCCGTCAGGCACCGCCTCAATCGCGTAGAAGGCCAGGTCAGGGGCCTCGGCCGGATGCTGGAGGAGGATCGATATTGCATCGACATCCTGCAGCAGATCCAGGCCACCAAAGCGGCCCTGGTCAAAGTCGAAACGGAACTGTTGAGGCTGCATGCCCGAGAATGCGTGGATCACGCACTCAAGGCGGGGACGATGGCCGAGAAGCGGAAAAAGATCGTCGAGCTCGTCGACCTGTTCGAACGCGTTCGATGAGTTGTAGTCCGCATCTCGCCGCATACATCCTTCTGACCTTTCTCACTCTTGCGTATCCAGCGACTTCCTGATTCCACGCGCCAGATCTTTGCGGTGCCCTTTTGAAAATGAATTTCAACACCTGGCCATTTCGACTTCCATTCTGGCGAGAATCGATTCCAGCGCGGTTGCGTCGTAATTACCGGAAAGCTCCGGCAGCGTCGACGAGCTGCGCTCGGCCGGACCTTTCGCTCGCCGCGAACGGCGGTCGCAGTCACCAGTACCAGGAAGGTGCCAGGCGGTACACGCGTTCGACGAAAAATGGGAGCAAGCATAATATGATCTCCGGCCGGCGGTGAATGCGTCCCCGGCGAAGCGGATCATGTGAGCACGAATTCAGAATAACAGGACCTCGGCGTCAATTCCCGGTGGGGCGCCGTACGGACACAGTCAATGACGATTTCCCTGAGAGCGTCCTCTGCAAACGGCGTTTCCTTCGGCGAGGCGTTTCGCGTCTGGCTGAGAATCGGACTGCTCAGTTTCGGCGGGCCGGCCGGCCAGATCGCTCTCATGCACCGGATCCTGGTCGAAGAAAAGCGCTGGATCGGCGAAGGGCGCTTCCTGCACGCACTCAACTACTGCATGCTGCTGCCCGGCCCTGAAGCCATGCAACTTGCGACGTACATCGGCTGGCTTTTGCACGGTGTGCGCGGCGGGCTGGTGGCAGGCGCGCTGTTCGTCCTGCCGGGCTTTATCGCCATGCTCGCCTTGTCGATCCTGTATGCGCTCTATCACGACATCGGGCTTGTGCAGGGTTTCTTTTTCGGCCTCAAGGCCGCGGTGCTCGTCATCGTCGTCGAAGCCGTCATCCGCATCGGACGACGGGCGCTTCGCAACCGCGTACACATTGGCCTGGCTGCACTGGCATTCGTCGCCATCTTCTTCCTGGAGCTGCCGTTTCCCCTCATTGTCCTGGCCGCCGGAGCGGCAGGACTCCTGGGAGGACGTTACCGGCCCGAAATCTTCTATTTGAACAAGGCAGGTAACGTCGACAACGAGGTGATTGCGCATTCCGGACAAACGACAGGGAAGCATGGTTTGCGCCATTCGGTGCGCACGATCGCGATCTGGCTTCCGCTGTGGCTGCTACCCGTCCTGTTTCTCTGGATGAGTCTCGGCGCAGACCACGTGCTCACACTCGAAGGCCTGTTCTTCAGCAAAGCGGCAGTGGTGACCTTCGGCGGTGCCTACGCCGTTCTGGCCTATATCGCGCAACAAGCCGTCGACATCTATCAATGGCTTGCCCCCGGTGAGATGCTGGACGGGCTCGGTATGGCAGAGACCACACCCGGCCCGCTGATCATGGTCACACAATTCGTCGGGTTCATGGGCGCATTCCGGTTCCCCGAGCCGTTCTCACCGCTGATGGCGGGGATACTCGGCTCGATTGTCACAACCTGGGTAACCTTCGTGCCGTGCTTTCTGTGGATCTTTCTGGGAGCGCCTTACGTGGAGCGGATCCGCGACAACCGCGTGCTCGGCTCCGCCCTTTCCTGCATCACCGCCGCGGTGGTCGGCGTCATTCTCAATCTTGCCGTCTGGTTCGCAGTACACACCCTGTTCGGCGACGTAACGGAAGTCCGCACAGGCGGCGTTCGCATACTGATGCCGGACTGGTCGTCATGGAATGTTCCGGCAACGGCCATCGCCGCTGGCGCGTTCGTTGCAATGTTCGTTCTGCGGTGGAGCCTGCTACGCACGCTGGCCGCGGCAATTGTGTTCGGACTGATGGTGCACTACCTGATTCCGACGACGCATCCCGTCGCATCTGCACTGATTGAGATGCCCCCGGATTTGTGGCATTGTTCGGGCCGATGACACCATGCACAAAGAATCCCGGCTATAGGCGCACAATATTCCTGTTTGTGCTGCTGGGTATCGTTGCCGCCGGTTTCCAGCAAGTCGAATTTCATAGCCACGCCGATGCCCATCCGGGCCATGTACACGACCTGGTTGGTGGCGTGTCTGCGGTTAATGTGGATGTTGGCGAAACAGACGAAGACGGTGTCATGCACACTCACGACATCAGCGCACCGACTTTGACGCCGACGCCGGTTCTTGCGCTCCAGTTGGTGGCCAACAGACCGACAGAGTCAAGAATTCCGCCTCCGACGGCCAGTCCACCCAATGGCCTGAAAACCCCGCTCTACCGACCTCCTATCGTCTAGAACGCATGGCCGCCATACAGCGGCCGCATTGCGGCATTGCCGCGTCCGTTCTTTCGTCAGGAGAGTACCTTGTCTCGTCTATTCGTTTGGTGGTGGGCTTTCGCCTGCCCGATAGCGTGGTCTCAGGAATTACCCGCTGACACACCATCGCTGACCTTGCCGCGGGCTGCGGCATTAACCCTGGAACGCAATCCACGACTGCGTTCGGCCCCGTTTGGCCGTGAGGCGGCGGCCGCAGATCTGGATCAGGCCGCATTGGCCCCGCCCTGGTCGGTCGACCTGCAAGTCGAAAATCTGCTCGGAACCGGAACGGTTTCAGCGTTCAATGCTGCCGAAACGACGCTCCGACTATCGCGCATCTTCGAGCCCTCAGGCGTTCGCTCCGGTCGGATCTCTATCGCATCCGTGCAAGGCGAACACGTAGAGAACGAACTCGACATCGAACGATTGGACCTGATGACCCTGCTTGCCCGCCGTTTCGTGGCCGTGGTGCATCGGCAGAATCTGCTACTGCTTCGTCGCGAAGCCATCGAGGTCTGGCAGCACGCCAGAAAACTGGTGCTGAGCCGGGAGCGAGCCGGCGCAGCGCCAGCCGTCGAGCGGTTACGCACGGAGATTCAACTGGCAAACGCCGGTCTACAGGTGGAACACGCCAAACATGAGTTGCGTGCCGCCCGATTGTCGCTGGCCGCCACTTGGGGCGATTCGGCACCGGCGTTCGGCAAAGCCGACGGCGATCTTTGCCGCATCCCCGAACTGGCACCGTTCGAGACCGTTGCCGCCAATCTCGAGCGGAACCCGGATCTACTGCGTTTCGCCTCGGAACAACGCCTTGAAGAAGCCCGCGCGCAGCTTGCAGTCGCACGTCGACGCCCGGACTGGACCCTGTCTGCCGGTGTCCGGCGCTTCGAACAATTGGACGACCAGGCGCTGGTATTTTCGGTGTCGGTGCCATTGGGATCGTCGTCACGAGCCGCACCGGCATTGCGGCGCGCGAACGCCCTCCGCCAGCGATCCGAGCTCGGGGAACAAGCGGTACGTCTCAGTATCCACGCGACGTTATTCGAGCTCTATCAGGAAATGGGCCACGCACGCACCGCATTGCAGACATTCGATGATGAAATTCTGCCGCGCGCGCAGGAAATCCTGGGCGATGTCGACGACGGTTACCGCGTCGGTCGCTTTTCTCATCTCGAGCTGCTGAACGCGCAAGCCGAACTTCTGGCGGCACGTGCCGCCCGACTGACTGCCTGCAGCGACCATCAACTTCTACTTATCGATATCGAGCGCCTGACAGGCGGCGGTTCTGTCTGGCTCGCCGAAGCGGCCGGAGCAACCCCATGAGAAAGCACTTACGTTTGGGGGCGATCCGCCGCACATCGCTTTTCGCGGTGGCATTAATGATGTCCGGCTGTGGCAGTCCGCAAGGACCGTCGCACGGCGAGTCGCATGGAGGCATGGAGCAACAAGAGGAAGCCTTCGAGCGAGGCCCGCACAATGGCCGCCTGTTGCGTGACGGGGCATTTGCCGTGGAAGTCACGATCTTTGAAACCGGTGTACCGCCGGAGTTTCGTATTTACCCGTTTCAGAACGATCGGCCGCTCGCGCCCGAGACCGTCGATCTGACCGTTGAACTTGGCCGCCTGGGGGACAGGACCGATCGCTTCGGATTCCAGCCACAGGAAACTTTTCTGCGCGGTGACGGTATCGTGCTGGAGCCACACTCCTTCGCTGTCACGGTAATGGCCCGGCACGCCGGCGGCCAGTCCCAATGGCACTACGAGTCTTACGAGGGCCGGACACAAATACAACACGATATCGCGCAAGCGATGGGCATCGAGGTCGAGCAGGCCGGGCCTGGAACGATACGGGAAACGATCGAGCTGCAAGGTACCGTTCTTCCCCATCCGGATGCCGTGACAGAGGTTCGCGGCCGATTTCCCGGAGTAGTGCAGTCTTTGCACAAGGGCATTGGCGATCGCGCAACGCGTGGCGAACCATTGGCGACGCTGCAATCGAACGAAAGCTTGCAGACCTACGCGGTGAATTCGCCGCGCGACGGCACCGTAATCGAGCGCTTGGCGAGTGTTGGCAGCGCATCGAGTAATGATGCCCTCTATGTGATTGCCGACCTGTCGCGGCTGGTCGCGGAATTCAAGGTATATGGCCGCGATCTGAAGCGGATTGCCGTCGGACAAACTGTGCGTGTCTTGAATTCCGATGGTGAGAATACGACGACCGGCACGATCGAACGTATCCTGCCGACGCTCGACGTCAACAATCGCGCTGCCACGGCGCGAGTGTTGCTGAACGACGTCTCGGGTTGGCGTCCCGGCCTTTTCGTGCAAGGCCGCGTCACGGTTGCGGAACACGAGGTGCCGCTCGCCGTTCGTGAAAGTGGCCTGCAATCCTTTCGTGACTTTACCGTTGTCTATGCGCTGGTCGGCGATACCTACGAGGTCCGTATGCTGGACCTCGGACGCCGTGACGGGCAGTTCATCGAGGTGCTCGGTGGCCTGGATTCCGGCGCCACCTACGTCAGCGAAAACAGCTTCCTGGTGAAAGCGGACATCGAAAAATCCGGTGCCAGCCACGACCACTGAGGACAACGCTCATGCTCGAAACGATTATCGACATTGCGTTGCGACGGCGCGCGCTGGTCCTGGCGGCCGCTGCTGCCCTTGCCGCTCTCGGCTTGTACAACTACCAGCGGCTGCCCATTGATGCGGTGCCGGACATTACCAATGTGCAGGTCCAGATCAACACGGAGGCGCCCGGCTTTTCGCCGCTTGAAACCGAAAATCGTATTACGTTTCCGGTCGAGACCGCATTGGCCGGGCTGCCTCGGCTTGAATACACGCGCTCGGTCTCGCGCTACGGCCTGTCCCAGATAACCGCGGTTTTCGAGGAAGGAACCGACATCTATTTCGCACGTCAGCTCGTGAATGAACGACTCGCGCAGGTGAGTGGCCAGTTGCCTGAAGGACTCGAGCCGGAGCCTGGCCCCATTGCGACCGGGCTTGGCGAAATTTTTATGTACACCGTTGCAACTGCGCCGGGCGCCGAACACGATCCGATGCGTTTGCGAGAGGTACAGGACTGGATTATCCGGCCACAGCTACGGCAAACCCCTGGTGTCGTCGAAATCAATACCGTCGGCGGCTTCACCAAACAGTTCCTGGTCTCGCCGATACCCGAAAAGCTCCTTGCGTATGAACTGGCGCTCGACGATCTGGTTGCTGCTCTTGAAGCGAACAATGCCAACGTCGGCGCCGGCTATATCGAACGATCGGGCGCACAGTACCTGGTGCGCTCTCCTGGCCAGGCTGGCGATGTGAAGGATCTGGCAGACATCGTCGTCGGCTGGCGCGGCGGTGTGCCGATTTACGTCCGCGACGTAGCTGCCGTGTCACTCGGTCACGAACTGCGTAACGGAGCGGCCATGCAGGACGGTCGCGAGGTCGTGCTCGGCACGGCCTTCATGCTGATCGGGGAAAACAGTCGGGAAGTCGCCCGGGCCGTCGAGCAAAAACTGGCAGAGATTCAGCCAAGTTTGCCCGGGGACGTGATTGTAGAGCCACTGTACAGCCGCTCGCATCTGGTGGAACAAACGATCGAAACCGTGCAGGAGAATCTCGCGGCCGGCGCGTTGCTGGTCATCGTTGTCCTCTTTGCCCTGCTCGGCAACTGGCGCGGCGCCCTGGTCACGGCAGCGGTCATTCCACTCGCGATGTTGATGACCATTACCGGCATGGTCGAAATGGGTGTCTCCGGCAACCTGATGAGCCTCGGAGCGCTCGACTTCGGACTGATCGTGGACGGTGCCGTCATTATCGTGGAGAACTGCGTGCGGCAGCTGGCCATTGCCCAACGCGAGCGCGGCCGTTTGCTGCTATTTGCAGAACGCCTGCAAGTAACTCGTGCCGCTACTCGCGAAGTGTTGAAGCCAAGCATCTTCGGCGTGGCTATCATTATTATTGTGTATCTGCCGATTCTCACCTTGACCGGCGTTGAGGGAAAGATGTTTCGACCCATGGCATTGACCGTGAGCGGCGCTCTGCTGTCCGCGTTGTTGTTATCCATAACCTTCGTCCCTGCCGCCGTTGCAACCTTTGTCTCCGGCCGGGTCCAGGAGCGTGACAACTGGCTGATGGCCGTCGCACATCGCAGCTACAAGCCGTTACTGGCGTTCGCCCTGCGCGCTCGTCTCCTGGTGGTTATGGCGGCGGTACTGTTGCTCGTCGGTGCCGGCCTGCTGGCGACAAACCTCGGCTCCGAATTTCTGCCGACGCTGGATGAGGGCGATGTCGTCATGCACGCGCTGCGCATTCCCGGTACCAGTCTCAGTCAGGCGATCTCGATGCAAGGTATTCTCGAACAGCAAATCAAACAGTTGCCCGAAGTTTCGCACGTGTTCTCCAAGATCGGCACGGCCGACATTGCAACCGACGCCGTGCCGCCGTCGGTCGCCGATACCTTTATCGTCATGAAGCCACGCGACGCATGGCCGGATCCGCGAAAGCCCAAGGCCACGCTGGTGACGGAAATGGAATCGACGGTGGCCCGCATACCGGGCAGCAAGTACGAATTCATCCAGCCAATACAAATGCGCTTCAACGAGTTGATTGCCGGCGTGCGATCCGAGGTCGCCGTCAAGCTCTACGGCGACGACCTCGACACGCTCGTCGATCTCGGTGGCCAGGTGGAAACGCTTTTGCAATCGGTATCGGGCAATGCCGACGTGCAAGCCGAGCAGGTCATCGGACTGCCGATGCTCACGGTGACACCGGATCGAACCCGCCTTGCTCGTTACGGGCTGAACGTAGCGGACGTGCAACGAGCGCTGGCAGTCGCGATTGGCGGCCGCGTTGCCGGGCAGGTCTTCGAAGGCGATCGACGCTTCGACGTGGTGGTACGGTTGCAGGAAGATCGCAGAGAGAATATCGAAGCAATCAGCCGGTTACCGATTACGTTGCCTGACGGCAACGGCATCCCGCTGCACGAAGTCGCAGACGTTGAACTCGTCGTTGCGCCGAATCAGATCAGCCGTGAAAACGGCAAGCGGCGCATCGTGATTACCGCCAATGTACGCGGCCGCGATCTCGGCTCGTTCATCGGCGAACTGCAATCGCGGCTGCCCCGGACCGTGGACCTTCCCGCCGGCTACTGGGTTGAATATGGAGGCACTTTCGAGCAACTGCAGTCGGCGAGCGAGCGCCTGGCCATCGTCGTGCCACTCGCCATGTTGCTGATATTCGCCCTGTTGTACGGCGCCTTCGGTTCCGCAAGGGATGCATTACTGGTATTCAGCGGCGTGCCGCTGGCACTGACCGGCGGCGTGCTGTCATTGTGGCTCCGGGACATGCCGTTCTCCATCAGCGCCGCCGTAGGCTTTATCGCACTGTCGGGCGTGGCGGTACTCAATGGCGTGGTGATGCTGTCGTTCATTCGCGATTTGCGCGCTAAAGGCTTTCCTCTGGACGATGCGATTCTGGAGGGGGCGATGGTCCGCTTGCGGCCGGTACTGATGACAGCGCTGGTCGCCAGTCTGGGATTCGTGCCGATGGCGCTCAACGTTGGTATCGGCGCAGAAGTACAACGGCCACTGGCGACCGTCGTGGTTGGCGGAATTCTGTCCTCTACGCTGCTGACACTGGTAGTGCTACCCGCCCTGTATCGCCTGGCCGGTGCCCGCGACCTGACTGTTTCAGGCCTTGACGCCTCGCCTCGACATCGAGCCGCATCGGATTGAGGGTTGCAGCGCCGCGCAGCGACAAGTTGGAGCAAAGCCAGGCACACACATGATCCTTCGCACTGGCAACACGTTCATGTGTTCGCACAGGATCAAGTCAATGCCGGGGAAATGCGAACACTCATCAAGTTTGTAGAATTAGCTAGTCGGCCCTGAAAAAGCCGGTTCTCAGGCCGCGCACGGTGGAGCAAGTAACGGGTATCGTATAAAAGCCGGTGGGAGATTGAGCCAAAAAATCCTCAGGTACCTGAGGATCAGTCGAAGATTTTGGCCGGCACCACAC
>JBGTHC010000182.1:0-2532 GCA_041746375.1 Woeseiaceae bacterium
GACGCAGAATAGCCTGTATTTGATCAGCCAGTTGCTTGCCGACAGATCCGTCGTTGCGGTCATGGAAGAGCCCGGCAACAGTGCGATGCGCCAGCTGCTCGAACAGCGGCAGGCAAAGATCCGCTTGCAGCCGGTCGATCGGGACGGACTGAAGATCGACAGTGGTCTCGATGGGGCGGATCTCGTGTATGTCACACCCAGTCACCAGATCCCAACGGCGGTTGTGATGTCTCCGGAACGTCGCGAAGCGTTACTCAAGGCAGCCGCTGGCGACGATTTTCTGATTATCGAGGACGATTACGAGTGCGAGATCAATTATTCGGATCGGCCGTTGCCGGCATTACGCAGTATGGACACGGAGGATCGTGTGATCTACGTCGCCGGCCTGTCGAAGGTGCTGGCACCTGGCATGCGACTCGGTTTCATCGTCGCCAGCAGCGAATTTATCCAGCTTGCGCGCCGTTTGCGCCGCACGATGCTGAATCATCCGCCGTTAAACAACCAGCGGGCAGTCGGATTCTTCCTGTCCCTGGGGCACTACGATGCACTGATGTCGCGACTTGCCCGTGTGCTGCAGGAGCGCCGTATTGCACTTCGCGATGCACTGAATTTCTATCGCTCGGTATCAATTGAAATTTCCCCGGAGGTCGGCGGTACGACCTACTGGGTACGCATGCCGGAGGATTTCGATGTCGAGTTCATCGCCTCGGAGGCCGAGCGGCGCGGCATCCTGATTGAGCCGGTTGGTCACTATTATGCCGCCGAGCAGCATGCGCAGAATTGCTTTCGCATGGGCGTGACCAGCTTGCCGATTGACAAGATCCGGCCTGGTGTTGCCGAGCTTACCGAACTCATACGCCTGCTGGTGAGCACGCGTGTCGAGCGCCTGGAGACATCGGTCGGCGAATGGCTGACCGGCAGTGAATTGCAGCGCGCGGTGGCGAACAAGACCATCATCTACAACGTGGTCTACGGTGTGCCCTGCACCATCGACCTGCACGCCGACGGCCGGATGGTTGGCACGGCGGGCTTTGCAAACGAGGACTGTGACGTCGGCCGCTGGTGGGTGGAGGGCGATCGCTGGCATCGGCAGTGGGAGAAATGGGTGTACGGTGAGGAACGCGCCTATTTCATCGTCATTGCCGACGACCAGATCAAGTGGTTCAACGCCGATCACCAGCTGGTTGATTCGGCCTTTATCCGCGCCATAGCGAATCAGGGACAGTAGTCGGCAACGAAGACGGCTACTCTGGTACTGTAGTCCTCGTTCTGCAATTGCTGCTGTTCGTGCATCGAACTGAGACAGGCAGCGACCAAGATGGAAGTCAGAAGATCGGCTCGACCCTGTTTTGCCTTTGTTAAGGGGTGTAATGAAGTATTTCGTTAGTGACAACGCGTCCGGGGTGCATCCGGAGGTACTTGCAGCCATTGCCTCTGCGAACGACGGCCATGCGGTGGCCTACGGGCACGACGAATACACCGAGCGCGCTAAAGATGCGCTCCGCGAACACTTAGGCGCGCAAATTAAGATTCTGTTCGCGCTGACCGGCACGGGTGCCAACGTTGTGGCGCTGCAAAGCGTGCTGCACTCATACCAGGCCATCATTTGCGCGGACTGTGCGCATATGCATCGCGACGAATGCGGTGCGCCGGAGAAATTCATCGGCTCCAAGCTTCTCCCCGCGCCGACTCGGGAGGGAAAACTCACCCCCGAGCTCATTGAACCGTTGCTCGCCGATACCAGCATGGTGCATCGCACGCAGCCGCGCGTTGTGACAGTCTCACAATGCACCGAGTGGGGCACGGTCTACTTGCCTGCTGAACTCACGGCGCTGTCGAAATTTTGCCGCGCCAACAACCTGCTTTTGCACGTCGACGGGGCGCGGCTGTGCAATGCTGCGGTTGCACTTGACCTGCCACTCAAGGCGATAACCGCAGATTGCGGCGTTGACCTGTTGTCATTCGGCGGCACGAAAAACGGCCTGATGGGGGCGGAAGCGGTGGTGTTTTTGAATCCTGAGCTGGCGCAAACCGCCGCGTTCGTTCGCAAACAGGCCATGCAGCTACCGTCAAAAATGCGTTTCATCGCCGTGCAGTTCGAGGCATTGCTCGCTACCGACCTTTGGCATCGCAACGCCGCCCACGCAAATGCCATGGCAAAAAGACTCGCTGCCACTATAGAGGATATCGATTCGTTGCGCCTCGTCGCGCCGGTCGAATCCAACGCCGTATTCGCGCAACTGCAGCCTGCGCACATCGCAAAACTGCAAGCGGTGACCTTATTCGCCGTATGGAATACGCCGCAGTCGATCGTGCGCTGGATGACCTCATTCGATACGACTGAGAGCGAAGTCGACCAGTTCGCCGAACAGATTCGCCGCGTGGCGAATAATGGATAGCAACAGTTATTACGCGATATTGCAGCAACTGATTGCCTTCCCGACCGTCTCGGCCGATTCCAATCTTCCCCTGATCGACTACACCGAAAGTCTCCTCGAAGAGCACGGCTTTCGCACGGAGCGCCGTTACAAC
>JBGTHC010000183.1:0-3574 GCA_041746375.1 Woeseiaceae bacterium
GCCGCGGTCGTGGCCGAGGCGGCTGCTTGAGCATTGTCAATACTGGTCAGCCCCGGTATCCTTGCGCGCCTTTTCAAGCAGATAGCCCTGAGAGCGCAACATGCGCAAGTGCCTGATAGCCGGCAACTGGAAGATGAATGGTAGCGCTGCCTTCACTGACGAGTTGATCACGGCGATTGTAGCGGGTCTCAGTGGTCGCGAGGCTGCCGAGGTGTTGGTCTGCCCGCCGTTTCCGTATTTGCCGGCAGTTGCCGCGAAACTCAGCGGAACAGCTGTGTTGCTGGGTGCGCAGAACGTCTCTCAGCACCCGACCGGCGCGTATACGGGTGAAATAGCCGCCGACATGCTGAAGGACGTGGGTTGCGAGTACGTTATCGTCGGCCATTCCGAGCGGCGCGCCATGTTGGGCGAGTCGAACGAAATCGTTGCCGGTAAGTTTGCGGCGGCGCAGAAAGGCGGATTAAAGCCGATATTGTGTGTGGGCGAGACCCTTGAGCAGCGCGAGGCGGACCGTACGGAGCAGGTAATCGGCGAGCAGCTGCAAGCTGTGCTGGAAAGCTCCGGCATTGCGGGACTTGGCGGGGCGGTTATCGCATATGAACCGGTGTGGGCGATTGGTACGGGCCGCACGGCAACGCCGGATCAGGCAGAGCAAGTGCATCGGTACATTCGTGAGCTGCTGGCCGCGAAAGACAAGAGCGTCGCGTCCAAGACACAGATTCTTTATGGCGGCAGCATGAAAGGGAATAATGCTGCCGGATTGCTGGACATGCCGGATATCGATGGCGGATTGATTGGTGGAGCGTCGTTGAAGGCGGACGAGTTCCTGTCGATCGTCGCCGCCGCGGCGAGTAATTGAGGATTTAATGAATACAACGCAAACCGTGGTGCTCATGGCCCACACTGTCATTGCAATCGTAATAATCGTGCTCGTACTGTTGCAGCGCGGAAAAGGCGCCGATGCCGGTGCGGCGTTCGGTGCGGGCGCGTCCGGCACGGTTTTCGGGTCTCGTGGCTCGTCAAACTTCTTTTCACGCGCGACAGCGATACTGGCAGCGGCATTTTTTGCCAGCAGTCTCGCTCTGGCTTACCTCAGCAGCCAGGAAGCAGAGCGCCCGGAGAGTTTGATTGAAGGCGCGCCGGAGGTTGAATTCGAGGATCCCATCGGCACCGGGGGTAACGACAGTGCCGATGGCGTACCTGAAATTCCTGAGCTGGATGGGCCTCAGGGAGCCGACACTGACAGCACCGGGCCTACGTTGCCTGATTCTGCGGAATTGCCGGATCTGCCCGAATCGGAGGAATCATCGGAAATGTCGACCGATCAAGAAGGTGACGACGGCAACTAGACCCGGAAAACAAGGTCGGAAATTAGCAACAACATCCGTGCATCGACGCACGCGAACAGCCGATGTGGTGGAATTGGTAGACACGCTGTCTTGAGGGGGCAGTGGCGAAAGCTGTGCCGGTTCGAGTCCGGCCATCGGCACCATTCAGGAGAAGGGGCAGGTCCCTCTGGACTTGCCCCTTTTTCATTCCGCATCTTGCCGCAATACTGTTACACGCATCGGGCAGACTGATACAATTACCGATTAACGCGCCTGCAACAGGCTGATTTCACAAGCGTGCACGCATCGATGTTGCAAGAATACCTGCCAGTTCTGATTTTTCTCGCGGTCGCCTCCGGCATCGGCGTCGTATTGCTGGCGTTGGGATTCCTGTTCGGCAGTGGACGTAAAGACGCTGAGAAACTTTCGCCTTATGAATGCGGATTCGACGCGTTTGATGATTCACGCATGAAGTTCGATGTTCGGTATTACCTCGTCGCCATCCTGTTTATCATCTTCGATCTCGAGATTGCTTTCCTTTTCCCGTGGGCGGTATCGCTGGATGTCGTCGGTGGCTTCGGTCTCGTCGCCATGGGCATTTTTCTGACCATTCTTGTGGTTGGCTTTATCTACGAGTGGAAGAAAGGGGCGCTGGAGTGGGATTGACACAAGCGGCGGACGCCAGGGAACCCGAGGCAGTGGCGGATATCGGTAGTGAGGCCAGTCTGCAAAAACGCGGTTTCGTTGTATCCAGCGTGGACAATGTCATGAACTGGGCCCGGACTGGTTCTCTGTGGCCGATGACCTTTGGTCTCGCCTGCTGCGCGGTCGAAATGATGCATGCCGGAGCTGCGCGGTACGATCTCGACCGTTTCGGCATTATTTTCCGGCCCAGCCCGCGGCAGTCAGACGTCATGATCGTCGCCGGAACCCTGGTCAACAAGATGGCTCCGGCGCTGCGCAAAGTGTACGACCAGATGCCGGAACCGCGCTGGGTCGTTTCGATGGGCTCCTGTGCGAACGGTGGGGGCTACTACCACTATTCCTACGCGGTCACGCGCGGTTGTGACCGGATTGTCCCGGTGGATGTCTACGTTCCAGGCTGTCCACCCACGGCAGAGGCTTTGCTGTACGGCCTTATGCAGCTGCAGAAGAAAATTCGTCGCACGCAAACGATCGCCCGGTAAAACAGCCACGTATGACAGATTTTTACGAGACATCGGCCGCTCGGATGGACGAGCGATTCGGCGAACACGCCACGCGCATCGCGTCGCGTTGTGGGGAACTCACCTATCAGGTTGAAAAGGACCGACTCATTGAAGTCGCCACCGCGTTGCGTGATGAACCTGCGTTCCGATTCGAGCAATTAATGGATGTATGCGGCGTCGACTATCTGTCGTACGGGCAGGCGGAGTGGACGACCGAAAGCGCCACAGAAAGCGGCTTCAGCCGCGGCGTTGTTCGCAATCCGGTAATTCTCGATGAAGCTGACAGCTTCGATCCACGGCGATTTGCGGTTGTTTACCATCTACTTTCGCTGCATTACAACGCCCGGCTGCGATTGCGCGTCTATACCGGCATCGACAACCCGCCGGTCGTGCGCTCATTGGTCGAGGTCTGGAGTTCAGCCAACTGGTTCGAGCGCGAGGTTTTTGATCTTTACGGCGTCCTGTTCGAAGGACATCCCGACCTGCGCCGTATCCTGACGGACTATGGTTTCATCGGTCATCCGTTCCGCAAGGATTTTCCGCTGATTGGTACGGTCGAGGTCCGCTACGACCCGGAAAAGGGACGAGTGGCGTATCAGCCCGTCAGCATCGAGCCGCGCACGCTGGTACCGAAGGTCATACGACGCGACAACCGCTATCGCGCGGAACTGAAGGACCGACCTGAACATGGCTGAAATCCAGAGTTTCACCATGAACTTCGGTCCGCAGCACCCTGCTGCGCACGGTGTCCTGCGTCTCGTTCTCGAGATGGACGGCGAAGTCATCGTGAAAGCGGACCCGCACGTCGGCCTGCTGCATCGGGCAACCGAGAAGCTGGCCGAATCCAAGCCGTTTAACCAGAGCATTGGTTACATGGACCGTCTCGACTACGTGTCGATGATGTGCAATGAGCATGGTTACGTGCTTGCGATCGAAAAGTTACTGGGTATCACTCCGCCGATCCGCGCCCAGTACATTCGCGTCATGTTCGATGAGATTACCCGGGTACTCAATCACCTTATGTGGTTGGGTGCACAC
>JBGTHC010000184.1:0-15378 GCA_041746375.1 Woeseiaceae bacterium
GTGTTCGCGTTGCGGATGTTAGCGGTGAAGAACTCGACGAACCGCTTGCGGGCCGCCGTCGTCGGCGTGAACAGCGCCGGCAGCTGGCTCTCGGCAGCGACGGTGACCAGCTGGTTCATTTCGTTCCCCAGCGATCGCGGATGCGCTTCCAGGCGGCTTTCAGGTCGACACCCATACCCCAGAGCGTCGGCTTCAACGTCACGACCTCCTTGGAAGCCGCTTCCTTGGCCTTGACCCACTCCCAAGCAGCCTCACGGACCTCCGGTGTCCCGCCGACCTCTTGATGCCCGCCATTCAACAGGTCGTTCTTCACGCGCTCGACGCCCAGCGCTTCCCAGCGTGCATGGCGTGCCTGTCGCTTGGCTTCGTCCATCGCCGCACCCTCGCCCTTCCGATGTTAGTCACGCATGATAACGTCCTTTATCATACATAATACGTGAAAGAAAGATCAGCATGTCTGGCGACCGCTGATCTCACGACCATCGTCATCGGGAGCCCGTACGAAGAACGTTTGGTGCTTGGATGACGTTCGGGGTCCGTGCGACGTTCGGGCTTGCATCGGATGCCGTCCGCACAGTCAACTGATACTCGTTGTAGACCGTGCCACGGTTGATCACACGAACCTTGAACGAACCATTGCGGGCAGGTGTGAAGCGGACTGTCTTGCGATCCGATCCGCCTAAGCTCGATGCGATCTCATAGCCGTTGTTGTCTTCTACTTTCAGGTCTAGACCAGTGTCTCCGTCACCGCGCAGCACTATGTGGACCGGCTCAAGTGCGTTGAAGCTCATCGTCCAGACGCGGGTTCGTTCGGACTGCACGGTGTCTGAATGGGAGTTGACCTCAGCGCTGGCGACGGAAGCCACCATGGTTACAGCCACCAAAGCGGCCGTAACCATGGATTTCGTGAAAGTGCTCATCTGATTCTCCTTGTGTAAAGACGTACTAGTTGGACGTGTTCAGAACATTGGGGGTCCGCGAGGCACGGCTCGCAGTGGTATCCGAGCCAGTCCGCACCGTGAGGCGATAGGCGTTGTAGACCGTGCCGAGATTGATGACAGTCACCTTAAACTCGCCGTTGCGGGCAGGTGTGAAGCGGACGGTCTCGCGATCCGTGGAGCCTGTGGCCGAGGCAATTTCGAAACCGTTGTTGTCGTGCACTTTCACGTCGAGATCGGTGTCGCCGTCGCCGCGCACGGTCATCTCTACAGGCTCACGGCCATTGAAGTTGAGCGTCCAAACCTCGGACGAGTTCTGAACGATGCTGTTTGTGTAGTTGGAGACCTCAGCGTGTGCGCCGGTGACGGCGGCAGCAAGCAAGGCGGAGGCAAGAATCGTTTTTGTGAGTGATTTCATTTTGATGCTCCTGGTGGCTCTGTTGGGTTGCATCGACTTCGTTGTCGATGGAGCCATTCTTCATCTCCAGCAGCCGTCTGAAAATCCGACAGATGTCCATTCCTAGCCCACATTTGTCGGATGCCGACCATCCGCCGCGCCCTTGCGAGTACGTGGTCGTAGGTCATCAACTCCAGATCCCGGCCCTGTCGAGTGCGGAAGCTCTGGCATTCGTTCTCAAAGATGTAGCCTCCGGTCCAGCGTTCCTCGAACTGCATGGCCAGCTCACCCTGAGGGGGCTCGAAACCCGGAAGTATGGTGACGCCACCAACACCCGTTCCAACCGGCACCTTGACGATCTCTTTGAACGTATACGCCGAGGTAAGACTTGGCCCGAGGACAGCCCGAGCCGGCCGCCTATTGACTGTCCGGAATAACTTTTTGCCGGGCTCGCAACGAATCCACCCAGGCGCGCAGCTCCGCGATGTTGCGCAAAAGCTGATCGGGAACCGGTGGGGCGGCGTTCCTGCCACGTGACGGGTCGTGGCCCTTGACGATTTCACTGCACGTTTTATAGGCAGCTCTTAACTGATCGCAGTCGGCGTCGTTCAAAACGGTCGCCTTGCGAATGTTTGACGTGTCAATGTAGTCCCGGTGCCGCTGAACCACGCCGAAGAACACGACCTCTTCAACGGCGCGCTCCCAGGTCGCCCGCAGCTTGTCATAGAGCGTCACCACACTATTGTTGTAGCCATCCTCGTCGTCCGCTTCATAGAGCAGCTTCGCCGCCCGCGCATCTTTCTCCAGACCATCGATACGGTGCTTTACCCCTTTCCCTTTCCAGGGGAGGCCTGGCGTCACCGCACCAACGCCTTTCGGGCTGCGCCCAAGAGTGACGCAGTTGTCGGTTTTTGTCAGGTCCAGCAGGTCGTTCACGAAAATCAGATCGTGAGTGAAAACGATGATTTGCCGATTCTTTGACTCCTCGGCGAGACGCATCGCCACGCGCTTCCGCCAACGATGGTCGAGCGATGTAACAGGGTCATCGAATACAAGCGCAGAGCTGTTCGTCGCAGTTGCCAGCTCCGTAAGAAAGGCAGCCAACGCCACGCAGGTCTGTTCCCCCTCGCTCAATATTTGAGCGACCTTGGAGCGGGGGCTGGCAAGCAGCTTGATCTGGTAGTGGGGGGTCCCCGAGTCGCTTTTCGATCGAATGATTTCCACACGAACTTTGTCAGCCGCAAGCTTGACGATCTCCTGCAAAAACCGATCACGCAGCTTCGGCGTTAGCACCTGGTCCGCTATTTCAGATGCAAACCGGGTTATCAGGTTCGTAGTCGTGTCTTCGCTGCAGGCCTCCAGGAACTTCACGGATTTCAACCGCTCAATCTCCGTTTTTATCTCGGGGAGAATGCCCGCCAGGATCACGCGGTCATCCAGTTCGGCGACCTCCTGTTCGACCTTTTTTCGTGCTTCGGCGTCGGCCGTTTTCCTGATCTCGGCCGCATAATTTCGCGTGCTCGTCTCCAACCCGAAGATTGCGTCAATGGGATCAGCTGGGAGTGCGACAAGGATCGCGGTCTCCCCTCCCTTTGCGGCTTTCACCGCGAGGTAACGACGCAACCGGGTTGCAGCAACATAGCGGCGCGATTGTTTCGCCAATTCGGGATTGCGAAGCGCGATCTCGCGCAACCCGGCCTGGCATACCTCGATATTGAACGAAGCTGCTTTCAGCGACCGCAGCGAACTTGCCGCCAATTTCTCCGACGCGACGGCCACGCGCTCCGTATCCAGTTGGATGAAATTTTCAAAGCGGTTTACCCGTTCCACGGCGTCGTCGCCAAGCGGTTGCAGGCACAACGGGCACGGATCGCTAAGGGCCGGTGGGAAAATCTTTCCCGTCGCGTCGGCGGAAAACCGGCGCGCCGATTCCCACAGCTCCTTCCAGATCGCGCCACCGACGCCGGGCAGCGATTCCGAGGAGAACGCCCGCGCGGCGGCAAGCGTGGCCGCTTCGCGTTTTATGCGGGCATCTATCGCAGCTGCTGTTATCGCATTCAGCGCCGCGTCAGCGGAGGTGCCGCGCATGGATGTTAGGGACGTGACCACCTGTTTGAGATTGTCTGCCTTTGCAACCTGCTCCGCCGCTGCCTTCGCCGGATCAAGCGTCAAGTCTTGTTTGAGCTGGGCCAGGCGTGCATGATTTTCAGGGGTCAGAACGCTGAAGGCCTCCACACCAGCGAAATTGGTGGTGGGTTTGAGTCCAGCCAGCGCCCGCCCCGTTTGGGTGGTCTCCTTCCAGGTAGGCTTTGTAAACAAGGGGTGGCGGGAACGCGCCAGGGCATCGAATTCCGCCTGCAACGTGCGCTTTACTTGCTTACAGGCTTCCCCAAGTTCGTCCGGCACATCCAGACCCAACGGCCGGAAAGCAATCGCATTTTGGTTGGCCAGGTGAACAGTGGCGCAGTCCCTATCGAACACGCTAACCAGGTCAAGTGCCGAATTTCCGGAAGCACCGTGTTTCCATTTTTCTGGACTTTGTTCAGTGGTGCCGACTCTGAAACGTAGCGTCGCGGACGCTGGCTTGGCTGCACCTTCCTGATAAATATTCGCCTCAATCGTCCCGCGTTGGCGCGCCCGGCATGACTGCTTCAAGATGCGCGAATAGCCCGATTTACCGGCTCCGTTGTCTCCGTAAATGATCGTTAGACCGGTGGGGTGGAAGCTGAGGGTCTGGTCTGGCGCAAGGTAGTTGACCCCGACGACATCGGTGATGCTGACCAGTGAAACAGGCTCCGAAGCACCACTTTGCGTTGGGATGTGATGGTGCGCGAGAAAATCCGGTTCTATTGTCTTCGCGGCCCCACTGCCCTGTTTGCATAGGGTCACGAGTTCGGCGATATCGGATTCGCTCAATTTTCCTTGCTGCACGATGCGCCGCAGAGCGTCGCGCTGCCAGGCTGGCCGCGCTTGGGACCAGTCCAGGATTGTCTCGAATACCCCTTTTGCCGGGCTGATGCTGGTCATGTCGGTGCCGCCCCCTGATGAGACCGGCGACTGTTATAACGGTTCCTCAGGAGAAAACAAAGCACGCAACTGAACGACGTAATCCGAATAGGCTAGGACGCTCGTGACGCCATAACCTATCCTACGTTCACCGGCACGAGCGTCATCGTGTCGTTGCCAAAGATGTCGATCACCTTCACCGCCACCGTGTAACGCCCCGCCCTTTCGTATGTGTGCACGGCTGTGCTCAGCTCCAGATCACGATTCTGCCGGGTTCGGAAGCTCTGCCATTCGTTCTCGAAAATGAAGCCCCCGGTCCAACGTTCCTCGAACTGCATGGCCAGCTCACCCTGAGGGGGCTCAAAGCCTGGAAGTGACGTGACGCCACCGACACCCGTTCCTACCGGCACCTTGATAATTTCCTTGCGCTGTAGGTAGTCGAAATCCACCGCCCAGTAATCCACCCAATCAGTCCAGTGCTTGGTCAGGCGCTCCTTTTTCACGATCCCTTCCTTGCTCTTGCTCACCTTGTAAAGCTGGCCCTGCTCGCACATGACCTCGCTCTTGCCTTCCTTCATCGCAGCAATCGCTGCCTCGGCCGCTCCTTGCGTGTAGTAGACCGAAAAATCCGTCAGCTCGATCTTGACGGCTAGCTTATTCTTTTTCTCATAGCGCGGAGTAGCCTCGACGAAACTGATGTCGTGGAAGACAACCTGGCCTTTGTCGACCGCCCGCTTGTCGAACACTTCGGCGGGGATGTATTTGGGCGCAAGGTCGATGCCCTTGCTGCGCGCCTCCTCAAGAACGGCGGGGAATAGCCCCATCTCGAACTCAAAGGCGAGAACATCGACGCGCGATGCCCCCCGCTTGCGGCATTCCGTGATGACCTCTTCAACGAATAACCGCCCGACGGGGAGATTGATCGGGCCGAGGACAACCAAGCGACCATTGCGCGCCCCATGGAAGAAGCCATCCTGCGCCTGGCCGCCCTTGCTGTCCCCAAAGGCTGTGGCCTTGTAGGCCCGCAGTATCAAATCTCGAAACTCACCTTCTTTTTGCGCGAGGGCTTGAGCCTTCTTCGAAGCCGTCAGGCGACTACCGACGTTCAGATAGGCCTGCCGCTCGTAGCGGCCGAGGTTAAGTACCTCGAAGGCACGGAAGTCTCGGTCCGTGGCCTTCTTCTCGCGCTGAACGCCGATCAGCCGCTTGCGCGTCGTATGGATGCCGAACTTACCAAGATCGGTAGCGATCCATTTGCGACCGAGCTTTTCGGCTACGGCGGCGGTCGTGCCGCTTCCAATGAAGAAATCGGCTACCAAGTCTCCTGCGTTGCTGCTGGAAAGGATTATCCGTTCCAAAAGCGCCTCAGGCTTCTGGGTCGGGTAATCCAAATTTTCTAAGGATGCGGCTTCGACTTTGCCCAGATCGGTCCAAAGGTCCTGGACGGGAATTCCAGGAGACTCGTCAAGGTACATCTTCAGACGAATTGCGCCATCGGCGTTATCAGGAAAGATCAGCCTATTTTCCCGGTCGTACTGCTCCATCCTTTGTAGGTTTACTGACCAACCGTTTTTATGGGGTCGGAACCCTTTGTAGTCATAGACCAAGTTTGGCCGTGGGTTCGGGCTTCTAAGAGTCACGGACTGATATCTGCGCCATCCAGCTTCGGGCTCCTGCCCTTTTCCGAGACGGATGCTAGTGCCATCCGGGAGTTGAGCATAAGCGAACGACGTGTCGAGAGATTGCTGGGAACGAGTGGCATATTGAGGATTCCAGATGTAGGAAAGGCTACGGGAGTAATAAAAAATCGTATCCGTGATCGTCCCAAATCGGCCAGGATCGTTGTGTGCTCCAGTGCGACGCCACGAGACCTGGTTGATGAAATTATCACGCCCAAAAACTTCGTCCAGGGCGCACCGAAGGTATGCGTTGACTCGCCAGTCGCAGTGAACGTAGATGCTTCCTTCCGGGGATAACAAATCCCGCATCAGAATCAGGCGTTCGTATAGCATCGAAATGAAGCTGTCCGATCCCCTGCCCCAAGTATCCCGATAGGCAATTTGCTCAAGGAGGTTCGCCTCCTTGTGGAAGGTCTCTCCGCCGATCTCGATATCCATGCTGAAATCTGCGCCCACGTCGAACGGTGGGTCGATATAGATCAGCTTCAGGCCGCCCGCCTCCTCGATTTGCTCGCGCAGCGCGCCTGCTTTCAGAGATGAAAGGATCAGCTTGTTGTCGCCCCAGATCAGCTTGTTCGTCCAGCCTCTTTGCTGACGGCCACGACTGTCGAACAGCTCTGCCTGTGTTTTGGTTTCAGCGCGCGGTTCGTCGATGTGCTCGAGAGTCTGAAAGGGCAGCACGGTGGTGCATACATCGCGGGTCTTGCCGTTCCAGACCAGTTCTACCTCGCTCTTGTCGTCAAACAGGATGAAGCGGTACTTCTCCGGAAGCGCCCTTCCCTGCTGGATCAGGGTCACCAGGTCGCGCTGCTCAGCTTCACTCAGATCGTACGATTTCTTCTCTTGCTTCGCCATCGTCAGCCTTCCTGGTATTCGCGGAATGTGCTTGCAAGTCCCGCGAACGATGATGGCTTGTGCTTCTCAAAACTCTCCTGATCGACATAGACGAACTGATACGTCGGTCCTCCGTCGTCCTTGGTCGCTTCGGTTGCGTCTGCGCACCATTGGCGCAGCCGTTCCATCTTTTGCGGCAGGTCGAATTCCTCTCGGCCTTTGGTCTCCACGACCCAGACCGTTCGATCCGTGGTGCGCACGAGAAAGTCCGGCGTGTAGGTGGACAGCTCGCCGTTGGCCTTCACGTATTCAATCTTGAAGCCGACCGCCATGTAGTTTTTGCCGAAGGCCTGCACGTCCGGTGCGGCCTCCAGGAACGCCGCGAAGGCCAGCTCGAGGCCATCGGCGTTGGCCTCGCCGACAATGCGATTGAATACCGATTTCGTTGCCTGGACGTAGCCGCGCGGTTCAGTGCGAAAGGGCCGGGTGTCTCGCAGCCGGATATGGCCATCGATGCGCGAGCTACCGGTTTCATGCACCGTCAGCTTGTTGATGGCAGACCGGAAATGGTCGAACAGCACCTTGCCAACTTCCGGCTCCGACAGGTTGCGCAGGATCACCGGGTCCTCCAGATCGACGGCATCGATGAAAAGGCAGTCCCGGACGAACAGCTTGACCTTGGGATAGAGCTGGTCGTAGCCCCCGACCAGACGCAAATCCTTGAGCAACTGACGTGTGAAGAAGGCGACGACAGAGCGGTAGTCACCCGACCCCATACCGTCGAGCTGCATGGTGTGGTCAACCTCGGAATCGAGCATGGTCTTGAAGACGATCTCGCGCGTTTCCTCCGGCGTGAAGGCCTTGATGGACAACTTTTTGTTGCCGAACTTCTCGGGTTCCAGCTCGGCCAGGTCCTTGAATTCTCGGTTGAAGCGACGCGACAACCGGGGCACCGCAATATCGAGCTGGTCGAGGTTCTTGTCCGTGGACTCGGTCTCGACCTCGACCACCAGCGAATCCGCCCGCTCCTTGCCACTTTTTCCCCCCATAGGGACGCGGTCGAAAGTGACGCCTTCGTTCTGGATGGATTCGACGAATTCCATGAAGGCGGGCGTTCCCATGACGGAAACGGTCTCGCGCTGTTCGCTGCCAAAGTACATGCGCCGCAGGCCGCGCCCGAGCGTCTGTTCCGGGAGGATGTTGCTCTTGGCGGCAAAGGCCCGCAGGCCGACGACGGTGGTGACGTTGCGAACGTCCCACCCTTCCTTCAGCATCAGCACCGACACAATGGCTTTGAAGGGCGACTTCCAGCTATCGATCTCGTTGGATTGCTTGCGTAACAGCTCCAGCTCTTCCTTCTTCTTGCCCGACGCCGCCTCAGAGATCTCGCCATTGGCCTTGGTGTGGATTACGAGCACTGCGCCCTGCAGCTCGGGGCAAATTCTCTCGAGGTGTGCGCCCACCTCGTCGCAGTTCTTGGTGTCATCCACCATCACGAACAGCACGGCCTTCTTGCCCAGCTTTTCATGCTCGGCGTAGCTCTTGCGCCATTCCTCGATCCCCAGCTGGAGGTAGTCGGCGTATTTCTCGGTGATCAGCGGACTTTTGTGTTCGGTTAGCTTTGCACGACTGGCCGCATCCGGCAGCACCGGATGTTTGACGACATTCTGGGCAATGGCCTCGACCAGGGGATAGTCGCTCACGGTCTGCACGAAGATCGCCCCGTTATCGTGGCGCGGCGTGGCCGTCACATCGACCTGCAGCGTCAGGCGCAAGTCCTTTTGCAGCAGCTGGTGATGGATGTCCTGAATGCACTGAAACCAGGCCAGACGGCTGTCATGGATGTGATGCGCCTCGTCGTTGAACACGGCGAGTTCATCGATCTCGCGCACGATTTCGCCAAGGTCGACATTGCTGTCCGTCGTCTTACCGACCGGTTTCGCGCCGAACGGTGCCAGGAAATAGTCGCGCAGGTCGTCATCATCGAGCGACGGTTCCGGCACCTCGCCAAGATAGACCCGATGGATGTTGGTGAGGAAGATATTGCCAGTCGGGCGCACGATGCACACATCGTCCTGGATGTGCAGCGCGACCTGAAAGTCGTCGCGCCAGTTCTGCCCCGCATGGCCGTTGTCGGGCAGGACCGGGTCATTGAAGAAGATGCGCAGCCCGTCGAAGTCGGCGCGCAGCCGGTCAAGGACGATGATGTTGGGCGCAATAAGAAGAAAATTGCGCGATAGCGCCGACCCCGTCTCATAGAGTTTGTGAAAATAGCTCCATGCCATCAGTAGCGACAGTACTTTGGTCTTGCCTGCTCCCGTGGCCATCTTGACCACAAAACGGGGCCAGTCCTCATCGAACATGTTGCTCGACACGGCGCCCGAGGCGTCAAAGCGAAGGAGGTCGAACTTGTCGCGGGCACCCCGCACGTCATAAAGCCAGATCACGGTCTCGACCGCTTCGCGCTGCGCGAAGTAGTAGCGAAACTGGCTCAGCGTGCCGTCGCCAAGCTCGCTGGTGTGTGTGGTCGCAAACCACCAGGTCAGCAACGCGCGTGACGTTGGCGACGCGCCCTTGTAATCGGCATCTCGCCAGGCCTTGACCTCGTCACGCACCTTCGCCACCAACGGTGGCAGCAGCTTTTCGTAGGCAGTGCTACGCAGCTCTTCAGCTGCCGGGAACCAGCGAAGGCTGGGGGGCAGCACCTCATAGGGCGATTGCGGAAAGTCTGGATGAAGTGCCATGGGATGGCGGTCTTCCTTCTTCTCGTCGTAGTACTGAAAAGCTCACGCCTTGCGGGTAAATACCAATCGTCCGGTTTTGGGGTGGGGCTCTTGATGCTAAAGGGAAGCCCGCAAGCCGAGCGTAGCAAAGATCAGACAGTTGCCTGAAGGTGCACGTCAGCTGCCGGCCTCAACACCACGGCTTGGTCAGAGAGTGACGCGGCCGAGAATCGGGCCTTGCGGCGTCATGACATGGCAGGTCTCCCCCACCGGCAACACGGGGCCCGGACCGAAACGTCCCCATGGGGTGCCGCAGAAATTGCCGCGTTGTCCGCCGCCAAAAGGTCCATTCATCGGTCCGGCGACAGGACGCTGACGCCAGGACGCGAAGGCTGTCTCCGCCGCGTCGGCCTCCGCTTCAACCGAGTTCCAGCTCCGCAGATAGCGAATAGCAAAGTCATGAGTTCCCCAGTCGCGAAACTGCTGGATATGCCGTAACTCATGCGCCCAAAGTTGCGCGTTGTTGAACGCGTCCTGAGCGCTCCGGAACACGACGACATCGATGAGCGCTACCGCTGCGGCGCCGCCGTACTGGATCGACAGTGCAGCGAGATTGAAGACGCCGCTGTCGCCGACCTTAAAGCGCACGCGATTGAGGATGTCCTCCTCGATAAAACCCGTGAGCTGCCGGCGGATCTGCGGAGGAATCGGCTGTACGCCGCCATTAAGCGCCGTATTCCTGGAAGCGTTCAACCATTGCGCCAAGGCCGGTGCATACATCTGAGCATTCGCCTCGATTCGGGCTCGGTCAATCGCCGCCCCGGCACTCCGAGCTTCGCGCTCGACGTTCCTGATAATCCGATGCGGATTTTGGAGGTCCCCGATCGGGTCCCAGGCCAGCGCGGTGCTGGCTGCAGTTGCTGCCAGCCCGAAAACAAGAGCACGGCGGATTGTTTGCATACTTTTCATGGCTCTCTCCCTTGGTAGACGGCAGGTCGTTGCCGATGAAGGGCATTGTTCCGCGCGGACCCTTCGAGAGCATCTGCTCTATGTCGGGTGCCTGAGCAGACAGACATCAGAGCTTTGAATCTGACATTTGTCTTGGCCCGATGGCCCGGTCCAGGGGCGTTAACATCGACGCGTCTGATGAGGTACCCCGGTTCCGCGACGCAACAAGCGGGCAGGTCTCAGTCCAGTCAAGCTCAGCTCAAGGTCTTTGATCAATGGCCACCGCTACGTTCACCCGAATCTTCGTGCCACCGGCTCGGTTCCTTAACCGCGCGGAGGAAGCTCGATTTCGGCGCGACTATGTGGCCCAGTACCGAGAAAACCGGATTGACGCGCTGTTGCTTGGGCTTGTGCTCTGGCTGGGCTTCGTTACGACGGACTTCTACTACTTCAACTTGTACCCGTTGCGAACGACCGACAGCGTTTTACTGCAAGTCCTCATCTATCGATCTATTGGCGTCGTGATCCTGCTCACGGGGCTGATCCTCATCAGAAGGCGTACGTTCCGCAGCGAGGCGCGCACGACCGTCCTGTTTTGCGTTGGCATCGTTCTGCTTTACGTGATCAACCTGCTAATGCTTTCCACGGTGCCGTATCCGCGGCACTACCAAAACGGCCTGCTCCTCGTCCTCTTCTTCATTTTTGGCTTTTTTCGGATTCGCAGCAGGCCTCTGGGAATGGTCCTCCTCGTCTTGCTTGTGATGAGTGTGCCCGTGTACCTGGATGGAACGCATATTTCTGAAGAGCCTTCGTACTGGCGATCCGCTTTCGCCAACCTGGTTGCCTTTTGTATCCTCGGTTGGGGGATCACCATCGCGCTTGAGCGGAGCGCGAGAGAGGCCTTCGCACAGCGCCTTGAGGTTGAAAAGGCAAGGTCAGCAGCTGAGCTACGGGCGCGCGCTCTGCGAGACGGCCAGGATGAAGTCCAACGGGAACTGACGAAGCTCAAGCAAGAGAAAACCGAATTTCTCGCGAGGGCCGTTCACGATTTGCGAAACCAAGCGCACGCCATTGGATGCGATGTCGCGATGGCAAACGACGGCGTAGCGGACGGGCGATCAGATGTGGTGGCAGCGTACCTAGCTAAGGTCGAGGCATCGACCGTACGACTGTCGGCATCCTTTCACGCGCTTCTCGACCTTGCTCGCCTGGAGACGGGGTCGGTCCGATTCGATCTGAAGGAGATCAATCTCGTCCCGCTTGTGCAGGCGGCCGTTGACGAGCTTCGTGAAACGGCGGCAGAGGCAAAGGTTCGCTTGGGTATGCTTTGTCGAGACCAACGCCCGATTTTTGTCCGGACCGACCGCTATCAATTGGCGCGTGTTCTTGAGAATCTGGTCTCCAACGCGATCAAATATGCGGACACGAAGAAGGGATCTGCGGCGTTCGTTAGCGTGGGCCTGGTCCGGCTCTCGGGACGCGTACGGATTGATGTTGTTGACAACGGGCTTGGGATACCGGAGCAGGACATGCTGCGGGTATTTGAGCCTTTCGAACAGTTGTCAGAGCGCCGGGATGGTGTCGGGCTTGGACTTTCGATCGTTAGGGAGATTGTCAATCAGTTGGAGCAACATCAGATCGGGCTTAGTTCGACTGCCGGCAAGGGCACGCGGTTCCGAATTGACCTCCCCCGAATAGATCATTCCGGAGCGGGGGTCGAGGTTAGCGAACCCGCTGTAGCAAAGGACATGCAGCGAAAGCTCGAAAATGCTTACATCCTGGTTATCGAAGACAACCGTGAGGCACTCGCTTCCCTTGCATCTGTGATCCGGGCACGAGGCGCCATCGTGGAAACGGCGTCGTCTCAACAGGAGGCAATGGTCATCCTGGATGAGCTGGAACGCGACTTGGATTTAATCATCACAGACTATCGGCTAGATGGCGGAGCGATAGCGACGCCGGTGGTTCAAGCTGCACGGGATGCGATCGGCGAGGGTCTGCCGATCATCGTAGTGACCGGCGAGATCGAAGTCGCCCGCGACGATCCTGAGCTATACGGTGTATCGCTGGTGAGTAAGCCGATTTTGCCGGCGGCACTGGTGGCACACGCGGCGAGTCTTCTAGCTGGACATCATTCCGGTTAGGCCGACTTTCGCGTATGCGGGTCTCGCCACGGTTATCCCGCGTCGTTGCACCTCCAGGACAGCCATCGTCCGCTTGGCGACGCCGAGAACCTGAAAGATCTTCGTCACATAGCTCTGACGCAGGGTCTTTTCTTCTATACCCATATGGTTTGCGATTGCCTTGTTGCTAAGGCCGAGACAAAGGAAGTACAGCGCTTCCGTTTCGCGCGGCGTTAGACCAAGCGAGCTTGCGTCCACGGTCGCTCTGCGGCCGACACTCGCCGGCGAGACGGTGCTATTGCCAGAAAGCACTGACCTCGGCACATAGATCTGGTCAGCCACGACAGTATCGATGGCAGTCTGAAGCGCGCTGGTTTGACCTCCCTTCGTCATATATCCGCTTGCGCCAGCGTTGATGCATTCCATCACCAGCTCGGGCCGAGTTTCAGCAGACAACATGATCAGCCGTGTTCCAGAACCTTTTTCCCGGCAAGCTCGCACGATGTCTAGCCCATTCTTTTCTCCGTTTCTAAGGTCGTAGTCGATGATAGCGATGTCGATTGGTTGGGAAAAAAGCAGTTCGATTGCCTCTTGGTAGATCCCTGTTTGCAGGATTTCCGCCGAAGGTTCAGCGCGCTGCAGGACCGATGCGACTCCGGTACGGGCATACGGGTCATCGTCGACCAGCAAGAACTTTCGCACTTTCAAAGAATCCATCATCGGCTCCAAGCCTTACGGCGACCAGTAGCACTTTATAAGGAGCGGCTAGGGTGCTGCATCCGACAAATGTCATGGGCCGCAGGCGACAGACGTCGGGGTGTTTGTCGAGTTAGAGGGCACTTTCCGTGCTGGTTCGGGGTAAGGGCTCTCCCCTCGCCCCGTTCGGCAAGCCCCGAGCTCTCTGCCCGGGTACTGGCCGAACGGCACACGGAACATCCTAGAAGCGGGTCTGGAGGACGTTCGGCGTGGTGAACTGACCCGCGATGTCCGAGCCGGTGCGCACGGTCAGGCGATAGACGTTGTAGATATTGCCGAGGTTCTTCACGCGTACCTTGAACGTGCCGTTGCGCGCCGGTGTAAAGCGCACAGACTCGCGATCCGAAGCACCGTCTGACGTCGCGATGACATGGCCGTTTTCGTCACGCACTTCGAGATCGAGATCGGTGTCGCGGTCACCGCGTAGCGCGATCGTGACGGCTTCATAGCCGCTGAATTGGAACGACCATGTATCGGTAGCGCGTGATTCGACTTGGTCATTGCGGGTGATGACTTCAGCATTCGCCGACGAAGCAGCACCGATAGCGGACAGGGCGATCAGAGCGGCGGCGATGTTTTTGCGGATGTTCATGTTCATTCTCCTGGGTTGGGTGGTTTTGTATCGGCAAGTGCTGCCGATGAGTCCATTCTTGTGACTTGCACCCATTCACACATCCGACATTCGCCCGTAGTTGCGGTGGCAGATGTCAGGATTTCCGACCGACAATTGTCGGATGTGCAGTTTGCCCATCGTCCGATTGCGTCTAGTCCACGACGCTCCTCGCCCGTGCGCGGTCAACGCGCTGTGGTCGCACCGGCAGACCTACTGCCCGGGAGCGCGAACGAGCCAAGTCTTGCCGACGCCGGCCGCACCGCCGAACAGGATGGTTTACCCATCGCGCCGATCTTGCCAGGCGGAGAGAGCAAGACCCTGTCCGGGTCGTCCAGGTGAGTTTGTCGTGTCGGCGCCAAGATCCAGACTTGGCGCACCGTGCCGTCCGGGTCGGTGTAGCTCGCGAGCACCGACCCATCGGAGCGGAACTCGTACGTTTCGTCGTGCTGGCCGAGTTGCTCGATCACGTGCGCCATCGAGCCTGGATTAAGGGCTTCCGTCCAGGTTTTTCTGTGGACTCCAGCGCCGCGACCAAAACAAGATTGCCCAGGCTTTTGGGAACCTGGACGGAGACGTCCTACCAGCTGGCTTCGGATGCTGAACCTGCGCTTTCTGCTGAAACAAATCGACCCGGATTCGATGTGGCACCGACGCGTCGGCGCGCATCTCGAAACTTTTCCGAAGCCTGCGCTGCTGTCGCCACATTCCGCCGGCTTCATAGACGGATGGCAGGGGTCTAGCTTGTGGCGGGCGTGACTCGGTCCGGGTGCTGACGTACCCGAACGAAGGGGACGTTTACCTCTTTTGTTCGTAGGCGTCCATAAGCATTTCAAGCAACGTGGCGTACGGATACCGCTCAGCCTTGCGCAGCGCTCGAAAGCGGTCAAGCACGGACTTTGGGCCCTTGATATTGAGTTGATCATCCTCAAGGGTGGCTTCTCGACTCGGAAAACTCGCTACTGCCTCAACCGCCTTCTTCTCCGCCGCGACTGCAGCCGGACGGGGAGTCCGTGGTCTGAAGTCGTCGAGTTCACCGATGTCATCCATCGGCAGGCTCTTGCGCTCGGTACTCATCAGGCAGCCACCTGCTGAGGCGATGCGCCCTCCCCTGCCCTCTCGGCCGCAATCGCTCGCAGTTTCAGCACCACTTCAGCAGCGAAGTCGCGCACGTTCTCGATGGCCCTATCGAGGTTGTTGACCTGCTTCTGGTCCAGCGCCCTCACTGTCCCGCCGTTTGTGAACAGCGCCGCGAACGCGTCGCGCTCGAAGATTTCGGTGTCGAATACATCGACTTTGGGGTTTTCTCGGAACTGGCTGGCGATATGGCGTGAGGTCCTCGACTTGGCGATGACCTTGGATTG
>JBGTHC010000185.1:0-5905 GCA_041746375.1 Woeseiaceae bacterium
CGTTACTAATTGCGACCCATCAGGACCTGACCATGCCCGCAAAAAACATTTTCACCCACCCCATCCACTTAGGCCTCGGCGCCACCGCCATCGTCCAGCCGGCCTTCACCGGCGACCTGAGCTGGTACGAAGATTACGGAACCCGCCACGCCGACGACGGCGCGGAAGGACGGATCGTCGGCATGCACACCTTCACGGCTAATTGGGATATGTGGGAGATACATCCGGAAGGCAGCGAGGTGGTGCTGTGCATTGACGGTGCCATGACGCTGCACCAGGAAAAACCCGACGGCTCCCGCGCGACCGTCAAACTGACCTCAGGCGAATACGCGATCAACGAAGCGGGGACATGGCACACAGCCGACATCGACAAGGAAGCTACCGCGCTGTTCATCACCGCCGGCATGGGCACAACCCACCGGCCCCGCTGAAAGCTCGGCTGAACGGCAAGCTCCTACCTACGAATTACCGACCCCGGCACTACCTACGGGCGGGCAATCTCAAACCCACGAATTATCGACCCCGGCACTACCTACGAAGTTACAGGGGCTTCAGGTGTTCGTTCAGGAATTTCAGGTACGCTTCGGAGGCTTCTATACGGTTTTCGCGCTTGCTGAAACCGTGGCCCTCATCGTCGAACAGCACGTACTCTACCGGCACCTCGTTTGCGCGCACCGCTGCGACGATTTCGTCGCTCTCCACTTGCAGCACGCGCGGATCGTTTGCGCCCTGCACCACCAGCAGCGGTTTCGTGATGTTCTGCGCGTGGAATAGCGGCGAGATACGGCGATGGCGTTCGCCATCGGTTTCCGGGTCGCCCATCTCGTCGTACAGCGCTTCCTTGAAGGATTCCCACCATGGCGGAATGGACGTCAGCGTGCGCACCCAGTTCATGACACCGAAAATGTTGATGCCGACGTCGAAGACTTCCGGCTCAAACGCGAGCGCAGCGCCGACCATGTAGCCGCCGTACGAACCACCAATGATGCCGATACGCTCGCCGTCCACCCAGTCGAGCGAGGCAAGATAGTCTTTCGCGTGCACGATGTCCTGCAAATCGACCTCGCCGTGCTTGCGGTCGTCCATGTGGAAGAATGTTTTGCCGTAGCCGGAGGAGCCGCGGTTGTTCGCGGCCAGAATCGCGTAGCCGTGATTCACCAGATGCTGCAAGGTCGCCGAATAACCGGTGCGGCTCTGGCCGCCCGGTCCGCCGTGCACTCACACCAGTGCGGGCACCTTGTTGTCGGCGGTTGCTTCTTTCGGGCGGTACAGAACCGACGGGATCTCGAGACCGTCATAACTCTCGTAGTGCACGACCTCTGTCGCGACCAGGTCATCCTCGTCGATTGCCGGATTGAGGGCGTGCGTGAGTCGCTGGCTCTCTCCGGCCTCGAGGTCGACGGTATAGACGTCGGCGGGCGACGTATCCGAGCTCACCATCAGCGCGACGCGGTCCTCGTCGCGCGAGAAACGGATTTGCGCGAGATCGCCTGACGGCAGTCCGGGAAGTTCCAGTTCCTTGCCGGTTTCCGTGTCGGTGATGCGGACGCTCGTACGGGCGTCGTCATTCGTGCCGGAGACGCGATAGCGTCCGGAATCGGAATAGAACACAAACATCACGTCCCAGTCGGCCGATACCAGCGGTGTTTGTTCGCCGGTGTCGAGGTTGTAGGTCCATGCCTGGTCGAACTCGCCGTGCTCGTTGGTCGAATACACGAGCGATTTGCTGTCGCGGGTGAAGTCGTGGACGGCGTGCGAGATGTTGCCCGTGTGCTGCGTGATGAGTTGCAGTTCGCTGTCCGCGACCCGCGTGGCAAGGAGATAAATATCCGAATCCGCGCTGGTTCGGGGCTTGACGAATGCGATGGTGCTGCCGTCGGGCGAGATCGCCGACACCTCCAGGGTTTCGGTGTTCTCGAAGACGAGCGTACGGTCATAGTCGTCAGCCGCGTAGCGATACACATCGAATGCAGCGGGGTCGCGTTCGTTCGTGAGAGCGTAGAAGTAGTCCCCGTCTGCCGACCAGCCGCCGAACTGCGCTTTGACCTCATCACCTGGCGTGAGGTCGCGGGTGTCGCCGGACAGTTCGCGCACGTACAGGTGATCAAGTTCGTTGCCGCCCTGGTCAGCGGTGAAGAGGACGCGCGCGTCGTCGGGGAACCAGGACGCAGCGAACGTGGAATCCGTAGTCGAGGTCGTAAGCGGCTTCTTCGACCCATCGGCCGCGGAAACCGAGTAGGCGTTGAAGATGCCGGTTTCGTCTGAGCTGACCAATAGTTCACTGTCGTCCGGCGACCACGCGTAACTGCTGGCGAGGGCATACGACGTGGTGGTGAAGAACGCTTCGGCATCGTAGCGGGTCGGCGTGGTCGATGCGGGCGTGGCGTCGGTCATCGGGGTGGCATCCTTGTCGCCGGCACTGCAGCCGGCAATGGGCGTGACCAAGGCGAAAATAGCAAAAGGCTGTCGTGCATTGGACATGTTGGTGTTCTCCCCCGGCTATTGGTTTGGACAGCTTATAGGACGTACCGGCGCCGCAGACGTTGCGGGTCCGCAACCTGCAACTAATTGGTTGCATTTCCAGCCCACCGGCGTTAGATTAAAGAGCAACCTGGAGGTTGCATATGACATCGAACTCCGATCGAATGGAGAAAACCGTTTTGTTAAAGGCGCCTCTGGCGCGCGCGTGGCAGGCAGTGACGGATTCGCACGCGTTTGGGCTCTGGTTCGGAGCGGAATTCGACGGGCCGTTCATTGCCGGTGAAAAAACCACCGGCCGGATGGTCGGTACCAGCGTCGACGACAGTGTCGCCGAGATGCAAAGGCCAGTTTTTGGCATGGCCTGCGACTTCATGATCGAGCGCATCGAACCCATGCGCCTGTTTTCCCTCCAATGGCAAACCTACCCGGTCGATGGTGAGGAAGACGACGAGGACCCGCCGAGCACGCTGGTCACCTTCAGGTTCGAGGAAGTCCCCGGCGGAACGCAGCTCACGATCACCGAATCCGGGTTCGACAGCATTCCGTTTGCACGTCGCGCGAAGGCCTTCGCCGATAATGACCAGGGATGGACAATCCAATGCGGGTTGCTCGACAGATACCTGTCGCAAAACGCTTAGGTTAGCGAGAGCGGATAATGTCACGCGGACGCGCAGGTTTGGCACAGCGCGGTGCTGCACCGCTGTTTACCGCGCTCGGTGACGAGACGCGGCTGCGCATCGTCGCTCGCCTTTGCCAGGAGGGTCCGATGTCAGTTGCGCGTTTGACTGACGGCACGCAATTGTCCAGGCAGGCCGTTAGCAAACACCTGCGGGTGCTATCCAACGCCGGGCTGGCACACAGCAAGCGCTACGGCCGCGAGCAGATCTGGCAGGTCGAGGCACAAAGGCTGGAAGACGTGCGCCGTTACCTCAGCGAAATTTCCGCGCAGTGGGATCGGGCGTTGGCGCGGCTGCAGGTGGGGAAGGATTAGGCGGGGCGACGGTTTGGGATCCGCCTGTAAAAGCCCGTATTACGGGCGAACTTATACCTACGAACCCCCGACCCCGGCACTAACTACGGGCAGGCGAACTCATACCTACGAATTACCGACCCCGGCACTACCTACGGGCACTACCTACGTGGCACGGTCTCCTTCGAGCGGGCGTCGACTTCGGTGAGGAATTCGCGGACGGTATCGGCGTAGGCATCCGGTTCGTCCAGCATGGTCATGTGCGCGCTGTTCTCGAAGATCGCAAGCTGCGCGCCGGGTACCAGGCTTTGGTAGTGCCGGACGGTTTCGGGTGTCACTTCGTCATAGCGACCGGCGGTGAACAGCACGGGCACTTCGAGGTGTGCGAGAAACTCCTCGGGTGCGTAATCTTTGATTGTTCCTGTAATCGCAAACTCGCTCGGTCCCCACATAAAATTGCGCAGCGACGAGTTTACTTTTCCGAAAGCATCGATCAGGTGAGTTGACCAGGGCTCGGAGCGGGACAAATATTGCTTGTAATACTCCTGGAGGGCGGCCTGGTATTCCGGATCGACAGTAGTGCCGGCTGCGGCATGCTTCACGATGGCACGTTGCGCTTCCGGTGACAGTCGCGCGATCAGTTTTTCCGCATCCTCGGCCCAGCGCCCGGCACTCAGTGCGGGGCTCGCAAGTACGAGGCTCCGCACACCTTCCGGCTTTGTCCGCATGTATTCGACGGCGAGCATAGCCCCCCAGCCGTGACCGAGAA
Organism: Woeseiaceae bacterium; assembly: GCA_041746375.1. GTDB lineage: Bacteria > Pseudomonadota > Gammaproteobacteria > Steroidobacterales > Woeseiaceae > IDS-8. Next base: position 4,221 of record JBGTHC010000185.1, read on the forward strand.
TATGCACGTCCGCTAGGCCGAGTGACTGCCGCACCGCGGCGAGTTCGCGAACGAATCGATCCATGCGCCACAGCGACCGGTCGGAATTGCGATCGGAATTGCCGGCGCCAAGTTGATCGTAGAACACGAGCGGACGATCCGCCGTAACTCTTCGCAGCGGAGCCAGGTAGCCGCTCGGCAGGCCGGGGCCGCCATGCACAAGGAGCAGCGGCGTCGCGTGGCCGTAGCCGACGGAGCGGTACCAGACCCGTCCGCCCGGCACATCGATAAAGCCTTCGCCGGGCGACCACCCACGATCCGTGCAGGATGCGAGCAGGAACGCCAGGCTGATAAGCAAGAGCAGCCGCAGCATTCTGTGGTTCCGTTGACTGTCGTGGTTCGATGGTACCTCAGCGGGCGCGGGCGGGTTCAGCCGCTGAGAGCGCTGCAGCGAAGACGCCGCGATGTCGTCCGGCATCGCGACGCACCAGCTCGAAGCTCTCGATCCGGACATCAGGTTGCCGCCCGCGTGACGATCGACCTCCGATAAAACATAATAGGCCACAAGTTGTAGGCCAAGTCTTGCTGTCGCCAACGATGCAACCGACGGAGAATACCAATGGATAGAACGTTAATGGAGGAAGAACAAAGCATCTGGCAAGGCACGCCATCGCAAGTGGTGAACCTCGGTTCTTTCATTCTGCTCGGACTGTTCTTCTGGCTGGTTATCCCTCTCTTTGTCATGCTCTGGCGGTGGCTGGTCGTCAAGAATACCAAGTACGAGTTGACGACCGAACGACTGCGGATGCGTTACGGCGTTTTCAACAAGGTATCGAATGAACTCGAACTGTATCGGGTGCGTGATTACAAACTCGAGCAACCGTTCTTTTTGCGCGTGTTCTCGCTTTCAAACATAGTGCTGACGACATCCGACAAATCGCATCCGCGGGTCGTTATCGAGGCCATCAATGATGGCGAGGAACTCAGGGAGAAGCTGCGGAAGTACGTGGAGATTTGTCGTACCCGTCGGGGTGTGCGGGAAGTGGACATCGAATAAAAAGGCAGGTACTGCAAATGGAAGCATTCAATATAGTCGTATTGGTCGTTGGTCTTGGCTTACTGATTCTGGGCGGCGTGTCCGGCTACGCGTTGTTCGCGCGGGCACTGAAAATATCCGACAAGTTTGGCGACGAAACGAACGTCGGTACGCTGTGGGGACTGTTCTTGCTGGGCCTGGCGGCGGGTCTCGCGCTCCTTTGGTGGGCGCTCTGAAAAATCGCTGATGAATCGCGGGGTAATTTAGAGATAAGCAGCGCAGGCAGTGACCCGGGCCGAGTCCAGGTCACTGTCCCGATTTTGTCTGACCCGGCATGAGTCCAGGTCACTGTCCCTCTTTTTGCTGTCAGGCCTTCGGCGCGTAGACGCTGCACCAGCCGTTGGCGTTGACGAGCTTCCCGGGAAAAATGGAGCAACCACCCCACTCTGCACCGTCCTCGCCCAGGTACAACGCGCAGTTGGCGCAAATCTGGCCGTCCTCGTAGCGCGGAAACTTGCCGGTGTCGACCGAGGAAGCGTCGTGGACGTACGAAAGCGACCGGGCCTGCGGGTCGCTTTCCTCAAGGCGTGGCAAATCGCCTGCCGGCTGCGTGGCGGGCGCCGGTGCCGGGGTCCTCGGCTCTGGTGTCGCTGCCGGCGCGGGATCGGGC
>JBGTHC010000186.1:0-14084 GCA_041746375.1 Woeseiaceae bacterium
ACCGCGAACGAAGGCGATTTCAAAGGCGGTAGCCGCGGCATGACCGTATTCCAGATGGACGGCAGCATAATCTATGACAGCGGCTCGAGCTTTGAGGAGCTGGCCGTGCAACACGGTCACTACCCGGAGGATCGTTCGGAAAACAAGGGTTCGGAACCGGAGTCCATCGAGTATGGCAACTTCGGCGGTGCTGGTCACCTGTTCCTGGGTTCGGAACGCGGCAGTTTCGTCAGCGTTTACAGCGTGGATTCTGCCTCCGGCGTGCCGTCCTTCCTGCAGCTTCTTCCGGCGCCGCTTGGTCCCGAGGGGCTGCTGGCGATCCCGTCACGTAACCTGCTGCTTGCCTCCGGCGAGAACGACGACCCAAGCTTCGGCGTCCGCTCGACAGTGATGGTCTACGAGCTGCAGGACGCCGAGCCTCAGTACCCGCAGATTCTCTCCGCGGTCGTCGACGGCAAGCCGATCGGCTGGTCGGCGCTGTCCGGTATGGCCGCTACGGGCGACGAGGAGCTTCTCGCGGTGTGGGACTCTTATTACAGCGAGAGCCGGATCTTCACGATCGACGTGTCGCAGACACCGGCTCTTATCACTGACGCCGTTACCATTCAGGGTGGAAGCGGCGACCTCGATCCCGAAGGCATCACCATTGCGCCCGACGGGACTTACTGGATTGCCAGCGAAGGGGATGCGTCCGGGGAACGGCCTAATCGCCTCTTGCAGACGGATGCGTTGGGCAACGTGCTAAAGGAAGTCAGGCTGCCAAAGCGCATCGAGAATTGCCGCGCGAAAAGTGAAAACACCGGAACGCTGGGTTCCGGCTTCGAAGGACTTACTGCGGTTGAGGGTGCCGTGCCGGGCACAAAGCACCGATACAAGCGCGGCGACTACTACCTGCTGGTGGCGCAGCAACGTGGCTGGAGCTATTCGACGCGCGGCTGCCGCTGGATCGATGACGATCCGTTCAATCTGAACCCGGACGAGCCTCTCGCCACCCGACTCTGGGCTTACGACGTCAAGCGGAACAAGTGGACGCATTTCTACTACATGCTGGAAGCGGTACCGCTCGAGGCCTCCTGGGTCGGCCTCTCCGAAATCACGCGCGTGAAAGGCGGCTTCGTGGTGATCGAACGCGACAACCGAACCGGCGATTTCGGGCAGATCAAACGGTTGGTCTACTTCAGCGACCGAGCATTGAAGGATAAAATCGTAACGCGGTCTGAGAAAAAGGTTTACGACCTGCTGCCTGCGCTCAATGCGACGAACGGCTGGATCACCGACAAGCCGGAGGGAGTTGCCGTGACGCCATCGGGTGACGTGTATGTCGTGACCGACAACGATGGCGTCGAGGACTGGTCCGGGGAAACCTGGTTCCTGAGTTTGGGCAACATCGCGAGCTTATTCGAGTAGGGTACCCGGCGACGCGATGCCGCGCGACCTGAAGGCGCGGCATCGCAATCACCGTCGACAATGGGGCATCTGCACCGTTCGGCATTTGTTCGGCCACGCGCGCTTCATCACGCTGTCATATATCGGCCCTACGCTTCGTTAATGTTGTATTTCCTCGCGCTGGTCGCCACCGTCACTGCCATCATCGTATTCCTGCACTGGTACAGCTACCGCTACCTTAAATCGTCGATTATCAGACGGCGCCGCTGGGACATGAACATCTGCTGCGGCACGACCGACGGTGGCGGAGTGAACGTCGATATCGTTAAACACGCGGACGTGCCGAATTTCGTCCAGGTGAACGATATCTACAGGCTTCCATTCCGGGACGGCGAATTCGAAACCGTTCTGTGTTCGCACACGATCGAACACGTTGAATTCCCGCGGCGCTTCGACCGTGAGCTGCGGCGCGTCGGCAAGAATGTCGTTTACATCATCCCGCCGGCCTGGGACCTCGCGGCCGCGTTCAACATCCGGGAGCACCGCTGGATCTTCCTTACCGTGCGCAAGGTGCACTATCGCCTTCCGCGGCGGGTCGAGCTGCCCTTCGCGCGCCGGCTGCAAGCGCGCATCGGGCAGCGCGTTACTGCGCAGTAGCAAAGCGGGGCCTACATCGACCCCAGACGGGAAGTTCTTACGGCCTGCCTGTCGTACCGGTAAATCGGCGGAAAACCGCCACGGAGACTCTACCCGCCGCCGCACGCGGGACCCATGCTCACCAGCGGCGTACGCGGGCCGTATCGAGATGGATGAAGTTCGAATCCGGGTAGTAGCCCACGCCGCCACGTTGCATCTCGATGGCTGTGTTGTGGAGCTTGTCGAGGGCAACGCCGCGCAGTCGTACGTCGATCGCCTTGCCGACCATGTGCTGGCTCTGCGTCGCAACGCCGCTGCTGCTACTCCGCTGGCGCAACATCTCGTTTGTCTGCGGCGAGCGGTAGGCGGATATCACTTCGTAAGTTTCGCCGCTACCCACCGCCTCGCGCAGGTCGTACAGGAAGTCCAAAAGCTCGGGATCCATCGGGCGGTGGTCGTCGGTCCGGAAGTCGGCAAGAAAGGCCGCGATCTCTTTGAGACCCTCGTCCAGATACTCGCCACCCCGCGCATAAACGACATCCAGCCGTTCATCGGTGTGGGTGTGGTAGAAGGAAAGCCTTCTTTCATCGATACTGACGGCCCGCTCCGGGGCAAACAGCATGACCGCCGCCGCCACGCCAAGGCACGGGAGCAGTACGGCTCTTGCGAATGCAGACATGGGTCAAACCTCCGTATTACGGGAGACAGTTCGGGAAACCAATCTTGTTCATTACACCGGAAAGGCCTTTCAATCAAGTTTCACGACGAAAAATGGTGACCTTCGGCCACATTCTTGCGGTCGTCGCCCTGCTCTGCGCCACGGCCGCCGGCGCACAGGAATCCGCCTATCGTGACGAGTTGCGGCATACGGTTGAAGCGGTCCGCTATGGCGAGCAGCCGATCATCGCCGGAGGCGAACTCGCCGCAGCCGCGTACGTCACGGAATTCTACGAGCGCCGCAGTTTCCTGCCTGCGTGGCGCGAAGAAGGGAGGATCGCGGCGCTTCTGGCAGCCATCCGGAACGCCTCCGCGCACGGGCTGACACCGGACGATTACCACCTGGCGGGTATCGAGGCGATGGGCCACGAGGAATTCGATCAGACCCAGGCGTCAGCGGCCCGATGGGCTGCTTTTGAGTTCGTGCTCACCGATGCGCTGATGGGATTGGTGCACGACCTGCACTACGGCAAGGCTGATCCGCAGCGTCACGATCCTTCCTGGAACCTGCGGGGCGCCGGCCATTCGCACCAAACGCTCGAGCTCGCGGAACGCGCGCTCGCCGCGCCGGCGTTGGACGAGTTCCTCGAAGACCGCTTTCAGCCGAATACCTACTACCTGCGTTTGCAGTCGACACTAAAGGAGTACCGCCGCATAGCAAATGATGGTGGATGGCCGCTGCTGGACACCGGGCCGACGATTCGTCCGGGAATGGAGGACGAGCGCGTACCGGTGCTCGCCGCGCGACTTGCGATCACGGGCGACCTTGCCGACACCGGTTTCCATGACGCAACGTTCGTGATGGAGGAGCCGCTGGAGGGGGCTGTGCGACGCTTCCAGTCACGGCACGGACTGGACGACGACGGCGTGGTCGGGGCAGCGACGCTGCGCGCGCTCAACGTGCCCGTCGAGGAACGCATCTTGCAACTGCGCCTGGCCCTGGAGCGTGTCCGATGGGTAGTCGACGGCGTTACCGAACGTTTTGTCGTCGTCAATATCGCGGGCTTTCGCGCGTACCTCGTCAGCGGCGGGCAAATCATCTGGGAAACCAGGGTCGTCGTCGGCCGGGACAACCAGCAGACGCCGAGCTTCCGTGACGAGCTGACGTACATCGTGTTCAACCCTACGTGGACGGTGCCATACAGCATCGCAACGCGCGAACTGCTGCCCCAGATCAAGGCTGACCCCGATTGGTTCCGGAACAGGACTTTCGACGTGCGCCACGTCGCGGGCGACCGCGTCGATCCCGCATCCGTCGACTGGCAGTCGCTGAGCGCCCGCAACTTCCAGTACATATTCGTCCAGCGGCCGGGGCCGAACAACGCACTCGGGCAAGTGAAGTTTATCTTTCCAAACGAGCACGCGGTCTACCTGCACGATACACCGGCGCGGGAGTTGTTTGGCGCGTCCGAGCGCGCGTTCAGTCACGGCTGCATCCGCGTCGAGAATCCCCTCACGCTCGCCGAAATCCTCCTCGAGCCGAATGGCTGGGACCGACAGCGCATCGACGCCGCGCTGGCTACCGGGAGGCCGACGACTGTCTACCTGGCGAGGCCCCTGCCGGTCCTGCTCCTCTATCTGACGGCGAACGTAGACCCGGACGGAATTGTGCATTTCTACCGGGACATTTACCGTCGCGACGGTCGCATCGCCGAAGCCCTGGACGCCCCCCGGCGTATCAACTGATCGCACCACGCCTGCATCACGGCCGTAGTCAGACAATGTCGTATGTGCTGCGCGTAAAAGTGTTACTCTCGGCGAGTAAACCAATAAAAATTAAGGGAAAAAATCATGACTTTACGAACAATTGGACTGACCCTCGTATCGCTGTTCATCTCAAGCATCGCGATGGCCGATCTGGAGCCCTGGAAAGACTATGACGTGAGCGATACTGTCCTTTCCGTCTCGACGATACGGGTTAATGCGAACATGGATGACGCCTATCTCGAAGGAATACGAGAGACGTGGGTGAAGAGCAACGAAGTTGCGAAGAAACTCGGGCAAATTGTCGACTACCGAATCTACCGCAGCGACCTGCCGCAAAGTGGCGATTTCAATCTGGTGCTTATTGTCGAGTTCAAAAACACGGCAGATCTTGCGCCGAGCAAAGCCCGCTACGACGCATTTGTCAAAGAGATGTCACAAGAACGTATGGACGAAAACTCCGAGATGGCACAAGGTGACTATCCTGGCATGCGGGAAATTACCGGCCAGTACCTGCTGCGAGAAATTACGATCAAATAGACTGACGCCACACCGGGACGGAGCTGGACTGGAGTCCGGTTCTGGCCCCGGTTCTGCGGGTAGGCTGATCGCGCGCTTTGGTTGTTTGCGGAAGATGCAGTACGCTGCCGCCATGTCACTGCTATGCTGTACTGAACCGACGTTGCCGGCATCCTGGTATTACGATCCTCGACAGTACGCGGTCGAGCTCGAAGCGGTGTGGTATCGCGACTGGGTGTGCATAGGACGCGAACAGCAGCTGCCGCGTGTCGGCGATTATATTGCTGCGCAGATTGCTACGCAGCAGCTCTTCGTGACCCGGGATGCCACCCGGCAGCTTCGGGCGTACCACAACACCTGCCGACACAGGGGTTCACTGCTATGCGAGTCTGGTCAGGGTCACTTTGCCCACGGTCGCATCGTCTGCCCATACCATACGTGGACATACTCACTGTCCGGCGAGCTGATGGCCACACCGGCACGTCTGCGGGCAGACGATTTTCACATGAGCGATTACCCGCTCTACAGTGTGCACGTCGATACATGGGGTGGCTTTGTATTCGTCAACCTCGCGGCTGAACCCGCGACGTCGCTCCATGACTTTCTCGGCGACGAAGCCCGTCCGCTCGAACAGTGGCCATTGGCTCAATTGGTATCCGTCCACCAGGAGAAAAAGTCTGTCGCCTGCAACTGGAAGGTCTTCTGGGAAAATTATTCCGAGTGCTATCACTGTCCCAGGCTGCATCCCGAGCTATGTCGCATCGTGCCTGTTTACAAAAAAGGCGTGCTGAACAGCAGTGATCTGCCGGACTGGCAGCCCGCGGATGAGCAGGATGACGGACGACCCACCGTCGCACCGGGCCTCACCACCTGGACCTTGGACGGACAGACATCGTTGCCGCCCATTGGCGGTCCGGACCGGCAAACCGGAACGGATGGCATGGCGTTTGCATCGTTCACTGCAAGCATGTTCGTCGTCGGTCACCCGGACTACGTACGCAGCGTGCGCATCCTGCCGACTGGGCCCGAGTCGATTGAGTTGACGGTCGACTGGCTATTGCCTGGCGAGAGCAGTGAAGCGTCGGTCGGCCAGTTGCAGCACATGCTTGAACTCGGCAGGTTGGTCATCGAGCAGGATTCACGGGCCTGCGAGATGAACCAGCGCGGACTCAAGTCGATGAACCACCGTCATGGCGTCCTTGTCCCACAGGAGTATGCTGTGCACGAATTCCACCAGTGGTTGCGCGGGCGCTGTAGGGCGAATGGCAAAATGCGTGTGTGGAACGAGAAACAGGAGCAGGAATGCCGGGAATAACACGCGCGATCGTCCTGTCGGCAGTGGTGAGCCTCATACTTTCTGGTATTCCGAGCGCCGCGGCCGGCGAGCAGCGCCAGCAGGTTCTGCAAACCATGAATCGTGCCACCGCATTTATGACTGACGAAGTCAGTCACCGCGGAGGCTATTTGTGGAATTACCTTCCCGACTTCTCCCGTCGCTGGGGGGAGATGGAAGCTTACGACACCATGATCTGGCTAAAAACCTTCTCGCTCGGGCACAGCACTGTCGGGCGAATCTCCCGATTCAGCAATTCACCTCGAACGAGCCTTCTGCCTGCTCACCGGCACCACCGAAGTACTCGCTGAATGTTGCGCTTCCCTTTACTGTCTTGCCGTCGACCTGGACATCGAGGGTGTTCCTGATCGCGTGCCAGCCGGGTCCGGAATCGGACTCTGCGATGCGCGCGTGGTTCGGTCCTCCCCAGTCGATAACGATCTCCAGTTCTGAATTTTCCGCCGCATGACCCGCGATATTCACGACGTTGCCCGGGTAAACGGAACAGGAGATCGACGGCACGATGGTCCAGGACTCCTCGCCCACGGTGATCGTGCCGCTTCGTTGCTGGCCCGTTGATTGGCTCGCCGCCGGCGATGTCGAGCCGCCGTTGCCGGTGTCGGGACCACTGCATCCGGCAATGCTTATTACTGCCAGAACCGCCGCACTTTGGATTACTCGCATGTCCCGTCTCCCTCCCTGAAAAATTGTCATCACGTGCATATTATCCGCGCCGTGACTGAAAATTGAACCGCTCTCTCGAAGCGCAACATCGCCCCTAGTCGCAACCGCTGTAGCCGGCCGGTATGTCATAGGTTCCGGATGGTGCCGATTTCTCCTCGACGGATACCAGTTCAGCCCACATTCTGACCGGGCCCATGCTGACTTCCTGCCGCACCGGATATCCGCCGAGGTCGAACAGCTTAAGCAGCCACGCGGTATCCGGTGTAACTATGTTTTCCGTGTACGCACGTTGGCCGCCGACGTCCACCGGTACGTCATCGCTGACCCACACAGAGATTTCAATTGGTTCGCCATCCGTCCTGACCGTCAGCTCATAGCCGTCGGCCTGCCACGATCCAATCTGCCGCGTGTCATTTGTCCCACGGACCTCGACTTGTCCGGCTGTGCCGCCGCCGGAGTCAACCTGCTGTCTGGGAATCGCGAAGCAGGATTTGGCTTGATCATTGAGCAAATAGGTAACGCCGCTTTCGAGGTCGCTTATCATCTTCCCGCGGTCGTCGATGCGAGCCATCCGGTCGCTACCCGACCAGAATCTGACGGTACTTCCTTCATCTTGGGCAGCATCGGCGCCGGGCCTCAAGGTGCCCTCGCGGGTGGTCATCAACGTGTCCGCCTGCACCGTCGACGCGGCAAAACCGAGCAGCAGAAATATTCCGATTATTCTGTTCATCGTCACAAACTTTCTCCCTTCGCAGTCCGGAGCCAACCCAGTGCCAGCGTGGCAAGAAATCGCGCAGACCATTATGTCAATGAGCACACCGGGAAATACAGTCCGCCAGCGCCCGCCGAAGCCGGCCGGTGGCAATGCCGATGGGCGCATGGAAGGGTGTGTCCCGACCCAATTCAAAGCGCATCCCCGGTTCGAAATCCGCCACGTCGTGCGAAGGAGCCCCGAAAATATCAGCTCCTGCGCAGGACATATGACAAGTGCGGCTTGCCCCGGCGCGGCACAGCCTATACCTTTGAATTAAAAGAAAACGGGCGGCACTGGGGTGACCGGCCATGTCCGATGGCGAGGCCGAAGAGAAAAGCAGCGTTTCCGACTTACTGGCCGCCGTCGATCGTGGCGAGCCGGGTGCGCTCGATGAACTGGTTGCGGCGGTCTATCCTGAACTGAAGCGCCTCGCGCATTTCCAGCTTTCCGGCGAACGTCCCGGCCATACCCTGAACACGACTGCAATCGTGCACGAGGCTTTCGTGCGCCTGGCCTCCGGCGACGGCAGATGGAACGATCGCGGCCACTTTTTGCGCGCGGCATCGACCGTCATGCGACACCTGCTGGTCGATCACGCACGAAAAAAGCGCGCCGAGAAGCGCGGCGCCGGACAAATGCCATTGACGCTCGAAGACGATCGTTATGCGACCGAGGACGACAGTCTGGCGGTCCTTGCCTTGGACAACGCTTTGAAAGACATAGCCGAGATCGACCCTCGTCTCGAACAGATCATCGAGTGCCGTTACTTCGCAGGACTCAGTGTCAACGATACGGCGGAAGCGCTTGGCATGGCGGTTCGCACAGTGGAACGCGACTGGCAACGCGCCAAGGCTTATCTCCTGAAAGCGATGGATGCGGATGCGCGTTGAACACGGCGGACAACAGGGCAGTCGACGAGATATTCAGCGAGGCGCTGGCGCTGTCGGGCGAGGAGCGCGCGCATTTCATTCGACGTCGCTGCGCGGGTGACGAGGAACTCGAGCGGCAGCTAATTTCCCTGCTCGACGCGTCCGAGGCATCAGATGACGCGCTGGCACAGCGCTTTGACACGGCCCGCGAACAACTATGGCGCTCAGTGCTGGGCGACGAAGAAAACGCCGGAGAGGACCTGTCCGGGCAGCGCGTCAATGCCTGGCGGCTCGTCAAACGCCTTGCTCGCGGCGGACTTGCCACCGTCTATCTCGCACAACGCGAAGACGGTGCGTTCGAGCAGACCGTGGCATTCAAGGTCCTGCGCCGCGGCCTCGATACCGACGACCTGGTCGCGCGCTTTCGTGCCGAGCGGCAGATGCTTTCATCGCTCGACCACCCTTCCATCGCACGGATTCTCGACGGCGGTGCTCTGGAGGACGGGCGTCCCTACCTGGTGCTGGAATACGTCGACGGGCTGCCGATTACGGCGTATTGCAAGGCCAATCGCAACGATGTCCGTGAATGCATGAGATTGCTGATACAGGTGCTTCAGGCGCTGCACCATGCGCACAAGCACCTGATCGTGCACCGCGATATCAAGCCTTCCAATATTCTCGTGTCGACGGAAGGGCACGTATCCCTGCTCGATTTCGGTATCGCGAAGCTGCTTGACCCGGCAGCGCTGCCCGGCGCCTCGACCCTGACACGAACCGGTGTCTCGTTGCTAACACCGGGCTACGGCAGCCCGGAACAGCACGCGGGCCGGCCCGTTACCACAGCCTCCGACATCTACCAGGTCGGGCAGGTGATGTACGAACTACTGACCGGCGAGCGGCCGTTCGACGGGCCGCGTCAGGAAACGGACACCAGCACGGTACAGCCGAGCCGCACATTGCGCGGCAAACCGCTCTATAACAAGGTGCGCGGCGATCTGGATGCCATTGTCGGCAAAGCCATGCACCCCGAACCCGCGCGTCGTTACGCGTCGGCCGTCGAAATGGTGGCCGACCTGGAGAGTTACCTGGAAGGACGACCGGTACTGGCGCGTCCCGACACGTTGCGCTACCGACTGGTCAAAATGTGCAAGAGGCGACCGTGGTTGCTGCCAGTCCTCGCACTCGGCATCCTGGCTGTGGTCAGCTATGTCGTAACGTTGACGCTGTATACACAAGAACTGCGCATCGAGCAGCGCCGCGCAGAGGCCGCGCAAACGTTCATGGTAGACCTGCTGCGCAGTGCCGATCCGTTCGTGCCGGCCGACCCGGATCGCGGGCGGGATATCACGGTGGTCGAGGCCCTCGACTTCGGCGTGCAGCGGCTCGAAACGGACCTGCACGATGATCCGGAGCTCCGCGCATCCCTTTTGGCCTCTATCGCAAGCGTATATGGCAGCCTGGATCAATTTCAGGGTGCGATTGTACTTCAGGAAGAAGCTCTGGCATTGCAGCGGGGCCTTTACGGCGATAGGTCACAGCCTGTCCTTGCAAGCCTTGCCATGCTCGCTAAAAACTATCGAGTGACCGGCGACTATGAACGGGCGATCCGCTACTACGATGAACAGCTTGCTGTTGCGCAAGACCTGTATTCTGCAGACCATCCTTCGGTCGGTGTTGCAGAATCGGCCGCTGCGGATATGCAAAGCGCGCTTGGCGATCGGGAGGCGAGCGCTGCGTTATACGAACAGGGCATCCGAAAAATGCGACAGGCGCCTGCGGAACACTCGCGCATTCTGATTAACGCGCTCGTGGCGCTGGCCCAGTTGCAAAGCAGCGAGTCGCACCAGGATGCCATGGCAAGTTTGTCGGAAGCGCAACAACTGGCAACTGAGGTTGATGGTTCTGACAGTTTGTCCATGGCGCTCGTGCATGCGCAGATCGCGACAACATCTTCTCAACACGGCGACTACGAACGCGCGGCACGGGAGTTTCAATCATCGATCGATATTTACGAGTCCAGACTCGGCAGCGATCACGGTGCGACTCTCTCGGCGCTCAACAATCTCGGTGTTCACCATATGAGGACAGGCGATCTCGAAAGTGCCGAGCAACTATTGCGTGAGTTGCTCGGACGTCGCGAGCAAAAATACGGCATGGAGCATCGCGAGGTCGCCAACGCCGCTCAGAATCTCGGCATGATTATCGGGCGGCAGGGCCGCTTTGCCGAAGCGATTCCTTTGCATCGTACGGCGATCGAAATCTACGCAGCAACGCTGGCCGACGACCACTATATAAAGGCTTTTCCACTCCTTTCCATTGCCTACGCCGAGCTGCAGCTCGACAACCATTCATCGGCGGAGGGGCACGCGCGACAGGCACTTGCGTTGCTGGAAAGTACGGCCCCGGGCACCTATCCGGCCGGTGTCGCGCAATGCCTTGTCGGGCTGGCACTCGAAGGCCAGGGCCGGCTCGAGGAAGGGAGGGCGATGGTTGAGGCAGCCCATAAGCATCCGGCAATCGGCGCCACGCCGGAGCCGTATCGCAGTGCGTGCCGTGTGCCGGCCCCAGCACCCTAGCCCCGGCAGATCCGGTTCGTGGGTGTTAGTATTGGGCGGTCAATCGCGCGCACCGGCGCCCGGCCTCGACGTTGGCGGTTTCGGCAACGGCTTACGCTTGCTTCTGGAAGAAGCGGTCGTCCCCGAATTCCCCGTCAATTTCGGCGAGAACGATAACTACAGGTCCGGGCAAGTTTGGAATCGCCGCGCTTCTAATGCAGACAGGGAAAGCCTGTCGGGGAGAGAATATGCGCAGGAATATGTTGATAGCAATGGTTTTGACAGTCGTCACGATGCCCGAACTAGTCGTTGCTGATGCTCTGACTCAAACGATTCAGCAGGATCTTGTAACGCTCGGCTACGATCCCGGCAACACCGATGGGGAAGCAACGACGCAAACGGTAGTTGCGATATCCAAGTTCCAGGCCGAAAACAATCTCGACGTGACGGGAGAAGCCAGCCCGCAACTCGCCGGAGTCATCAAAGCAGCAATCAAGCAAAATAATGCGCCCGCAGCCCAAGCGTCTTCGTCGCCGGCGCCACCGCAGGATGCGGCGGCTTTACAGGCTGCGCAGCAAGCGTGTCTGCAGGAGAAGATTGCAGCGGCTCAAGAGGCCAATAAAAAGAAGCGCGGATTCGGTAGTTTGATGCGTGCGGCGTCGCGCACCGCTGCGCGGATCGGTGGCGGCAGCGACACGGCGCGAGCCATCTCCCAGACAACTCACGATGTATACAACGTGAATGCGACGGCGGCAGATCTCTCGTCCGCCGCCAAGGATCTGGGCCTCACCGAGGATGAAATCGAGCAGTGCCGGAATCCGTACTAATTTCGATATGTATTCGCGTCCGCTTCATGAGGAGTCACCATGACACCCCATCGTAATCCCAACTTTCTTTGCGGGGTATCGGCATTGGTCGCCTCGCTGGCTATTTTTATTGGTGTCCCGTTGGCCTCTGCAAATGCGGCTACGCTCGATGCACCGGACGACGTCTGTGTGGGAGAACAATTCACGGTCGACTGGACAGGAGCGAATGGCCAAGGCGATCTCATTACCATTGCATATCCTGATGCCCAGCCTGATGTATTCGACAATGCTCATCGCACTGACGACGGCAATCCGGCAACCTTGCGAGCACCATTCATACCGGGCGATTACGAAGTCCGCTACGTCCAACGCGATCCACTGGACGTGCTGGCAGTCCGAGAAATCGAGGTAAAGAATTGTCTCGTCGACGCTGCATCTACTGAGTACTGCCCTCTTCCCGAGTACCCGGTCGAAAGCTATGCGGTCGTCGTCACCGGTGTGCAATCCGATACCGGCATGCAGTTTCCTCAGCAACAGGTTTTCACACTGCAACAACTGTGCAGCGCCAGTGAAATCGTGGGTTCAATGCTCGGAGATCTGATGAATCGTGTGCAGATGCCTTTGAACGTTCCCGTGGACACGATAAGGAATAACGTCGCCAATCAAATGCGCGGCGCGCGCGACGCCATTTGCCCGGTGGAAGAAAGTAGCGGGTCCGATACCTGGTTCTCGATAACCTACGCTCATTGCCGGATGGCCATGGAAACGCTACCTCATTCCATGGACATTCATCTGCCGCCCGGACTCGGCGAAGGAACAATGTCAATGGCGGATCATGGGAAACGCGAGATCGTAAAGTTGACACTCAAGCAAAACATTGAAGCTGTCGCGGACCATGCAACAGGAGCCGGTTGGAGCGTCGGGATCAGGATGACTCCGACCCAACGCGGTGGCTCGCATGCCGGCTTCAGTACTCGTGAGTACAACTTTGAATCGACTGGTGGGTTGGGCAACACTCCGCAAGGCGGCGGAGATGCGAGCGGACTTGCCGGTCTGGTGTCGGTTAAGAGCGAAGGTACGGCGTGGCTGGCCAGCTGTGTGCCTGGCATAGACATAGTACGAGCGTTCTACGAGAAGCTGACTCGTGAAATGGAACCGGATGGTGAATCGATGTCTTTCTTCGGAGGCCTGATCCGGAACAGTGTCAGCATGCTTGAAAAGGGCATGCCGATGGAAGCCGAGAGCACCGTCAGTTCAAGGTTAATGGGGGTAACGAAGATTAGCGGTACGACTCATTCAGTGGTAACAGGCTTCAACATTATCCCTTTGCCGCCACAATGGTGCGAAACAAGCCTGATGCCCGCCGATTACGCGGTCACGGACATTGATCAGCAGGTTGCAGATGTATTGAGAAACGCGCCTGGCGGCAGTTCGGGCGGGTCCGCTGAAGCCGCGCAGGGCATGCAGCAGCTCAATGAGGCGATGCAACAAATGACGCCCGAGCAACGCCAGATGATGGAACAATTCGGCATGGGAGGCATGATGCAACAGGCTCCAGCCGCTAACCCGACCACCCAGCCGGCAGGTGCGACGTCCGAGCGAAGTGCAATGCCGTCGTCCGAAGAATTGTATTCCGACAATCTGACTCAAATGGTTCAGAATCATCTTGACGCGCTCGGCTACGATACCGGCAATACCAGCGGTGAAATGTCCCTCGAAACAACGATCGCGATTTCGCAGTTTCAGGCCGAGAAAGGACTGGAAGTGACGGGAGAGATCACCCCACAACTCGCCGGAGTGCTGTCTGCCGAAGTCGACCGGCTGCGCGGAAACTAGCTTGCATCCTGGCTGATGCGCGTGGCAGTTTCAACGACACACCACAGCGCGTGAGATAGTCCTCATGGAGACTTCGGAAGAGAAAGAACGTCGACGTCTCCGGGATCTCATCAAGGAAGACGCCCGGGAAACCCGTTCGCAACTGGGCAGCAGCTTTCAGAAAACCCTCAGTCGGCCAATCAATTTGTTGTTCCTGGTGATTGGCGCCGCACTCGTTTTCGTAATCGACTATGCAGCCGAAAAAGCGATGGACGCGATGTTGATCGACGAGCCACCGCAAGTTGC
>JBGTHC010000187.1:0-5615 GCA_041746375.1 Woeseiaceae bacterium
CGCAACCACCGAGCTCGCTTCAGCATCCCGAAGCGCCGCAACAATCTTCTCGTCTGTAAATCGTGTTCCCTTCATCTCGGTTCTCCTCAGGTGAAGGAAAACCTAACATACCTCTGGTCCAAGGTTCGGGGGGCACTCCACAACGCCATATCGATGTCCGCCGCGCAGTTCGCCTGCACCTACAGTAATCGAGAGTCATGCGAAGTCAATTGGTGATCAATTGCTAATAGGAAGCATTTGCAACTCCCATGCGACTGCCAACTCGCCATAGCGAGTTCCGGACGAAATCGGCACGAACTGCCGGTTTCAATGTGCAAGAAAATATATCTGCAGATAGCGAAGGATTTTTGCTGCGACCACGTCTCACACCCCCAGAGACCGCAAACCAGGGATGGACTACCGAATGAACTCCTGCCGGACGCGGAAAATCGTGTCAGCTTTCCTCGTTATTGCAATGTTGCCTTTGCTGGCCGACGGCGCTGTGGCTAATGACCGCCAAACGCCGCTCGACCTTACTGCGTACCGCGGCAAAGTGGTAGTCGTCGACTTTTGGGCTTCGTGGTGCGCGCCTTGCCGCCGATCATTTCCCTGGCTTGACTCCATGCAGCAGAAGTACGGCGAGGATGGACTCGTGGTCATCGGAATCAATGAGGATAACGATCCGGCGGAGGCCAAGGCGTTCCTGAAGTCTTTCCCGGTCTCCTTTCGTATCGTCGCCGACCGTGACGGAAAACTGGCGCGCGAGTTCGATCTGGTTGCGATGCCCAGTTCATTTGTCATAGGTCGGGATGGCGAAATGGCCGTTCGACACCTGGGATTCAAAACTGCAAAGCAAGACGAGTACGAAACGACATTACGCCGTTTGCTTGGTTCGACCGAGGAGGCAGGAAATGGCAGTGCACGGTGAAGCAGAATCGGGGCCTGTCCAGGGAGGCAAAATGGCACGGACGCAACGAACGGCATGCCTCTGCATGCTGATGATGATGACCGGCACGGCCTGCACTTCCATGGGTGTAGAACCCTGGGAGCGGGACGTATTGGCGAAAAAGCAGATGCAGCTAGTGACCGACCCGGTCGAAGCCGGCATCGATGATCACATCTATTTCAGCAAGGAAGCTTCCAGCGGCGGTCGCGGATTCGGTGGAGGTGGCTGTGGCTGCAATTAACTCGCTGCCATGGAAATACTGCACATGAATGGCACTACGACCAGAAACATCGTGCGAGGGTTGGCGGCGGCGACCTGCTCGCTGCTTGGCACTGCCGCCGCATTGCCGGCCATTGCGCAAGAAAAGCATTGGGAGTTCGACACGGCGCTACTCTACTATGGTGAGGATGGCGATCGCGTGCAGGACATCAGCCTTAACTTACTTGCGCGTCGGCTGTTTCCGGACGACAAAATATTGAGCATCGGCTTCGCCGTCGATTCGCTCACAGGCGCAACCCCAAGTGGAGCCGTTCCACAAAACGAACTGCAGACATTTACCCGTCCTTCCGGTCTGGCAACCTACTCGGTTGCTGCCGGAGGCTTACCGCTCGACGACACGTTTCTCGACACGCGATATGCCTTGACTGCGAGCTGGCAACAACCGCTCGGCGAGAACTATGCGGGTACCGCCGGAGTCAGCTTTTCTACCGAGTATGACTATACCCACGTCGGTGCGAATCTCGCGCTCGCACGGGACTTTAACAAGCGCAATACGACCGTCAGTCTGGGGCTCGCTGTGGCGCGTGATGAGCTCGACCCGGTAGGAGGAGCGCCACTGCCATTAGCTCTTATGTCCGATGTCGGAGATCTGTCCGGTCGGGCCGGCAGCGAGAGTAAGGACGTCGTCGATGTTCTGCTGGGCGTGACCCAGATCGTCAATGAGCGATTCCTGATGCAGTTCAATTACTCGTTGAGCGACGCGAGCGGCTATCTCAACGACCCGTACAAAATAATGAGTGTGGTTGATCCGATCTCCGGGCAACCCATCAATCGACCGCCCACGCCAGGCCTTGTGGGTCCGCTGCACGAGTATCGCTTCGAAAACCGGCCCGACCAACGCACCAAGCACAGCCTGTTCGGCCAGGGAAAATACTACCTGGACGGCAAAGTACTGGATATGTCGTATCGATACATGACTGACGCCTGGGGTATCGATTCGCATACGCTTGATGCGAAACTGAACTGGCCCGTCGGCGACGCAAGCTACATCGAGCCGCACATTCGCTTCTATACCCAGAGCGAAGCAGATTTCTACCGCGTCAGCTTGCGTGACGGCGACCCGCTGCCACAGTTTGCAGCGGCAGATTATCGTCTGGGTCGCTTCGATGCGATTACGGCGGGTATCAAATACGGCTGGCAAACCTCAGCCGGAAACGACTTTGCCGTGCGGCTCGAGTACTACCGACAGGAAGGGGAGATACCGTCCGGCCAGTTGCTCGCCGGCCAGGACTCGGACTCGCTGTACCCGGGTCTCGACGCCATCATCTTCAATATCAGTTACGGCTTCGCTTGGTGACTCTGCTGTGGCCACCGCTGAACGCCTGATACCGCTCGTCGTTCAGCGACAGAAGGATCATTGGCGCGGTGAGTTCACCGCCATGGGTAGTCCGTGCGAAGTATTGTCCAAGGCCAGTCGATCTATCGCCCAGATGCAGGTGGGAGCCGTCGCAGCCGAAGCATGGCGCATAGAATCCAGTTTCAGTCGCTACAACAGCGACAACATCGTGCACCGCATCAACACCGTCAACGGTGTCGCCATCGAAGTTGACCCGGAGACGGCGAACCTGATCGACTTCGCTGCAGCACTGTACAAACTGAGCGACGGACGCTTCGATATCACATCCGGCGTGTTGAGGGAGGTTTGGACCTTCGACGGCAGTGATCGAGTTCCGAACGAAGACCAGGTGAGCGCCGTTCTGGCTCGAGTCGGCTGGCACAAAGTATTGTGGAAACGGCCGACGCTGACCCTCTTGCCCGGCATGCAGATTGACTTCGGAGGTATCGGCAAGGAATACGCTGTTGATCGGGCAGCATCGATCGCTGCGTCATTCAGCGACGCTCCGTGCCTGATCAACTTCGGTGGCGATATGGCTGCTGTCAGTGCCGATCCTGGGTGCATGCCGTGGCGGGTCGGCATTGAGTCGCTCACCCCGGGGACGGCGAAACCGTTCAAGCGCATCGACCTGCAGCGTGGTGGGCTGGCGACAAGTGGCGATGCGAGACGGTTCCTGCTCAAAAACAACATCCGCTTCAGTCACTTGCTGAATCCCCTGACCGGTTGGCCGGTGGTCAATGCGCCGCGGTCCGTTACCGTTGCTGCCGATACCTGCACTGAGGCTGGCATGCTGGCCACGCTTGCGATGTTGATGGGGTCGGGCGCAGAACCGTTCCTGCAGCAGCAAGCAATACGGTCCTGGTGCATACCCCAACTTCATCGTGGGGGGTCAGGAGGCCGGACCTGTGGTTAGCACGTATTCCCTCGGCGGCACATCTCGCACTACCCTGCGACTGGATATGGAGAGAGCCGACAGGTATTAGCATGATCGTTTCATCGGGTAGTCGCGTGTTCTATGGCAGCGCAGTCGTTTTACTTTAGCGCCCCCCTGAGTGAGCAGATCAGTTTCTACTTCTATGCCGTCTTTGCCGAGAAAGGCCAGAATGGTGAGGTTGTCGTGGAGGATGCGTGGTTCAGCTTCGCCGATCTGTTCGGCAGCAGGGTGGGCATGCAACCGGGCCAGTTGCAGATTTCCGATGTCATGTTTTCACGCGAAGTTCGCATGACATTCAAGGATTTCATGCTCTGTCGCAAGGCCGGAATTACCTATGAGCACGGGGTTCTGTTCGGGCGCGATGTCGGCCCGTTGCAGGTTGATTTCGGTATCGTCAACGGCATTGGGATCAATGCGAACGCGAATATTAATAGCCCCGGGGTGTCGGCGTGCCGACAGGTTGTTCGACAACGATACATCAAAAACAGTGTTTGTCCGGATTGGCACCGATGTGCAGGACATATCCGTCGGGCTCTTCGCCCTGTCGGGAGAACAACGGAACGCTACTGGCCCCGCCGGCACATTGATTGGTGAGCGAGACACAGACAAGCAAATTCTGGGCGTAGACCTTGCGGGAGAGATCATCCAGGGAGTTCACTGGTTTGCACAGGTATTGTGGAACGACTGGGATGGATTCCTCGAAGCGAACGAGAGTTATCGTTGGCATGGAGGATTTGCTGGCGTCGACTGGGTACGCAACGATCGGTAGACACATTCATTGCTTTATAACTTCGCAGATGCCAACGAACTCGCCAACACGGACACGGTCTTCGAAGGCATCGATATCAGCAGCATGACCTTTGGTAGTTCGTACTACTTCATGCGCAACGTCAAGGGTGTCATAAAGCTGAGTGCAGACCTTTTATCATCGGACCCCCAGACCGGCCAGTACTTTACCGGCCATCTGGGTCAGGAATACTATTTTTTACTGGGTTTCGACGCCGCGTTCTGACGCCATTCAGGCCCGATTTCAATGAGCCCGCCAACGAGGCCTTCGCGGCATTGCCGATTGTTGGCTGATTTGCCGAAGGATTATCGGCAGGATGACGTCTAATGTCCCATGCGCGACATACCGGACTGATGCAAGTGAAGCGATCGCAGTTATCGGTCGACAAGGCATTGACACGAAAGATCACGGACGGCGACTCTGACGCGTTCGAGGAATTCTTTCGCGAGTATTTTCCTCGCCTCTACCGGTTCACTCTCACCCGAGTGAACGGCGACACTTCCTTAGCCGAGGAGATTGTGCAACGGGCAATGTGCCTGGTTGTGCGCAAGCTGTCTGGCTATCGAGGTGAGGCTCTGCTCTTTACCTGGCTTTGCCAGATTTGCCGAAACGAGATGGCTTCGGTGTTCAGGGAGCGGAAAATCGAAGCTGACAACGACGTGCCCATCGAAGACAACCCGGCCGTCCAGGCAGCACTGGCATCGTTGTCACTCGATCTGGGCCCGGAAAAATCGCAAAGCGAGGATGAAGTAGCACGCTTCGTGCGAGTTACCCTCGAGTATCTTCCAACCAATTACGCAAGCGCTCTCGAAATGAAGTATATCCAGGGCTGTTCGGTCGAAGAGATTGCGAGGTATCTTAAGGTCAGCACCAAGGCAGCGGAATCGGTATTGAGTCGGGCGCGCGACGCTTTCAGGGAAGGTTTCCGATCCCTGTGGGACTTCGAACCGGATTTCCTGCTGGATCAGT
This sequence comes from Woeseiaceae bacterium, assembly GCA_041746375.1. Lineage (GTDB taxonomy): Bacteria > Pseudomonadota > Gammaproteobacteria > Steroidobacterales > Woeseiaceae > IDS-8. The sequence continues at coordinate 5,231 of JBGTHC010000187.1, forward strand.
AGCCTTCTCAGGGGACCAGGCAAAAATCATGACTAACTTTGAAAATTCAAGCGATGAAAAGTCGCGCGAAAAGCGAGGCAGTCCTAATTGCGACTCTATTGCTACGCTGATTCGCCTTGCCGGGCCGCGGGCAACCGTTCCATTACATGTGGAGCAGCGTGTGCACGCTGCCGTCAGACAGGAGTGGCGCGGCACTGTCCGACGGCGACGCGTTTTTCGCTGGAGCATCCCCTTTGCACTTGCAGCAACGATTTTTCTCGTCGTAACGCTAAGTAGCCGGGGTCCGGACATCAATGTGGTACCCGTCGCGACCGTCGTACTGCTGGAAGGGGCAGCGGGTTTGCAAAGGAATGGCCTGTCGATCGCCGAGAAAATTTATCCCGGT
>JBGTHC010000188.1:0-10261 GCA_041746375.1 Woeseiaceae bacterium
GCGACGTTTGCCCTTTTCCCATTCGCGCGCAGGGCGCGCTCCAACGCGACCTGGCGCTTACGAAGCCCTTGGCGAACCGAAGCCCGGTCATATCAGTAAGCACCTTTCTCGGCGAATCCTTCGCACACTTTCTTCAGTCCCGCCTGGATCTCGTCACCGTAGTCGCCGGATGCATTCACCTTGTCGAGCAGGTCCTTGTGATTTGCCCGGGCGTAATCGTGCAACGCAGCTTCATAGTCCACCACTTTCGCAACATCAACCTTGTCGATATAGCCTTCGTTGACCGCGTAGAGCGACAGCGCCATTTCCGCCACCGACAATGGCGAATACTGTTTCTGCTTCATCAGCTCGGTAACGCGCTGTCCGCGCTGCAATTGCTTGCGTGTGGTCTCGTCGAGGTCGGAGGCGAACTGCGCGAACGCCGCCAGCTCACGATACTGCGCGAGCGCAAGTCGCACGCCACCACCGAGTTTCTTGATGATCTTGGTTTGCGCCGCGCCGCCGACCCGCGACACCGATAGACCCGCGTTGATGGCCGGTCGTATACCGGCGTTGAACAGATCGGTTTCGAGAAAGATCTGTCCGTCCGTGATCGAGATTACGTTGGTCGGCACGAACGCAGATACGTCACCCGCCTGTGTCTCGATGATCGGTAGCGCTGTCAACGAGCCTGTCTTGCCTTTTACCTTGCCGCCGGTGAACTTTTCCACGTAGTCGGCATTGACGCGCGCCGCGCGCTCTAGAAGGCGTGAATGCAGATAGAAAACGTCGCCTGGGTACGCTTCACGGCCGGGCGGACGCCGCAGCAACAGCGATACCTGGCGATAGGCCCAGGCCTGCTTGGTCAGGTCGTCGAAAATGATCAGCGCATCCTGCCCGCGATCGCGGAAGTATTCGCCCATCGACGTTCCGGAGTAAGGCGCGATGTATTGCATGGCAGCGGAATCGGATGCCGCTGCGGCCACGACAATCGTATGCTCCATCGCCCCGAACTCTTCCAGCTTGCGTACGACGCCGGCAATTGAAGAGGCCTTCTGGCCGATAGCAACATAAATACATTTGATGCCGGTACCGACCTGGTTGATGATCGTGTCGACCGCGACTGCGGTCTTGCCGGTCTGGCGATCGCCAATGATCAGCTCACGCTGTCCGCGGCCGATCGGCACCATCGCGTCGATCGCCTTGAGTCCTGTTTGTACCGGCTGGTCGACGGACTTTCGCTCGATTACGCCGGGCGCTACTTTCTCGATCGGTGCAGTTTCAGCCGTTTCGATCGGGCCTTTGCCGTCAATGGGTTGTCCCAGGGAATCGACCACGCGCCCGAGAAGCGCTTCGCCAATCGGCACTTCGAGAATGCGACCGGTTGTCTTGACGGTATCGCCTTCGGAAATATGCTTGTAGTCGCCGAGCACCACGGAACCGACAGAGTCCTGCTCGAGGTTCAGCGCCAGACCGAACGTGTTCTGAGGAAACTCGAGCATTTCGCCGTAGCGCGCATCGGCGAGCCCATGGATGCGCACGATGCCGTCGGTGACACCGATGACGGTTCCGACATCGCGAGCTTCGGCTGCCGCCTCGAAATTTTCGATTCGCTCTTTAATCAGCTGGCTGATTTCAGAAGCTTTGAGTGCCATGTTGCCTTCCTCTGTTAAGCGGTCAGCGCGTGTGCAAGACCCTCGAGTCTTGCGCGCAACGAACCATCAATTACGACATCACCAGCGCGGATTACGGCGCCACCGATGAGGTTCTCGTCCAGTTTTGTCTCGAGACGGACCTGCCGCCCGAGTCGTTTTTTCAGCGCGTCGGCGATCGTGCGCTTTTGGCCGTCATTCAGTGGCACAGCCGACGTCACCGTTACATCCACCGTGTTCTCAACCTCTGCCTTGAGTGCTTCGAAATGACTGGCTACCTCCGGTAACACCGCCTCACGTCCGTTCTCGAGCACGAGTTTCAGGAAATTGACGCCCTGGCGGTCCGCGCCCGACAGAACCGAGGTATCGCCCGCAGCGCGCTGCAAGAGACCGGTCAGGAACTCGAGACGTTTTGGCTCGGTCAGCGTTGGATTAGCCAAAAACGAGATCGCCTGTCCGTCCTTCATAAGCGCCGCCGCACCCTGCAAAGCGTCCGACCACGCATCCAGCGCGCCAGCCTCTCGCGCAAGTTCGAAAACTGCCTCGGCGTAGGGACGTGCAATGGTGTTGTTGTCTGCCATGGTTACCTGCTCAGCCAGCGCTCTGCGACGGCACTAAAGCTCTGCTGCCAGGCGGGTCAGGATGTCTTCATGCGCCTTGCCATCGATTTCACGACGCAGGATCTTTTCTGCGCTCGCCACGGCTATTGCCGATACCTGGCCGCGCAACTCTTCACGGGCGCGATAGACGTCCTGCTCCATTTCGGCGCGCGCCGCTATGAGCTGGCGCTCGCGCTCCTTGACACCCTCGGCCTTGCCTTCGGCGACAATCTCATTTGCGCGAGCGTGCGCCTGATCGAGAATACCCGTCGCCTGCTTGCGCGCATCGCCGATTATTTTCCCCGCCTCGGACTTCGCATCGTCAAGGCTTTTTTGCCCACGTTCGGCAGCCGCCAGCCCGTCTGCTATTTTTATCTGGCGCTCCTCGATCGCGTTCATGATCGGCGGCCAGATAACCTTCATGCAAAACCAGACGAACACGAGCATCGCGATCGACTGGCCGAGAAGAGTCATGTTGATATCCACGGGATAACTCCTGTTCGGATAAAACTACGGTGCCGAAACTACCGGCGGGTCCGATCGCCACACGCCATGGCCATTAGCGGCGGTCACAGGCCATGTGGCTTGTAACTGCTCGTCGCGCCCGAAACCAGCAGCCTTCTGTCGGCTTCTAGCCACCCGTCGCCTGCTGCAACTGCCCGATAAACGGGTTGGCGAAAGCAAAGTACAGCGCGATGCCCACACCGATCATGGCAACCGCGTCGAGCAGCGCAACGACCAGGAACATCTTGGTCTGCAACATCGGTGCGAGTTCCGGCTGCCTGGCCGCACCTTCGAGGAACCGACCACCGAGCAGGCCCATGCCGATACCGACGCCGAGCGCGCCGAGGCCGATCAAAAGCGCGACGGCAATCGCGGTAAAACCAATCACAGTTTCCATCAATATCTCCCGTATGAGATCAGTTCAAAAATCGATCAATGCTTAATTCAATGCTTTTCCGATGCCAGACTGAGGTAAACAATCGTCAACATCATGAAAATGAACGCCTGCAGCGTCACGATCAGTACGTGGAAAACAGCCCATAAGAAGTGCAATGGCAGTTGCCAGATACCCAGTAACGCTATCAGGATGAAAATCAGTTCGCCGGCAAACATGTTGCCGAACAGTCGCAGCGACAATGAAAGTGGCTTTGCCAGCAGTGCGACTGACTCGAGGATGAAGTTGAATGCGATAATAAAGGGTGCCGCAAGAATGGCGATGCCTTTCGTCGGCGGTGCGATAGGATGCAGCGTCAGTTCAGCGATGAACCCACCAACCCCCTTGTTCATGATCGTGTAAGCGATGACGAGCACGAATACGGCTATCGACATGCCGAACGTTATATTGACGTCCGTGGTCGGCACCACCTTGAGATACGGTATGTCCAGGTAGTTCTCTGCCACGTACGGCAGCCAGTCGACCGGGATCAGGTCCATCAGGTTCATCAGGAATACCCAGACGAAGATGGTCAGGGCAAGTGGTGCAATCAGTTTGCTTTTGCCGTGGAACGTGTCGCGCACGCTGGAATCGACGAAATCCACGACCAGCTCAACGAATGCCTGAAGTTTTCCGGGCTTGCCGACCGACGCCTTCTTTGCAGCACTGCCGAACAGCCAGATGAAGACCACGCCGAGCAGCACCGAGAAAAACATCGAATCAACATTGATGGCCATCGGGTTGCCGGCGCATTCGTTCCAGACCCAGGCGCCATCGGCTTTGCAGACCTGCAGATTCTGCAGGTGGTGCGTGATGTACTCGCCAGTCGTCCGGGTGCCGCCTTCACTCGCCATTCTTGTTACTCGTTATCCAGTGTCCGATGTTTCGGACCCTTATTGAGACCAGGTTCAGAACCATGGTTGTCACGCATCAGGAACCCGCCCAACGTCATCAATTGCGCGGCGACGAAACCGGCAAACAGGGGCCACGCTTCGAGCGGTTTCACCAGCGTGAACACGACGGTAAACATCAACACCGTCAACGCCAGCTTGCCGAGTTCCCCGAAGTAAGCGGCCCGAACCAGGGCTCCCGGCCCAGGATCGCGTCGCGGTACCGAGAGCCGCAACGCCAGAAATGCATTCGGGATGACGCAGGTCAAGCCGCCAAGCAATGCCGAGTATCCCGACGTGACGCCCTCCATGCCCCAAAAGAGCGCCGCCAGAACGACGGTAAGGCCCAGTTGTGCCAGCAGCAACCTGGCAATAAGGCCCGGCGAAGACGTTGCGGAGCTCTCGTGATCCCGGCTCCCCATGTCTCGCCTGCCTCCGACAACAAAAACGCCACGTCCATCGGCTGACGGCCGGTGTGTGGCGTTATGGTTACGATCTTTCCAAGCGGGCCTGTGCTTAGCCCGCGCATTATAGTGATCGATCTGGAGCAAGGCAACCGCCGAAAACACAACCAAATCCTCTTTCCTGCCAGTACTAAATGCGGTTTCTCGGCGGCTATTCAATGGGCCGGTTCGAGGAACTTTGACGGCGTGCTGGCGAGAATCGGGTGGTTAAATCATCGGAGGGATCGCCCGTGGTACGAGTTCCTTCCGGGTTGTGATAGCGGGTAGGAGCGCGCCCTGCGCGCGAATGGGAAAAGTCTGGTCGTTGCCGCATTCGCACGCAGGGCCGCGCTCCAACAGCGATCAATAATATTACCTGATGTGTTTCAGGATGCCGTCCAGCTCATCGAGGCTGTTGTACGCGATAACGATTTTTCCATGACCTTTCTGTGAATGGTCGATCTGTACTTTGGCACCGAGCTTGTCGGTCATTTCCATTTCGAGGCGACGTACATCGGCGTTGCCGGTCTGCTGGCCTCTCTTCCCGCCTTTTTGTTTATTGCCGCCATCCCCCAGCATGCGACGCACAAGACGCTCGGTATCGCGAACGGACAGTCCCTTTTTAACCACCTGCCGGGCTGCATCGAGTTGCTGTACCTTGTCGGTGATCGCCAGCAAGGCCCGGGCATGACCCATCTCGATGTCGCGCGACTCCAGCAATGCACTGACCTTGTCGTTCAGTTCGAGCAGTCGCAGGAGGTTGCTCACGGAGGTCCGCGAACGTCCCACGGCGTCGGCCGCTGCCTGGTGGGTAAGGTCGAATTCGCGAATCAGGCGATCGAGCGCACGCGCTTCTTCCAGGGGATTGAGATCTTCCCGCTGTATATTCTCGATCAATGCCATTGCAATGGCCGCGTCGTCCGCCACGTCGCGAATAACGGCGGGGATTTCCTGCAGGCCGGCCATTTGCGCGGCACGCCAGCGACGCTCACCTGCGACTATTTCGTAGCGTTGCGTGCCGGTGCCTTTTATCGGCCGTGCCACGATCGGCTGCACGACACCTTGCGAGCGAATAGAGCTGGCGAGATCCTCGAGCGTCTCCTGGCGCATATCCATGCGCGGCTGGTACTGCCCGCGTTGCAGCAGGTCAACGGGTATCTGTCGTAGTCTGTCGCCCGCGGCCTCGCCGACGTCTGACGGGGCAGCGGCCGGCTTGCTCAGCAACGCATCGAGGCCACGTCCCAGGCGCTTCTTCTTGGTCATCGTATAGCCTCGCGCGGAGGCGTTCCCGACGTTCGCCGATCGTTTACCCGTAGGAGCGCGCCCTGCGCGCGAATGGGAAAGGTTTTGTCGCTGCCGCATTCGCGCGTAAGGCGCGCTCCAACAGCGCGTAAATTGCGTCCGCTTTTTGTCATGGCGCCACCGTCGTGCGTTCATCTTCGCGGCGCAGCACTTCGCCGGCCAGCGCCAGGTAGGCCATGGCGCCGCGCGAGGCGCGGTCGTGATACAGCACGGGTCTGCCGAAACTCGGTGCTTCGGCAAGCCGCACGTTGCGCGGCACGACCGTACGAAAAACCTTGTCATTGAAATGCGCAATGAGCTGGTCGGAAACTTCGTTCGACAGATTGATGCGCGGGTCGACCATGGTTCGCAGCAAACCGAAAACCTCGAGTTCGGGATTGACCGATTTGCGCACCTTCTCAATCGTATTGAGCAGCGCGCTCAAGCCTTCCAGCGCGTAGTACTCGCACTGCATGGGTATCAGCACGCCGTTGGCTGCCGTCAGCGCATTGAGGGTCAACATGTTAATGGAAGGCGGACAATCGATGAGGATGAAATCGTAAAGTCCGCGCACCGGCGCCAGCGCATCACGCAGTCGCATTTCACGGCCGATTTCCTGCAGTAGCCGCACTTCGGCCAGCGTGAGGTCCTCGTTGCCGGGCAATACCGCGAACCCGCCCTCCGGCGCCGACACAATCGTGTCCGCCGCCGTTTCCTCGCCGAGCAGCACATCGCACGCCGTACGCTCGAGGCTCATCTTGTCGATGCCACAACCCATCGTCGCATTACCCTGCGGGTCCATGTCGACCAACAGCACCCGCCGGTGTGTTGCAGCAAGCGACGCGGCAAGGTTGACGCAGGTGGTCGTCTTGCCGACGCCGCCTTTCTGGTTGGCAATCGCCAGCACGCGTGTCATGTCGGCACCACGGGACGTCGCTGCAGCTTTACGACGTGGCGCGCATGATTTTCGAGTCCGGGGACTGTCAGGGCGGACACGCGATACTCCCAGCCGCTTGCCAGCCGGTTCATGCGCGAAAGTTCGAGCAGTTCGTCATGCGGGTATTGTCCCTTTAGCGCCAGCAGCGCGCCACGCTCGCCCACCAGGTGTCCGGCGATTTCGAGGAGATTCGGTATCGCGCCAAGTGCGCGCACGACCACGGTATCAAAGCGCTCGGAAGGTGCATAGCTTTCCGCCCGTGACTGAACGGCGTGCACATTGCCAAGGCCGAGTTCGCGGATTATATGCCGCACGAAGGCAACTTTTTTGGCACTCGAATCGAGCAGTTCGACCGCAAGCTGCGGCTCGGCGATCGCCAGCGGCAATCCCGGGAACCCTGCACCCGTGCCGACATCGATCAGGCGTCCCCCGGTAACGAACCGCCGGATAGCAAGGCTGTCGAGCACATGCCCTGCAACCATGGCCGCTGGTTCGCGAATCGCGGTCAGGTTGCTGCGCGCGCCCCAGCGCTGCAGCTCCGTCAATAGCGTGGCCAGCTTTGCGCTGGCGCCTTCGGGCAGGCACTGGGCGAGTTGCGTGACTCCGTGGTCGATGGCAGCGACCAGGTCCTTATGTTGGGTACTCACCTTTCCGGTTCCGCCCACGCCGGAATGCTGGTCAGGGCTCACCTGCCAGGTGCTCCTCGAAGAACAGGAGCACGGCCTGCTGGTACAAGTCACGGTTCTCCTTTTTCCGGTAACCATGGCCTTCATTCAACGCATTCATGTACCACACCGGCTGGCCGCCCTGTCGCAGCGCCCTCACCAGTTGCTCGGATTCCGTGACCGGAACTCGCGGGTCGTTCTGGCCTTGCACGACGAACAGGGGCACGCTTATGCGTTCCACATTATTGAGCGGGCTGATCGCCTTGAGGTGGGCGCGCATCTCGGGGTCGCGTTCGTCGCCGTACTCGGCGCGGCGCAGGTCGCGACGGTACTCTTCCGTGTTCTCGAGAAAGGTGACGAAACTCGAAATGCCGACGATGTCGACCGCGGCCTTCAACCGGTCACTGAAATGCACCGCACTCGCCAGCACCATGTAGCCGCCATAGCTGCCGCCAGAAACGGCGACCCGGTCAGCGTCCAGCGTCGGTTCTGCGTCAATCCAGTCTAGAAGCGCGCCGATATCGCGCACCGAGTCTTCCCGCAACAGACCGTTGTCCAGCGCGAGATAACTCTTGCCGTAACCCGAGGAGCCGCGCACGTTGGGCACGACGACCGCAACGCCCAGCTTGTCGATCCACATCTGGTAGGTGTTATTGAAATACGGCCTCGCCTGGCTTTCGGGACCGCCATGGATCGACACGACGACGGGAAACGGTCCGACGCCCGGCGGTTTGTATACCCATGCCGGTATCTGGCGCTGCGCGCCGTCGACCGTGTCGAAAGTCGGAAACTGCACGAGTTCCGGTACGCTGAAGTCGTTTGTGTCCAGGCCGCCGACTTCGCTCGTGGTCCAGCGCTGCAGCGCGCCGTGTTCGAGCGGCCGGTTGCCCTGCGCCAGTACGAAGGCATCGCTCGGCGTTTGCGGCGTGTTAAGGGTCATGGCCAGCGATCGGTCGTCGGGGCTGAACGCGAAGCCGTTTGCGATACCGGTCGGTACGCCGGTGACGGCCCGGTAGCGTCGCGTTTTCGTATCCATCAGGTAGATGCGGGACAGCCCGTTTTCGTTGGCCGCAAAAGCCAGGCGGCGGCGATCGTGGCTGAGTGCAGCTTCGTCGATGTCCCAGGGAATATCGGCGGTGACGATCTCCGGTGACGCCCCGTCGGCCAGCGATTGCCAGGCAAGCTGGCGGAACTCGCCGGCCCGATCCGTGATGAGCCAGTAGCCGTCGCCGGTTTCATCAAAGCCTAGCGGAAAATTCGTGCCGGTGTCCGCGTCGCCACCTGCCACGAGACGCGTATTTCCCGAGTCGAGGTCGAGTTGATGCACGCGCGAATCGCTGGCGCTCGCGTAGTTGAGGATCAACAGCTGACTGCCGGTTGCGGAGAAATCGACGGGTCCCCACCAGCTACCATCGGGCGATTCAAGGACCATCCTGGACTCCTCCGGCAACTGCGGGTCCATTATCCAGACATCGTTCGACGCGCCGTTGCGGCGCGTACTCTGGTAAGCAAACCGGCTTCCTGCGCGATCCCAGACGATTGCGCCATTGCGCGATTCGCCGTCACTCAGCATGACGGCCGTGCCGTCTGCCGGAGCAAAAGCAAATAATTGCGAAAATTCGCTGCCGCCGGCATCGCGCGTGAAAATAAGCTGCGATCCACCCGGCTGCCGCTGTACTTCACCGACGGGGTCGGCGTCGTAGGTAAGCTGGCGCCGCGCGCCGCCTGGCATGTCAACACGATGAATCTGGCTTACATCGGCAAAACGCGTTGCGATATAGATACCGCGACCGTCTTCCGTCCAAGCGAGGAAATTTGCCGCGCGGATATTCTGGTAGCGCAGCAGATCGTCGACGATTCGGCCCGGTATCGGCGGTACGTCCTCCATGATCAGGTTGCCGCTGTTGGCCTCGGTCCTGTCAATGTCGTCACCGTACGCAACAACCGTCATCAGCAACGCTGTTGCGGCGACGATAGCCGCCAGTATGCGTAACGTATGCATGCCTGCCCCCTTTGTTGCGACGCTTACACGACCAGCAGTGCCATGAAGTCATCGACTGCCGATTCGGCGAGCCGTTCGCGATCGTTGCAAATTGACTCGAGTTCCTGCCACTGCGCTGGTTTCAGGCGCTTCGACAGGCTGTTCGCGAATTTCCTGCGCAGAATCGGGATGCCCTCCTTGCGCCGCTCGCGATGCCCGATCGGGCAGTCGACCTGCACGCGACTGGTGCTGGTACCATCCTCGAAGAACACCTGCACGGCGTTGCCGATGTAACGCTTCGCAGGCTCGTAATAGTCGCGCGTGAAGCGCTCGTTCTCCCGCACCTGCATTTTTTCCCGCAAGGCGTCGATGCGCGGATCGACCGCAACCTCGTTTTCGTAGTCAGCCGCCGACAGGCGCCCGAAGATCAGAGGCACCGCAGTCATGTACTGTATGCAGTGATCGCGATCGGCCGGGTTGTCGAGCGGACCGGTCTTGTCGATGATGCGGACGCCCGGTTCCTGGGTTTCGATCACGACCGACTCGATGTCGTCCAGCCGGTTGCCGACTTCTGCATGCAAGAGCATCGCGGCCTCGACGGCCGTTTGCGCGTGAAACTCGGCCGGATAGGAAATCTTGAACAGTATGTTCTCCATAACGTAGCTGCCAAGACGCTGCGGCAGCGTCAGCGGCTTGCCCTTGAACAATACGTCAGAGAAGCCCCAGGTTTTTGCCGAAAGTGCGGAGGGGTAACCCATTTCCCCGGTCATCGCGATCAGCGCCAGGCGCACCGCGCGGCTGGTCGCGTCGCCCGCTGCCCAGCTCTTGCGCGAGCCGGTGTTCGGGGCGTGCCGGTAGGTACGCAGCGCGCCGCCGTCGATCCACGCATTCGACACG
>JBGTHC010000189.1:0-17683 GCA_041746375.1 Woeseiaceae bacterium
GCGTGGCAGTTGTCGGATTCCTCGCCTATATCGCCATGATTCTTTGCCTGCGTATCTCCGGCAAGCGCACTTTGTCGAAATGGAATGCCTTCGATTTCGTCATAACTATCGCTCTCGGTTCGACACTGGCCACCGTGCTGCTATCCAGGGACGTCAGTCTCGCCGAGGGTGTGTTGGCTACTGCGTTGCTTATTGGTTTGCAGTTAGTGATAACGCGGCTCTCTGTACGCTACCGAGGCATGGAGCGCCTGGTGAAGGCGCAACCGACACTTCTGTTCAGCGAGGGCCGATTCCTTGAGTCAGCGATGGCATCGCAGCGGGTAACTGAATCCGAGATCCGGGCCGCAATACGGGGAGCTGGCGTTGCTGCAGTGGAGGAGATCGCAGCCGTGGTGCTTGAAACGGATGGCAGCTTCAGTGTCATAAAGCGGGCGCACGGCGATTCGCGAACAGCCCTGGACGATGTCGCTGGCTAGCTTCCGGTTGCGTCGGGCTGGTTTTCCAGTTCCTCTATCAGCGCCTGAGTGTTGAGGTACATCAGAGCCAGCATCACCAGGGTCGAACTTGCGATCATGGCTCCAAACCTGGAGTACGAGCCGTGCATCATGGATTGGGCGCTGTCGTTTTTCGGTTTATTCACAGGCTGTCGATCCGATTGGACGCTATCGCTATCAGGGAAAGCTCCGGGCGCTGCTCGCACCCGGAGCCGTCCTGTCCTCTAGCGGCGTTGCTCTTTACCGCGGTTATCATTCCCGCGCTTATCGTCGCCACGCTGTACATTGCCACGCTGCTCATTCCCGTGGTCGCCACCCTTTCGGTCCTTGTCTGTTTGCTGGTTTTGCTTGTGCTCACCAGGATTCTGGGCCTTTTGCTGATTGTCGTTTTGCTTCCTTTCGATTCCCATGATTGTCTCCATGTCAGGTTTCGCGGCAAATCGCCACGAAACCTGACATGCAAGACCCATGCCAGCGGACTGGCACGTAGCTTGCATTGCTGGCATGTGGGTCGACATTTATTGGAGAAGGGCGATGATCAAGAAGAAGCAACTTCAGGAACTGATTCTGCAGTCTCTCGAGCACGAGAAAGGCGGCGTAAAGATCTATGAGATGGCAATCACCTGTGCCAAGTCGAAGGATCTGCGCAAAGAGTGGCAGGAATATCTCGAGCAGACGCAAAACCACGTGCAGATTTTGCAAACCGTCTGTCGCGATTTACAAATCGATCCGAAGGAAGGGTCCCCGGGCAAGGAGGTCGTCCGGCACCTGGGGTCGTCATTACTGAAAGCAATGAAACTGGCGAAGGAAAGCGGCAATCCGGTAGCTGCCCAGCTGGTGGCCTGCGAGTGTGTGGTGCTGGCTGAAACCAAGGATCATGCGGATTGGGAACTTCTTGGAAAGTGTGCCGAAGCGCTGAAAGGCGAAGAGAAAAAGGTACTCACTGCCGCGTGCGAAGAAGTCGAGGAGGAAGAGGCTGAACATCTTTTCCACACGAAGGGCTGGTGCCGTGAGCTTTGGCTCGAGTCACTGGGGCTCGACGCCGTACTTCCACCTCCTGAAGAAAAAAAGGACGTGAAGACCGCCATTGGCGCGTCTCGCGCGCAGCAGGCGAGCGATCGGGCTCGGTAAAGACTTTTGCAGGATAAAGCACGGCTGACGTCATGCGTCAGCCGTATATTTCACTGATTTGAATTGAAAAATAACGGAGCAGGCCAATGTTGAAATTTCTGGGAAGTACAATTGGAGTTATATTTTTGATCGGGTTGATAGTAGTAGTCCTCCTCTTCATGCTGATCTTCTGACCCTGCAGCTGATATATCAATCGGAGATCGCGGGGAGAATCGACAGAAACTGGTCCTCGTCCCGCGTGAGTTCGTCCTGGATCGCACCCCCCGATCTGTCATATTTCTCCAGCAGGGCTTGCAACGCGTCGGTCTCGACGGCTGCCAACAGTCCGGGGTGTACATAGCTCTGCCGGCAGACGGCTACGGTATGTCCCATCTCCTCAGCCGTTTTCTTGATCGCTTGCGTGATTATTCGATTCGGCAATTCCTCACTCGATTCGTCAAGGCCCGCTTTCAGATGTTTGAGGGCGATTACACTTCCTGACCAGGTCCTGAAGTCCTTCGCGGTCAGCACCTCGTTCGCCACCTCCTGCAAGTAGTCGTTTACGTCTGACGAACTGACAGCATGGTAACTGTCGGTATCGTCCCGATAGCAGAACAGAAACTGGCCATCGATCTCTTCGCATTTGCGGATCACCGCCGCGACCTTTCTGTCGGTAATCGAAACCTCGGTCTGCCGGCCGCTCTTGCCGGGGAAGTCCAGCGATATGGAAAACCTGTCGACTTCAACCTGTTCAGCCGTGAGAGTGGTTGCACCGTGCGAACCATTATCTTCAGCGTAGGCGGGGTTTCCCACGCGAAGATGTGCCTTGTCGATCAAACGGATGACTGCGGCTACCACGCGTTCCTTACTGAGCTCTCGCACACCAAGGTCTCGCCTCACCCGCCGACGAATCTTCGGCAGGACCTCGCCGATACTTGCCAGGCGATCGAACTTGGTCGCCGCGCTGATAGTGGTCCAGACGACGTGGTACAGGTACTGCTGGCGTCCTTTGGCATCACGTCCGATCACCTGGATGTGTCCATTTGAGCTGGGGCAGATGCGCACGTCTTCCCATGCCGGGGGAATAACCAGCGATTCAATCCGTTTCAACGTACTCTGACCGGTTAAGCGCTTGCCACGAGACGAATGATAGGTAAAGCCGCGCCCGCAGCGTCGACGCAACCAGCCGTCATCCAGGTCATGAACGTAATGCAAGCCCGCCTTGCGGGCCTTACGGATACCTTGCTGTTCCTGGGGGGTCTTGGTGGCCATGACACGAAATTGGTTGTTTTGTCCCTGGGTTAACTGCAACAGAACGTTAATACAAATCGGCGGGAACGTGGATGCAATAACCATGCCCGGGAGCGCGGCGGGCGCGTACCCGGAAAGGCCAGAACTTGCAACCGGGTCGGAGTTGGTCGACCTCCCGCGGACCCGGCTCGCTGGTGACGAACCCTGCGCCAAACTATTATCAAGGACAGGTCCGCTCGCAACCGTCACAAAGATTTGTTGCGGCGGCTGCGGACCCGTTCCGCAAACACCCAGCGAGGAACCACCGGCATGCCCGAATCACTGAATGTCGCACCTCCAGGCCAGCGTGCTGTATCGCTCATAGTCCTGTTTGGCGCGCTCGCGCTTGTGCTCCTTACAGCGCCTGATGCGCTCCTGGTGGTCTTTGCTGGCCTGCTCTTCGGAGTCTTCATTAGCGGAGGCGGCGACTGGATCGCGGACCTGACCGGCATCTCCCGTGGTTGGGGTATCGCTCTCTTTATTCTATTGATCATCGCCGCTCTCGCGGCCGCTGTCCTTTTTGCCCTGCCAGCAGCAGCAGACCAGTTCGACAAGCTTGTGGTGGAATTGCCAGCGGCCTTCGAGGACTTGCGAGGCCGGATTGAGAACTACGCCTGGGGCCAGCTTCTCCTGGAGCGCGCGAGCCCCGGAGCGCTGATGGCGAGTGGCGGGGAGGGAGCGGCGAGGGCCGTAGGCTCGACATTTGGCGCGCTCGGTAGCTTCGTCATCATGCTGTTCATCGGCCTGTACGTTGCAATCGACCCCATCAGCTATCGTCGCGGCCTTGTGCACTTGCTCGCGCCATCGGCGCGCCTGCGAGGAGAAGAGGTGTTGGCGAAGGCTGCGAGCACCCTGCGAAACTGGCTGGTAGCCCAGATGATGGCCATGACCGTCGTCGGTGTCCTGACGTGGCTTGGCTTGTGGGCAATCGGGGTGCCGCTCGCGCCAATTCTGGGCCTGATAGCGGCGCTGTTCGCGTTCATCCCCAACATCGGCCCGGTGATTGCTGCAGTTCCTGCCCTCCTGCTGGCGATTCCGGAGGGCAGGACGACGGTGCTGCTGGTGATCGGTGTCTATCTCGCCGTACAGGCGTTCGAGAGCTATTTGATTACGCCCCTGATCCAGAAGGAGCGGCTGTCGCTTCCCCCGGCACTGGTCATCTCCGTTCAGTTGTTGTTGGGCGTGCTGTTCGGGGTCCTTGGACTTGCGCTGGCTACACCCCTCACCGCACTCGGGATCCTGCTGACCCGAGAAGTCTACGTCGCGGATTATCTGGCGAAGGAACGCGACGGCCATGCGAAAAACACCAACTCGCCGCGGTCGAGGTCATAAAGCCCTCATGGACATGGTACGGCGAATTCTGATCGGGCTGGGGGCACTGGCCATCCTTGTAACAGTCTTGCCGCTTGTCCCGAGTAACGAGTCCCTCATTCGGATATGGGACTTTCCGCGTATCCAGGTCGCCGTGCTGCTGGTGGTGGTGATTGCTGAAGTGCCGCTTCTCTTTCCCCTTCGCGATCGACGGACCCTGGCCTTTGTTGCAACGTTGTCCGCAGCGCTTGCGTGGCAGCTTTACGCGATCTGGCCTTACACCCCGTTGTACAAGCTGGAAGCAAAGGTGCTGGGGGACTGCGAGCGTGATTCGCGGGTAACCCTCCTGGTGGCGAACGTTCTCATGGAAAACAACGAAACCGCGGCGTTACTGGCACTGGTCAACCGGGTCAACCCTGATCTGGTGCTGTTGGTCGAAACCAATCACTGGTGGGACCTCCACCTTGAATCGCTGAAGCAAGACTACCCCCAGGCAATAAGCCGACCGCAGGAAAACAGCTACGGTATCCACCTATTCTCCCGGTATGACCTGGTCCGGCCGGAGGTGCGCTTCCTGGTCGACGAGTACGTCCCTTCGATCAAGACGGGTCTCACCTTGCCGTCCGGTGCGCGCATCAATCTCTATGTCATGCATCCGAAACCACCTCCCTTGGAGGACACGGAACGGCGCGATGCCGAACTGCTCATCGTCGGTGAAGAGGTCCGCAACGAGTCTGCCCCCTCCATTGTGGCCGGGGACCTGAACGATGTGGCGTGGTCGCGGACAACCAGGCTTTTCCAGGAAGTGAGCGGGCTGCTCGACCCCCGTATCGGACGCGGATTTTATGCAACCTTCAACGCCGATTGGCCGCTACTGAAGTGGCCGCTCGATCATGTGTTTTTTGAGGAATCCTTCCGCCTGCTCAAGATTGAAGTCATGGAGCACGTCGGCTCGGACCACTTCCCGTTTTTCGTCGCGCTCTGTCATGATCCGGCTGCAGCCGACGATCAGAAGCAGCCGTCGCCGGAGCCGTCCGATCTCGAGGAAGCAGACGAGGCCATCCAAGAGGGCCGGGAGGAGGCTCAGGAATAACGATCAGTCTGCGCCGGCCAGTTCTATGCGCACCTGCTGCACCCCTTCCCGCACCTTAATATCTGCCACCCGCAAGACTTTCGGCTTGTCGCGCGCAATTACGCTGATGTCACCACTTCGTTCGAAATGCGCAACGGCAACGTCGCCCGGCTGCGTAATCTTTCCGGTTTTCCGTATCGCCATTTCCAGGTCTCTCCTGCTGATGTGGTTTTTAAGCATATTATCCCACTGGATTTCTCCATCCCGGACAAGTGTCTTCTCACGACCCTTGATGAGCTTGCCGAAGAAATCGAAATGGAACGACACCACTGAGAACAGCCAATGAAAGGCGACAAGGACGCCTGCAGCCGCGACGGTGGGAAGAAACGCCGCATTGCCCGTAATTGCGCGACTCAGCACCGAACCCAGAATGATGCCTAAAATCATGTCGAACGCCGTGTTCTGGCCCATGAATCGCATCTGGCCGACCCTCACGAGCACGATGGCCGTTATATAGATAATCAGTGCACGCAATGACATCTCCCACGCGGACAGATCATCAGAACCCAGCCCGATCACATCACTTATTCCCGCGGCGGTTTCCTGAAACATAGCAAGGCCTCCTTTGTCAGGGGTCGAACCGATTCATGTTCGGCACTCAGCTTACCGACTGGTGTCCTCGGACGGGCAACCGTCTGGTCGCACACCCCGGTCAGTCCGCCTTGTCAGGTGGTAACAGGTTCTCGCCATCATTCACGGGGCCTGCCTGGCGTGCCTGTTCTTCAATGACAACGGCTTCGCTGTAGAGGCCTGCCTCCGCCTCGGTCGACACATCGTCGCCCTCCTCACGAGATGAAACGGCTGATTTAATGCCGGCGCGACCGGCATCGGACTGCTCGCCGTTCTCCCGTTCGATTAAAGTGACCGGTACACCCTTTGGGAAAACCACCTCACGCGACTCATCCGGCATCGAAATACCTTCTTTCTGAAAGGCTCGCTTGACCAGGCGGATTACCGAGGATCGAACCTTAAGCCAACTGTACTCGCGACCGTTGAGCCAGAAGTAGATTCGCAGGTTGACGGTAGACTGCCCGAGACTGTCGACCAGGACTGCCGGTTCGGGGTCGTTCAGTATCGCGGGGTGATCTGCCAGCACTTGCCGGGCGACCTCCTGCGCGTCATTGATCGAGTCGTCGTAGCCGATGCCGATTGAAAACTCCTCGCGGCGATTGCAGTTGGTCGTGAAGTTTCGGAGGTTCGACTTGTAAACCGTGGAGTTTGGAATCTGCACCAGGTTGCCATTAAGAGTCATCAGCACCGTCGTTCGCACATTCAACTGCTGCACGTAGCCGGTAATATTGTCAATTTCAACCAGGTCGCCGGTCATGAACGGGCGTTGCATGCTGAGGAAGATACTGGCCAGAAAGTTTTCTGTAATGCCACGAAATGCAATGCCGATTATCAGGCCGAGCAACCCGGTGCCGCCGACTAGTGTCAAGGCCAATTGCGTCAAGCCAGACAGCCGCAGAACTATATATGCTCCGATGAGGAACGTAAGCACACCGACAGTGCGCGCGACCACATTGCGCAGAAGTCGCGCCTGGATACGCGGACGCAACATCGATCGCGCGCCACGCGTCGCCAGCACGCTCACTACTGCCGATAGACTCAGGATGAGCAGGCCGAAAAGAACCAGCGGAAGAGCGCGAATAAAATCACGCCAAAGCTCCGTTAACCCCAGGAAAGCAGGCTGGAAATCCCAGATCGAGCGGTCACCGACCCGCATGCGGTTGGCGACGGCAACAACATCCTGGGTACTGCGCGCGAGTTCGCCCGCCCATTCCCGGAGTTCCTCGGACTCAGCCACACCACTGAGGAAAACGACTCCTTCCTGAACCCGGACCTGCGGGTCGGTGAACCATTCGGTGGCTATCAGGACACGCTGAATGCGCTGGCCGATTTCATCGTCCCTCGCGGCCGGTCTCACATCGACCCTGTCGGGCGCCGGGGAGTACTTGTCATCCTCTGCACCGGCTTCATCCTGCAACGGCTTGGGTTCCTCCTGCGCCGTGACGGTTTGCATCGGCACTGCGCATACAAGCAGCAGCGTAACCATACACAGCAGCCCTGTCGGGAATCGGGGCAACGATAACTGCATCAGCACACGCTTCTCATTTTGTCGCCCACAATATCGAGCCCTACATATAGGCATTCCGTCCTGCATCAGTTTCGGGCGCACCATGTCGACCAGCTGCAACGCCTGCTCGTCGGGCTGCGCCGCCTCAATCGTTCCTCTCGGTTACCCTCGCGGGCTTTCGTGGCATGCGTATGGCCTAGAGACGTATGACCCAGAGCAGCGCTATCATCCAGGAAACTTGCAATCACTGCCTGTCTCCAGAAATCTTCCCTGCTGCTGTGAGATTGCAAGTTGTGTGCCACGCCGCTTGCCAGCGACACGTTGGGACGACTTCTGTATTTGAATGCATCTTGCGGTAATAATTACGCGCGTTCCGGGCAAGAATTACTGGTGAGCAGGCGAGCAATAAGAGGCCAACGATCAACGTTCTGGTAGTAATCGGGCACCCACGGGCGAACAGCTTGTGTCATGCGCTGGGCGAAGAGTACGTGGTCGGGGCCCGTGCGGCTGGCGCATCCGTCGAGGTATTGGATCTGCGTCGCCTTGAATTTTCGCGCGACGTCGAAACCGCACAGCTGCAACTCCAGGACACGGAGCCGGATATTGAACGATCACGCAGGCTTGTCACCTGGTCGGATCATCTCGTGTTCATCTATCCGACCTGGTGGGGCACGATGCCGTCATTGCTGAAGGGCTTTGTCGATCGCTTGTTGCTACCCGGTTTCGCATTCCAACATGCCGAGAACGCCACGGGCTACGAGGGGCTACTCGGCGGGCGCAGCGCCCACCTGGTAACCACGATGGACACACCTCCTCCCGTCTACCGGCTCATCTATCGGGCACCGGGGCACAATGCGATGAAGCGTGCAACCCTCGAATTTTGTGGAGTCGGGTCAGTGCGGGTTACAGCGTTCGGTTCCGTGCTGAAATCGGATGAAGCGCAACGTGGCAAGTGGCTCGAACAAACACGACGGGAGGGGCACAGGCTGCGCGGTGCGGTACCTACTGTCGCGGAGCGCTCGCTGCGTATACTTCGCGATTGGCTTACGGCGTTGCGTCTGCAGTTTTATCCTGCCACCTGGGTAGCGTATGCCATCGGCGCTCTCGCGGCGGGCGGCAGCGGCGCCCTGACCACGCGCACATTCTGGTTTGGTTACGCAGTTCTGTTCTTCATCGAAGCCGCCACAGTCTTTAGCAATGAAGTGGTCGACTACCCGGCAGACTCCCGAAACAGGCGCTATGGGCCCTTTAATGGTGGGTCACGAGTGATTGTCGACGGCCGCATATCCCGCGCCGATCTGCGACTCGCGGCATGGTGCTCCAGTGGCTTGGCGTTAATGCTCGCTACGATTCTGGCCTTTTATACAGCCGCACCACCCGGAGCATCCCTTGCGCTACTTGCCGTACTGCTCGTTCTGGCAATTGCTTACACGGTGCCGCCGTTGAAGCTGAGCTACAGAACCCTGGGAGAACTGGATGTCGGGTTCACGCACGGACCCGCCGTGCTGGCGTGTGGCTGGGTTTTCCTGGGCGGGGCCTGGGACGATCCTCTTCCGTGGCTGATGGGGCTGCCCATCGCACTGGCAATACTTCCGTCGATCACCTTGGCAAACATCCCGGATCGAGAAGCCGACGCTGCCACAGGCAAGCGAACCATCGCTGTTCGTTTCGGCCAGCGACCGGCAATTGTGTTTGCGATGGTTGCAACAGCCGTTGCGGCAGTGAGCGCTCTCACATGGCCGTTTCTCGCAGGCATTCCTCACGGCTACGACATAGTGCCGTGGCTCGCGCTGCCACATGCTGCATGGCTCTTATCTCTTCTTGCCCGCAGTCTTCGTACTGAAAGCATACCAGCTAAAATGATGACCTTGATGTTGGCTTCCCTGACTTACGTACTGTGGTTCCTGCTGCCACCGTTCGTTTCGCTTCTCGTCTGAAGGTGTTTGAATTGGCCAGGTTAGGTGGCTTCCCGTATGGCAGGGATGTTCGTATCCGTGTCCATTTCAGGCTTCATCGCGGATTGCGTCGATCAGTTGCTGCTTGTTCATGCTGCTTCGCCCCTTGATTTTGAGCGCCCTAGCTCGCTTGTAAAGCGCCTCCTTCGAACGCTCATCGAGCGTGCTTCGTTTGGTTTTTGCGCCTTCTCCTGTCCGCGACGCGCTTGAGTCTTTCTCCTTGCCGCGCATTCTGTCTTTAAGCACTTGCATAAGATCGATGATTTCAGCGCTTTCTCTCTCGCTGGGTCCGATGTCGTCCGGCGCTTTGACAACGTCTTTACCTTTTCGCATCTTGCCTTGCACCAGTTTTTCCAGGCGGGACGAATATTCATCAGTCAGCGAATCCTCATCCAGAGTCTTCGCCCTCAGCTTGCGCATTGCGCGCAGTATGGAGCTAACCAGTTTGCTATCTGGCTTCGCAATACCCGGAAGGCCGACCTGTTCGGGCTTTCGCAGCTCATCGTGGAAGCGCAGCGTCTCGGCCCGCAAAATGCCGTGCTGCGCGATAATGGCCACAAGATATTCCTTGCCGCGCATAACAAAGGTAGCGATGCCGGCACGACCGGTTTCCTCCATTACTCGCGCAAGGAGCCAGTAGGGTCGTGAACCATCTTCATCCGGAACCAAAAAATATGCTCGCTCGAAATAGGCGGGATCGATATCGGAGACGCCGACGAAGTTCTCGAGTTTAATTTCGCGTGATTTATCCGGCGATATCGCTTCGAGTTCATCGTCCTCGATTACCACAAAGCGGTCTTCGTCCACTTCGTAGCCGCGCACGATCTCGTCGCTCTCCAACAGTCGTTCCTCTTTGCTGCAGAAGTATCGGCGTTGCAGCGGCGTACCGTCCTCGTCGACCATTCGCAGGGAGACACCCCCTGCGCGGCTCGCGGAAAACAGGCTTACCGGCACGCTTACCAGTCCGAACGCGATGTTGCCGGACCAGAATCCGCGCAGTTCCCTCGTCTGATCACCATCATCATCGTCAGGCACGCTTTCTCTCCTGCCGTAAACTAGCTTCAAGAGCGCTTTGCAGATCATCGGTTTTCGGTTTCTTGCGCAGCGGTATTTTCTTGACCTTTCCGCCGCTTGATTTCACGGCGATCAACTCCTGCACCCGGGCACGATACTCATCGCGATAGTCCGATGGTTTGAAGTCGGCCGTCAGCATATCCATCAGACTTCGAGCCATGTCGATTTCCTTGCTTGCCAGTTTCGGACCTTCTGGCAACTGCAGATCTTCAGTTGACGCGACCTGGTGGCTGTGGCGCAGCACCGTCATCATTGGATAGCCCGCGACCAGGCGCAGCGAACCGAGATATTCCTTTTTGCGCATCACCCAGCGCGTCAGTGCCTCCCTGCCCTCCTTTTGCAGCGCACCAATGAAGGCGGCGTAGATGCCATCGCTTCCCTCGTCCGGTCCGAGAAAGTACGGGCGGACATACCAGCGATGGTCGATGGCACGGGGCGGCAGGAGTTGCAGAATGTGAATGGTGCGGGAACTTGGTGGTTCGATCGTCTCCAGTTCCTCATCATTCAGTAGTACCAGGTCGCCTTCAGCAGTAACGAATGCCCTGCGGACTTTTTCGTAGGGAACGACCTCCTGTGTTTCGGGATTGATCATTGCCTGCCGGACGGGCACACGATCCTTGCGATGCAGGAGCCGAAAGTGGGTGGAACGATCTTCAACCGAGGCATAGAGTTTCACAGGCACTTTCACGTCGCCAAGCCGGATGATCCCTTTCCAGATTGCGCGAGCGGCCATCAGTCTTGACTTCCCGAAATGCAGTGCGAGCAAACGACCGTGTCTCGCTCTCGAACGCACAGCACACAGTGCTGGCAAATCGGTTGGTCGCAATCCGCGCAGAAGTAGCCCACTTCCACGCAGAACGTATGCCGACAGTACTCGCAATAGTCCGGGCCGGGCTCATCCCACCATGCTATTACCACTGCTTTCGTCCCGGATGGGCTCATCAGCATTAATCTCCATTAACACCGACGATTGCGAACATTTTCCGTGTCAATGGGCGGCGGGACTCTTCGAATCCTTCCCACGGATCGGACCGCAAGGCTCCAAGGCGTCGCCGCACGCTGACGACGTTGTAGCGATTGCTCGTGAGCGAAGGGTTGAGCTCGTCCCAGCGTATCGGCACCGCAACCGGGGCGCCTTTGCGTGCGCGTGTTGAGTATGAAGCGATAGCAGTCGCCCCCCTTCCATTACGCAAGTAATCAATGAAAATTCGGCCGCGACGCTTTGCCTTCGACATGTTGGTCGTGAATTTTCTCGGATCGTCCTTCGCGTGAGCGCCGGCAACCGCCCTCGCGAAGTCCTTGACGTCATCCCAGCCTGATTTTGGCTTCAACGGACACACTACGTGCAGTCCCTTGCCGCCAGTCAGACGTACAAAGCTCGCGAGGTTAAGGTCATGCAAGCGATCCTGTAGCGACCGGCTCGCCGCGATAATCGCCGGCCATGACACACCGGGCCCGGGGTCCAGATCGAATACCAGTGTGTCCGGACGCTCGAGGTCCGCCACCTTGCAGCCCCATACATGCAGTTCCAGCGTACCCGCCTGTACCAGCGCGATCAGATCGCTCAATCTTTTAATATAAAGGTAACTCGACTTACCGTTTTTCTCCCGGATGTCGATTCTTGGGATATGCCGCGATATCGCGTCCCCCGGATGCTTCTGAAAAAAGCACTCCTTCACCCTGCCCTGTGGACATCGCAACAACGACAACGGCCGACTGCTAACCTGCGGCAGTATCCAGCTCGCAATTTCCTCGTAGTAGCGAGCCAGTTCGAGTTTGGTAATGCCCTGGTCCGGGTACAGGATGCGCTCAGGGCTGCTCAGCCTAACGCCCGCGACGTCGTTTTTGCGACTGCGCTGACTTTTCCCGTGCGCTGCCGTTGCATCCACACGACTGGCAGTTGGTTTTGACATGCGAATATCCTCAGGGCTCTTGTCCTCACGCAGGCCTCGGAAGGACGGGTGGCGCAGACGGCCATCCCGGGTCCATTCGGTAAATTGCACTTCGGCAACCAGCTCCGGTCGAACCCAGTGCGCCCCTCCCGGTTCGGGACAATTATCAAATGGACAAGCCGTCGTCTTTAGCTTGCGAAGGCGTGCAAGCAGGCTCCTCAGTTGCCGATCGCTGAAACCGGTGCCTACCTTGCCGGCGTACACCAGTTTTCCCGCGTCGTTCCGCGTTCCCAGCAGCAGTGCGCCAAATCCGACTCGTTTGCCCGCAGGTTCCGTGTAACCACCGACCAGCAGCTCTTCGTGCCGGACACACTTGATTTTGCGCCATTGCCGGTTGCGTGTGGCCCGATAGCGGGCATCGGCGTGTTTCGAGATGATTCCTTCCAGACCAAGCTCACACGCATGCTCGAACAGTTCCGTGCCATCACCGTCGAGGTGCTCACTAAAACGCACGCTGCCGCTCCCATTGAGGTTCGCGATCAGTCCGGCAAGCGCACGCTTGCGCGCACGCAATGGCGTATCACGCAAACTCGCACCGTCGAGATAAATTAGATCGAAGACCTGGTAAACAAGGTCGTCGGTACGTTCTTCGCTCAATGCTTGCTGCAATTTACGAAAGCTGCTGACGCCGTTCTCTTGCATTGCGACGATTTCGCCGTCCAGCACGGCTGAAGCGGCCGGCATTTTCTCGAGTGATGCCGCAATCGATGAGAAACGATGTGTCCAGTCTTTACCGTTGCGGCTCCAGAGTTGTACAGACCCATTCTCTAGCGACGCGATGATCCGGTAACCGTCAAACTTGATTTCGTGCAACCATTCCGGTCCTGTCGGTACTGAATCCACGAGGGTCGCCAGTTGTGGCTTTAGCTGGCGGGGCGCGCGCCGTGGTCGTGCCCTGGCATCGGTTGCTGCACGTTCCTGGTTCAACTCCTCCGCTTCGGCCGGATCTTCTCCTTTGGCGATCTGTGCCATGGTTCGGCCAGTGACAACGCTACGATCCACGTTCCCATCCATGGCAACGTCGGACGGCGGTAAGGAATCGGTGGCTTGAGAGTCGCTGCGCTTGATCAATAACCAGTTGTCGCGGCCCTTTCGATCCGTTTTTCCGAGTCGCGTCAAGGTCCAGGAGCCCGAGAGCTTGGAGCCGGCAAGAAGGAAATCGATTTTTCCGTCGCTACGATGAGTCTCGGTCCATTCGCCCCGATCCCAGATCATGATGGTGCCGCCCCCATACTCTTTCTTTGGAATCGTGCCTTCGAAATCACCATAGGCGATCGGATGATCCTCTACCTGGACAGCAAGGCGTTTGACTCCTGTCTCCATGCTCGGCCCTTTCGGCACCGCCCAGCTCTCAAATACGCCGTTATTTTCCAGTCGCAGGTCAAAATGAAGCTGGCGCGCTGCGTGCTTGTGGATAACGAATGCGTTGCCGCCCTTACTACCCGTACCTCCCTTGTTGCCGACCTTTTTGCTGCCTCCAGCGCGTTTGCGTACGGGCGAACCGGCAGGCTCCGGTGTGCGTTTGAAGTTGCGTTTACGCCGGTACTCGTCGAGGTGAGCCATTACGAACCAACAGTGTCGCCCCCGAGTTGCGGCAACACATGACCGGTGATGTAGCTCGAATCCGCGTTGCTGGCGAAGAACACGTAGGCCGGTGCAATCTCCTCCGGCTGAGCAGGTCGCCCCATCGGCATATCGGCTCCGAAACACTCAATTTCATCGGCTTCGCGTTCAGCCGGATTCAAGGGAGTCCAAACCGGACCGGGGGCCACGCAATTGACGCGAATGCCGCTTTCGACCAGGTTTTGGGCCAGCGATTTGGTGAACGCGTGGATTGCGCCTTTCGTCGAAGCATAATCGAGCAGATGCTTGCTGCCTTCGATGCCGGTGATCGAGCCGGTGTTGATTATGGACGAGCCCGGTTTCATCTTCGGCGCCGCGAAACGCGCCATGTAGAAATAGCCGAAGATATTGACCCGGAATGTGCGTTCCCACTGCTCCAGGGAAATGTCTTCGAGCCCGTCGCGGTGTTTCTGATATGCCGCATTGTTTATCAGTATGTCGAGCCGGTCGAAACGCGCGATCACCTGGTCGACTGCGGAGCGACAGAATTCGGGGTCGCTTACGTCACCCGGGATCAGCAGCACGATTTGACCGAGCGCCTCGATCTCTTCGCTAATAGCCCGGGCATCGGACTCCTCTTCGGCGAGATAGACCAGCGCGATATCTGCGCCCTCGCGGGCAAACATTAGCGCAACCGCCCGGCCGATTCCCGAGTCACCCCCCGTAATCAGCGCCACCTTGTTACCCAGCTTACCGGCTGGTTGATAGGCGACGGCCTGGTAGCGGGGTTGCGGATCCATCCTGGATTCGAGGCCAGGCTCACTGATCGGCTGGGGTGGAAACGGTGGTTGCGGCTTGGAATTCACGGGGTCTGCTACTTCTCCGGCTCGTGTCGGTTGCTGCGCCGGTGCATGTCCTCACCCAGCTTGTCGGTATCGATGTCAGTACCGCCGGGTGCAGCGTGCCATCGACCGCCCTGCTTCTCGAATTTCGATCCCACGGCAAGCATTGCCGCACCGTGTGCCGTGTCCGCCAAATCGTTGTGCGATCCCTTACCGCCCATGTGGCATTCCTCCCAGGTGCGGCGATACACGGCGACATACAATTCCTGGGCCTCTGCGGGAAGTTCCTGTTGCATTTTCTTCGGCAGGTCGTTTGGCGTTTCGTATTGCAGGGTCATGTGCGGCCTCAATTCAGGTAGGTGGCAGTACTGCCGGATCCATTACTTCGTCCGGCTGTCACGTCCGCCGGCCGCTCCGTGGCAGGCCACGGCATCACATTAAGGGTAGAAGCCCGAAATTCACTCGGCCGCAGCCGATTGCATTCGCTCTTGACGACTGCGTAGCACTCACAACTCAACTCCTCAAGCCGTTCGCGGTCCAGGATCCTGATGCGCCCGCGTTGATAATCGATTGCGCCAAGCTTTCTCAGCTCTCCGGCGGCCGCGGTTACACCTTCGCGACGCACTCCCAACAGATCGGCGATCTTGCCGTGAGTCAAAGCAATTTCGTCCCCGGAGAGACAATCAACGGAGATGAGAAGTTTGCGGCAGAACTGCTGTTCAATGGAGTGATGCCGATTGCACACCGCCGCCTGACTGATCTGGGCGAACAGCGCCTGTATGTAACGGAGGATCAGCCAGCGCATTTCGTCATGTCGGTTGAACTCCTCCCTCAAGAGCCGTGTCGACACGCGGTAAGCCGACCCGGCACATTGCACCATCGCCTGGCTGCAGGGATTTCTGCCGCCTGTGAGCGCATCGATACCGACCATACCTTCGCTGCCCACGACAGCGACTTCCGCCGATTTACCGTTCTCGATGACGGACAGCAACGAGATCAGGGCGTTATTGGGAAAATAGGCGTAGCGCTCCGCAAACCCGGCCTCGTAAATGACAGAGCCCAGGGGCAGGTCCACCAGCTTGAGATCGCCTGCAATCCGGTCGCTTATTTCTGTCAGCAGCACTGCGAGCAGCTCGTTCTGGTACAGCTCGGGTGGCTTTGGCATTGCATAAGTCACTTTCATACAGGAGTCTCGCTGGCCGGAGTCTTACCCTCTCCCATGCAAAGAGCGGGCCAGAGCCCGCGCGGCTCGCGGGACGTGGCCGATCGCCGCGTATCTGGCGCTTTCGCAAGGAGGTATTACAGGTTCGCAGGTAAATTTTTCCCCGGGCTGCGCGGCAGCCGTGCCCGGTATTCGTGCCCGTCACCTCAAACTGTGATTGCCGACACGACCCCTGAAATGAGGACCTGAAAAGATGCGGCGTCAGGTTACTATTGCGTAAGACCTGCTTGGGGAAGCTTGGATGCGAATTATTCTCGCCGTTTTTATGGCGTTGCTGTGTGTGCCCTCGGGTGGCGCATCGGGTCGGGTGCCGGGCCTTTTCGACCTCGCTGGCGTACCAATCCGTGTGTTCGACCTGCAGGCCGATGGCGTCGCCCAGGCCTTCCGCGAGTTCATGTTGACGGTGCCAATGACCAACGCGAGGCAGGTGCCGCACGCGTTGATCGACGACGTTGTCGCATCACTGTCGTTCGTCAAGGCTGCGACACCCGCGGCCATGCCAGCCTACTTCGTAGCTGCCTACATCCAGAAGACTCCTTTTGTTGCCATGGCAGACGCCGACCGGGCACGCTACCTCCGGCGTTACGGAGAGACCGTGTACCCGCAAAGCGAGTGTCCGGTGTTCGCCAGCCAGAGTAGTGCCAGTGTCTCTCAATTACTCGGTACCGCGTCCAGCCTGTCGGCGCACTATTTCGAGCACGTGCAGGGCGATGCCCGGTCTTTCGACCGCCTGTTTGCCCTGACCGAGGTTTCTCACTGCGGATTCATCGCGAGAGAGCTCGTACGACCGACTGTTCTCCCCGCGTCCGTCGAATCACACGAGCTGCGCACGATTCTCGAAGCGCTGGGGGATTACGAAGCATCCCTCCTCGTTCGCTCGATTCCGCATCGCGGTGCCAATGCCGATGAAGTCGATGCACTGTTTGCCGCGCGATTGTTGGCGATGTTTCTTCTGGATCGGGAGAGTCCGTACACCGCTGTTCCTGCCCTGATCCTGGAATACCAGCACAGTGGCACCAGGGATGTGCATAACCACCTGCGCCCGATCATGCGTTCGGTTCGAGTGGCACGCCAGGCGGTCAGGAGCGAGCTTGAAGCGCGAGGCGAAATAAACTCCGACGTTTCGCTGGCGACGCTCGAACGCATATTGAAAGAAGCAGACGAGGCCGGCCGTCTCGTCGTCGACGATCCATTGGCAGAATCGCTCATCGCGGCGCTGGACACAGCCGTTGTTATGCTTCAAGGGGACGTGTCAACCCGCGTGTTCCCCGTATCCTCCGCACAGAACCGCGTACCGCAGGAACTGCTTACCCTTGGCGGCGCGATCAGCCTCTGAGCGTAAGCGAGGCCCGCAGGGTGCTCGACGAATTTGCCGCAAGCGCAAAATCTACAATAAAACCACCTTATTGCCCGTAGTCCATCGGCCAGAAGCCCGCGAGGGCCTGTATTCCTGTCGTTGCGTAGTGTGGCACAAACCTTGCAGAAACCGAGACAGGGTGTATTGCACCTTCTAGTGGCAACAAATGGAGATGGTTATGAAGAAAATTATGCTTACTGTGGCGAGCCTGGGAATGGCCGGCAGCATGGCGGTTTATGCGCAGGAACAGGAAACGACGCCGTACGAACCAAATGCTGACATCGTGACCGAGTCGCAGAGCGAC
>JBGTHC010000190.1:0-9516 GCA_041746375.1 Woeseiaceae bacterium
GGGGTGCCGTTTTCGGACCGTGCGAGACAGGGATGTCGAGCCCGGAGCCTACAGGGATGTACTTGCGGCGTTCCGAAAAGGGTACCCCCACCCACGGTCGGTGCGAAAAAGCACGTCCATTCACGAAAAGGAAATTCCAGATCATGGCCGGTACGGGACCTTGCGAGCGCGCTTGGCTATGATGCTTCGATAATCGACGTCTCCTGAAGGAGCGAGAAATGGCAGTCGTGGAAAATCGTTCGCGTGACGAATGGCAAGAGCTGGATCGCGAACATTATTTGCATCCGTTCACGGATCACAAGGACCTGGGCCGGAAGAAAAGCCGCATCATCACGCGCGGCGAAGGCGTTTACATCTTCGATGCGGATGGCAACAAAATTCTGGACGGGATGTCGGGTCTTTGGTGCGTGAATGTGGGATACGGGCGCGATGAACTGGTCCAGGCAGCGGCCAGACAGTTGAGCGAGCTGCCGTACTACAACAGCTTTTTCCAGTGTGCGCATCCGCCGTCGATCGAGCTGTCGAGAATGCTGCAGGAAGTTACGCAGAAGCAGTTCAACCGGGTTTTCTTTACAGGGTCGGGTTCTGAATCCATCGATACGATGATTCGCCTGGTGCGGCGCTATTGGGAATTGCTGGAGCAGCCGGAGCGACAGACGATCATCGCGCGGGTGAATGCGTATCACGGATCGACGGTGGCTGGGGCGAGTCTCGGCGGTATGAAGCCTATGCATTCGCAGGGCGGTCGTCCGTTGCCGGATATTGCACACATCGAGCAGCCGTACTGGTTCGGTAGTGACCGTACGTTATCGCCGGATGAGTTTGGACTGAAGGCCGCAAGGGCGTTGCGCAAAAAAATTGAAGAGATCGGTCCGCAGAAGGTTGCTGCGTTTGTGGGTGAGCCGATTCAGGGAGCAGGGGGCGTCATTATTCCGCCGGACAGTTATTGGCCGGAGATTCAAAAGATCTGTGATGAGTACGGAATTTTGCTGGTGACGGACGAAGTCATTTGCGGCTTTGGGCGCCTCGGCGAGTGGTTCGGTGCGGACTACTACGGTGTACGCCCGGATCTGATGACCATTGCCAAGGGCGTGTCGTCCGGGTACCTGCCGCTCGGGGGAGTAATGGTCGGCGACCGACTGGCAGACGTTCTGATTGACAAGGGTGGCGAGTTTTATCACGGCTTTACGTATTCGGGTCATCCCGCTTCCTGCGCGGTAGCGATCGAAAATATTCGCATATTGAAACGCGAAGGATTGATAGAACGCGTGCGTGACGACATCGGACCGTACCTGCAGAAGGGCTGGCACAGCCTCGCGGACCATCCGCTGGTCGGTGAAACACGCATGAAAGGCCTGATGGGTGCGTTGGAGCTGGTGGCAAACAAGAAACCAGTCGAGCGCTTTGACAGTCAACGGGGCGTCGGCACGATGTGCCGTGACATCCTCGTCAACAACGGACTGGTCATGCGCGCGGTGGGCGATACCATTGTCGTGGCGCCACCATTGATACTGACCCACGAACAGGCGGACGAATTGATCGATAAGACATGGAAGTGCCTCGACTTGCTGAAACAGTCCTTGTAAGCGATGCGGAATTCGGGGGGATAGGCGATGACTGTCAAGAAAGACGGTGATCACGCTTTCAATCGGCAGAGCCTCTACGGTACCACCAGCGAAGCGACTTACGCCGGTGCGCTGTCTTTCATGCGGCGCAAGTACACGCGTGATCTCACTGGCGCGGACCTGGCTGTGACCGGCATACCCCTGGATACGGCAACCACTAACCGTCCGGGTGCGAGACTGGGTCCACGGGCGATTAGGGCTGCGTCGTCCATGATCAGCTGGGAAAGGCCCTACGGCATGCCGTTCGATCCCTTCGATCGTCTCGCGGTGATCGACTATGGCGATTGCATCTTCGATTTCGGGCGTCCGGAGTCGGTGCCTGCCGCCATTGAGGCGCATGCCGCGCAGATCATCTCTGCGGGGACGGGCGTCTTGTCACTCGGTGGCGATCATTTTGTTTCCTGGCCGCTGCTCAAGGCGCATGCCGCGCAGCACGGAGCGCCGTTGTCCTTGTTGCACTTCGACGCTCACAGCGACACCTGGGCGGATGAGGAAGGCCGTGTCGATCACGGAACGATGTTCTGGCATGCGACCAAGTCCGGCATTATCGATCCGGCGCATTCCGTGCAAATCGGCTTGCGCACTACCAATCACGACACGCTGGGATTCAATGTGCTCGACGCACCCTGGGTGATGCAACACGGCATCGACGCGGTGGTCGCCGAATGCAAACGGATCCTCGGTTCACGGCCGGTTTACCTGACCTTCGATATCGATTGCCTCGATCCATCGTGCGCGCCGGGCACCGGCACGCCCGTTTGCGGCGGGCTGAGTACTTTCCAGTCGATCTGGATACTGCGCAAGCTGGCCGGCATCAATGTGATCGGAATGGATTTAGTGGAAGTCGCGCCGGCTTATGACGTCGGCGAAATAACAGCGCTTGCGGGCGCGACACTGGCGATGGAAATGATAGGACTGTACGCGGCGCGTTCATCGACCTGAAGCGGGACCGTATCAGAAGCTTGGAGGCGTGCACGCCGACACCACGACGCAGTCTTCGCTGCCGGTATTGCGAAATCGATGCGGCAAACGACTGTTGAAGCGGTATGCATCGCCGACCGACAACGTGCGAACGTGATCGGCAACGGTGACCTCGAGGCGCCCCTGCAGAATGACGCCGCCTTCCTCGGCTTCATGACTCAGCATCGACTGGCCGGTGTCGGCGCCCGGCCGGTAACGTTCATGCAATATTTGCAGCTTGCTGTCGATGAGGTCGCCCCCTACCTGGCGGTAAGAGATGGGTCCGCTGCCGATCTCGCTCAAGTCCTCGTGTGCGTAAAAATATTTCTCTTCGACGCCGGCGTGCGGCGAGAAGAACTCGGCGAACGAAACGCCCAACGCATCGAGGATGCGTTTCAGCAGGCCGAGCGAAGGGTCGGTGCGGCCATTCTCGATGAGGGAAATGGTGGCATTCGACACGTCGGCTTCGCGGGCCAGTCGCCGCTGTGAGAGGCCGTGCCGGGAGCGCAGGGTACGAAGTCGGAGCGCTACGTTTTCCATAGGGCGTCATCCTGTTGAATTGTTAAGTTTTCTCAACGTTCGGTGACTGCATAATAACTAAATCAAGTACTTATTTTCAAGTGTTTAAATATTGTTAACTACTGACCGCTGCGGTACGCTTGCCCGCTATGTTGATGGCTAACGATCACGTCAATTCCTATTACGCGGCGTCCCGCCACACCAGCACGGACTACCCGGCGCTGGCAGGCGAGCAACGCGCGGACGTCGTTGTTGTAGGTGCGGGCTTCACCGGCTTGTCTACGGCGCTCAGTCTTGCGGAGCGCGGCTACGATGTCGCGATTGTTGAAGCACACCGGGTTGGTTGGGGCGCGTCGGGGCGCAATGGTGGTCAGCTGATCGACGGCTTCGTCGAGGAATCGAAGATCGAGAAACGGCTGACGCGGGCCGAAACAGACATGGTGTGGCAGCTTGGACTCGATTGTCGCGACCTGGTCCTCCAGCGCATCGAGCGTTATAACATCGATTGCGACCTCAAGTTCGGCTTTGTCGATCTCGCGCTGAATGCCCGCGACATGGACTATTTCAGGCGCGAAATCGAACGCAAGCAGGCGCGAAACTATCCGCATCGATTGACGCTCGTGCCAAAGGAAGACATTCGCTCGGTCGTCGGATCGGAACGCTACATCGGCGCACTTGTGAATGCCGGCAACGGTCATCTGCATCCGCTCAACCTTTGCATCGGCGAAGCGCGGGCAGCGGCGAGCCTCGGGGTGAGAATCTTTGAGCAATCGGCAGTCACGCGCATACAACACGGGGCGAAACCGGTTGTTTATACAGACCGCGGGTCTATCGCTGCGACAAAGGTTGTTCTGGCCGGTAACGCGTACCTGGGCCGGGCAGAACCCAAACTGTTCGGCGCCGTAATTCCGGCCGGCAGTTACATCATTGCCACCGAATCGCTGGGCGAACAACGGGCCGCGGAAATCCTGCCACAGGACATGGCTGCGTGCGACCAGCGGGTCGGACTGGACTATTTCCGGCTATCGGCGGACAAGCGTTTGCTGTTCGGCGGCCTGTGCAATTATTCCGGTCGCGATCCGAAGAACATTTCCGCATCCCTCACGCCGAATATGCTGCGCGCGTTTCCACAGTTGCAGAACACGCGCATCGAGTACGAGTGGGGCGGTTATATCGCGATCAGTATCAAGCGCATTCCGCAGCTCGGCCGTATCGGGGAAAGCACCTGGTACGCGCAGGGTTATTCAGGTCACGGGCTGGCGCCATCGCACATGGCCGGCAAGCTG
Organism: Woeseiaceae bacterium; assembly: GCA_041746375.1. GTDB lineage: Bacteria > Pseudomonadota > Gammaproteobacteria > Steroidobacterales > Woeseiaceae > IDS-8. The sequence continues at coordinate 4,391 of JBGTHC010000190.1, forward strand.
CTTGCCGATGCCATCGGCGGGGACGTCGAGAAGTTCGATGTTTTCCAGCGGATTCGACACATGAAGTTGCCGGGCGGCAAGTGGTTTGCCAATCCGGCGCTCGCGCTCGGTATGCTCTATTATCGACTGAAAGAATTACTCTGACGGCAGGAGAACGCCATGGCTGACAATACCGCGAGAAAACTCGCAACTGATGTGCCGGACCTCGAAGCTTACTGGATGCCGTTCACCGGCAATCGGTACTTCAAGAAGAATCCACGACTGATCGCACGCGCATCCGGCATGCATTGCTGGACGCAAGACGGCGCCAAGCTTCTGGATGCCGTAGCCGGACTCTGGTGCTGCAATGCGGGCCATTGTCACCCGAAAATCGTCGAAGCCATCCAGCGCCAGGCAGAAACACTGGATTACGCCATGGCTTTTCAGCTCGGGCATCCGACGGTGTTCGAATTGGCCAACAAGCTGACGAGAATTGCACCCGACGGCATCGATTACGCCTTTTTCGTGAACTCGGGTTCCGAAGCGGTCGACACGGCTTTGAAGATCGCCCTTGCCTACCATCGCCTGCGTGGCGACGGCGCAAGAACGCGGTTGATCGGCCGCGTACGTGGCTATCACGGGGTCGGCTTCGGCGGCATCTCGGTGGGTGGCATGTCGCCCAATCGCAAAATGTTCGGCGCGATGTTACCCGGCGTCGATCATTTGCCAGCAACGCACAATCTCGAACACAACGCATACTCGCGCGGATTGCCGACGTGGGGCGCGCATTTGGCCGATGACCTGGAGAGTATCGTCGCGTTGCACGATCCGTCGACCATCGCCGCTGTGATCGTGGAACCAATCGCCGGTTCCGCCGGCGTCCTGTTGCCGCCCGAGGGTTACCTGAAGCGCTTGCGAGAGATCTGTGACAAGCACGGCATCTTGCTGATTTTCGACGAGGTGATTTGTGCCTTCGGTCGAACCGGAGCCGCCTTTGCGTCCGGACGCTTCGAGGTCACGCCGGACCTGATCACTATCGCCAAAGGGCTTACCAGTGGCACGGTGCCGATGGGCGCCGTCCTCGCTTCCGCGCCGATCTACGACACGTTTATGACCGGACCGGAAGGCGCCATTGAATTCTTTCATGGCTACACCTATTCGGGCCATCCGCTGGCGGCAGCCGCGGGTTCTGCAACGCTCGACGTGTACGAGAACGAAGGCCTGTTCGAACGGGTACGATCGCTGGAAAACGCATTTGAAGATGCATTACACAGCCTCAAGGGCGAACCGAATGTGATCGATATCCGAAACTTCGGACTGATCGGCGCTGTCGAGCTTGAACCGATCGATGGCCAGCCTACCGCGAGGGCGATGAACATATTTCGAAAATGCTTCGACGCGGGTGTGATCATTCGCACCACCGGCGATACGCTCGCATTTTCACCGCCCCTGATCATCGAGGAATCGCAAATAGACGAAGTGATCGAGTGCGTGCGTAGCATGTTGCGCGCCTGACTCGTTCATTAACCGCAATTAACAGTCAGGAAACGATCATGGCGCAGAAAGCTTCAGCATTGAACACGATTCGCAGCGTACCGAACTGGGTTAACGGAGAGAGAAAAACGTCCAGGACGGGTCGTTCCGGTAAAGTATTCGATTCCGCAACCGGCAAGCAATGCGCCGAAGTGGCAATGTCGAATGAACAGGACGTGGCCGACGCGGTATCGGCAGCGAGCGAAGCGTTTGCCAGCTGGTCGCGCACATCGGTTCTGCGCAGGGCGCGCGTGATGTTTCGGCTGAAAGAACTGATCGAGCGCGACCGGGCGGAAATAGCCGCGCTCATTACGCAAGAGCATGGCAAGGTGTTGCACGACGCCGATGGTTCAATTCAGCGTGGCCTGGAGATCGTCGAGTTCGCTTGCGGTATGCCGCATCTCATCAAAGGCGAATTCAGCGACCAGGTCGGCACAGGCGTCGATTGCTATTCGATGCGGCAGGCGCTGGGGGTATGCGTCGGCATTACGCCATTCAACTTTCCGGCCATGGTGCCGTTGTGGATGTTCCCGATGGCGATTGCCTGCGGTAATACCTTTGTTTTGAAGCCCTCCGAGAAAGACCCGAGTTGCTCACTCAAGTGGGCCGAGCTGCTGGCTGAGGCCGGCCTGCCACCGGGTGTTTTTAATGTCGTGCAAGGCGATCATGTTGCGGTCAATGCATTGCTTGCCGACGAACGCGTGGCTGCGGTCAGTTTTGTCGGGTCGACGCCGGTCGCAGAACACGTTTACCGGACAGCCTCACATAACGGCAAGCGGGTGCAGGCCCTGGGCGGCGCCAAGAATCATATGGTCGTCATGCCGGATGCCGATATGGAGCAGGCTGCGGATGCACTGGTCGGTGCGGGCTATGGTTCTGCCGGGGAGCGCTGCATGGCTATATCGGCGGTGGTTACCGTGGGCGATGCGGCAGAACCGCTTCTTGAGAAACTGCTGCCGAAGATTGCGGCGCTCAAGGTTGGACCCGGCACCGACAACAACAATGACATGGGCCCGCTGATCACGGCTGAACATCGCGACAAGGTGCGTTCTTATATCGATCTTGGAGAACAGGAAGGCGCACAGTTGCTGGTCGACGGCCGGGTCCACGACATTACAAAGTCGTCAGGCTATTTTCTCGGCCCCACGTTGTTCGACCATGCGACCGCCGACATGCGCGTATACAAGGAAGAAATCTTCGGTCCGGTTCTGACCATCACGCGGGCGGCTACCTTCAGCGATGCGATGCAATTGATCAACGAGCACGAGTACGGTAATGGCACAGCGATTTTCACACGCGACGGCGATGCCGCGCGCGAGTTCTCTGCCTCCATTCAGGTCGGCATGGTCGGCATCAATGTGCCTATACCCGTGCCACTTGCGTTTCACAGTTTTGGTGGCTGGAAACGCTCCCTGTTCGGTGACACGGCAGTGTACGGAATGGAAGGCGTGCGCTTTTACACTCGCCTCAAGACGGTTACGTCGCGCTGGCCGACGGGCATCCGGGCCGGGGCTGATTTTTCCATGCCAACCATGTAGCGACCCTCGGAATACGGATTTGCAGCCCCGCCCCCGTAGGGCTAAGGTGGACGTGTCGTTACGTGACAGGCTGCCGGCTCGCGGTTTTCGTCACGTTCCCGATTGAACTGACAACGCTGCTGCGGGGTAAATGTGCCCGAAATAAACAATCCGTTTCGACGCTCGCTGGAGTCAGGGCACTTTGCGGTCACGGCAGAGCTTACGCCACCACGCGGCATCGGACTGGAATCGATGTCTCGCGCCGTCGAAGACTTGCGCCCCGTGGTTTCGGCCGTCAATCTCACCGATGGCGCCGGCGCCCGAGTTCGTATGTCCAGCCTTGCGGCGGCGATTCATGTCCGGCAAATGGGTGTCGAGCCAATCCTGCAAATGACCTGTCGCGACCGCAATCGCATTGCGCTGCAAAGCGACTTGCTCGGCGCTGCCGCGTTCGGTATCCAGAATGTTCTCATGCTCTCAGGCGACGGGGTCGACTCGGGCGACGACGCGGCGGCCAGACCGGTATTCGATCTTGACGCACGTGCGCTGATTGCGGTGTCGCGCACGATGAGTGTCGATGGCGTGACGATGTCCGGCAGTGAGTTGACACGCAAACCGGATTTTTTCGCGGGTGCCGCCGACGTGCCGATTGAGCCCGGCAGCGGCTGGGTGCCGTCCGCACTGCAGAGCAAACTGGAAGCCGGTGCGCGCTTTGTGCAAATGCAATATTGTTTCGACATCGAACTGCTTGGTCGATACTTCGATCGCTTGCGCGATCATGGCCTCACAGAAAAGCTGTACTTTCTCGCCGGCCTGGGTCCGTTGCGATCCGCCGATTCGGCGCGCTGGATGCGGGACAACCTGTGGGGCACTGTGATGCCGGATGGCATCATCCGGCGCATGGAGGCCGCGCGCGATCCACGCCACGAAGGCATTGCGATTTGCGCCGAGATGATCGAGCAGGCACGCGACATTGCCGGTGTTTCCGGCGTTCATCTGATGGCGCCGGGGCAACATCAGGCCATTGTCGAAACCGTGCGCCTCGCCGGCATGGTGTAAATTGTGGAAATAAAGGGTGAATTTCGCATTGCGAGCGACCGGCAAACCGTCTGGCAGGCGCTTAATAATCCCGACGTGCTGCAGCGATGCATTCCCGGTTGTGAGTCGCTGGAAAAGCGGGGCGAGAATGAGTACAGCGGGAAAGTGGCCGCAGCGATCGGTCCGGTACGGGCCAAGTTCGATACGCGCATCACGCTGCAAAACCTCAAGCCGCCCGAAAGCTATACGCTAAGCGGTGAAACCAAAGCAGGCGCCGCAGGTTTCGGCCGCGGCAGTGCGCAAGTGCATCTGGCGGAGCAGGACGGCGCCACGCTGCTGACCTATACGGCCGATTTCAAGGTTGGCGGCAAGCTCGCACAGGTTGGATCGCGCCTGGTGCTCGGCGCAACCCGAAAAACGGCGGATGAATTCTTCGGCTGCTTCTGCCGCGAACTCGACGGCGGAGCAGTCAAGGTCGCCAGCGCACCGTCCGCGGGCACTGGCGCCATGGCACGGAACTGTATTATCGCTGCAGCCATCGTCGTGGTGTTGCTGGTCGGCTGGTTTCTGGTAGTGTCTGCCAGCGACTAGTCGATCTTTGCTGCAGCGGCTCCTTTGCTCGCCAGGGAAGGCGCAATTTTCTGATCGGAGGTAAACCTCGATGGCGACGAAAGTTTCCTTTGTGCTGAACGGTAAACCGGCGCAAGCCGAGGTTGAGTCGCGAACCTTGCTGGTCGACATGCTGCGTGACAACCTGGGGTTGACGGGAACGCACGTGGGTTGCGATACGAGCCAGTGTGGTGCCTGTGTTATTCACCTCGATGGACGCTCGATAAAGAGTTGCACGATGCTTGCCGTGCAGGCTGAAGGAAGCGAGGTTGTGACGATCGAGGGCGTTGCGAAGAACGGCAAGCTACATCCTATGCAGGAAGCCTTTCGCGAGCACCACGCTCTGCAATGCGGTTTCTGCACGCCGGGCATGATAATGAGCGCGCTCGACCTGGTGCAGCAGAACCCCGAGCCGGAAGACAAGGACATCCGCGCCTGGCTCGACGGCAA
>JBGTHC010000191.1:0-7440 GCA_041746375.1 Woeseiaceae bacterium
CGACTGGGCCCGAAATCCAGCCAGCGACAACCCTTCAAATGCGCATACAGCAAACTGAAATAGTCCAACGCATCCGTTGCTCCACGAAGTTCGACCGGATCGGCCTGCGGATCGAGGGCGCTCCAGACAATCGCCATGGTATTTCCGACCCGGCGCAGCAACGATGCACCGACTACCGAACGCCGATTGACAAGTTGCAGCACGATACCGCGACGGCATTCGGTTACGAATCGCTGCCGGTCGACCAGCAATACCCCGTGACTGAAACGGCGAGTCGCGTATGGCTTGTAGAGATCGACATAAAAGCTCTCGATATCGGACCGGTCATTCGTCAGGCGCGATGCGTAATTTTGCCTGCGCAAAACGCGTGCAACTTCCTGGCGCGTTCCGCGGCGCATCAACTTGAGCTGCAATTCCCAGTTTCGTTGCACCCGCAATCGCTGTTTAACCCAGGCGGGCAGGGTCAGGACGTGCAGGCCGGCATCCGTAAGCGTCTTTTCCTCGATGCCGTCACCGAAGACGAAGTTTGCCAGGGGGGCAAGTTCCGCATAGCGTAGCCGGATCTCGTTCCACGAGAGGGCGGACCGGACCACGGTTTCTTCGTAACGGTCGAAAACCGCGGACAGGCACCACGCGCGGTTGGCGCCGGTGCCGGCGTAGACGGCCGTCAGATTGTCGTCGGTGCCGGTACCTTCGCCGATGGCCGTTACCAGTTCGTAACGGACAGGTTTGTTGGGGACGAGACGTTCAGTTGCCAGGCCGCCGAGGATGGTGACGGCGTTTCGCAAGCCGGACACTGGGTCCGCAAGAGAACGGTGCACGCGCGATTGGGCGGCGGCGTTTGCGAGGTCGTGACCGTTGTGGAGCGTTTCCGGTTGTGGGGCGGGTGGTGGCATGGTTCGGATTATTATCGCCCGTAGCACGGGCGATCAGCCCAGCTCAATTCCGTCCATCGCCGTCAGGTGCTCAAATCTCTCCCGGTGGCGCAAGGTGCTCACCTGCCCATTATCGAGGCTGACAATCCCGGGCCGAGGAAAAGCGAAATTGCATGCATAAGACGTGAAGTAAGCGCCTGCATCCATAATCGCGATCACGTCACCCGCCTCGAGACGTGGCAGGCAACGATTCTTCGCCAACCAGTCCGCCGACGTACAGAGGCGTCCCATCAGGTGATAGGTCGTATCGCAGGGGGCATGCATGCGGTTCGCAACAAACATCTGGTGGTATTCGTAATCGCAAGGATACGAAGTCAGGATCTTCCCGGCATCGGTCATGGCAAAGTCCGGACCGAAGCGGTTGTGTTTGACCGCATGGACTCTGCTCAGCATGACATGCGACTGGCTCGTCAGGATGCGGCCGGGCTCCAGGATGATTCTTGGGCTCGGCAGGTCAAGCGTACGGCAAATCGACTCTATTGCCTCGGCCAGGCGTGACATGTAACGGCCGATGTCCAGACCGGACAGCGGGTCCGGTGGACGCGCAGGCAGGTCCAGCAACCGTTGTCGCGCATACTCGAAACGTGACATCACTTTCATGGTCGGCACGGTGAAACCGCCGCCCAGGTTCAGGCTCGTGATTTGCAGCCCCAGGGATTGCCGAATGCCGGCGGCGAATTCCAGCGCCGTTCTTGCGTAAGTTATATGCGGTTCCGGATCGTCGTTATCGGCCAGCGCATGCAAGTGCAATCCAACGAACTCAAACAACTCGGGATTCGCCGCAATCTCCCGTGCAACCACCGACGCCTCCCCGGACTCGATTGCAAGTCCGAAATGCGACGCGCTGTCAACTTTCAAACGCAAACTCACGCGAACTTTCCGGCGCAGTTGCTCGGCTATCTGTCGAAGAAGCGCAAGCTCACCGGGCTCATCGATATTGATGCTCGAAACGCCCAACTCGACCGCATGCCGTAGAAACGCCGCATCTTTATTAACGCCGTTTACAACGATGCGCTCGCCAGGCACACCCAGGCGTTCCGCGAGCCATAACTCGTAGTGCGAAATCACTTCGGCGCCGAAGCCGCTCCGATGCAACTGCTGTAGCACGCCGGGCACGCCATTGGTCTTGTACGAGCAAGCGATCATTGCGTTGGGAAAAACGGCTCGTACAGCCGACGCAAACCGCGCAGCATCCAGCAAGAGCTTGCTGCGGCTGACAGCAAGCAGCGGCGAGCCGTGCGCGGAAACCAGGTCTGGAAGCGAGACACCGTCCATTTGCAAGTAACCGTCCGCACTGGCCTCCGCGCCCCAATGTTCAGGGTTCCACAGGGTACTGAGTTTTTGCTGGCGGAAGGATCTTCGAGCACCGAATCGCGCGATGGGCGCCAGAAACTTATTCATGATGATCGCATCTATCCGCCGTCAGACAGCGGGTCACTTGCGGCGGCTGGTACTGGCCGTGGCAGTGTCTTTGAGATTGACGGATGATGTCTCGACCAGTGCATCCTGCATGACATGTTCATAGCGGGCGGCAATACGTGGCCAGCGAAAAAGCTTGACCCTTTCCCGGGCCATTGCACTGTAAAAGGCAATTTTTTCGTGGTCCACCATCAAGCCAGCGAGCGCCGTGCGCAACTGATCCGGCCGCTCGGGCGCTACGGTTATGCCCGCGTTACCAATCACTTCGCCGCAACCGTCAGCATTGGTTGTAATTATGGCACATCCTGACTGCATTGCTTCGAGAAGGACGGTCGGAAAATTCTCCTGCAATGATGGAAAAACGAAGATCTTCGATGTGCCATAAATCTCTTTAAGCGTCTCACCTTGCACGAAGCCGACAAAATTGACTTTGAGATCCATGCGGCGAACCTGATCCTTCAACGTCGGCAGATATGGACCGTCTCCGGCGATGATGACTTCCCAGTCGTGGCTAACACCCGCCAGGGCCTCGAGGAAGTGTTGTACTCCCTTGCGGCGAAACATGCGTGTTACGACCAGTATCCTGTTGGCTTTCTTGCGAGGCAAAAAGCCGCTGGATTCGGCGTCAAAACCATTGCGAATGATTTCGACCGGGACGTCGATGTGTGTCTGGATCAAATCTTTGAGGAAGTGCGACGCGGAGATAATCTTCGCGCTATTGGCGACAATTTTTCGCCAGAGCGGATGCACCAGCTTGTGTGCAACATGAAAGCGGTCGGGATTGTAGCCAGGTACATCCGAGCCATGGATCGTAATCACATAGGGTAAACCGGTTTTCCTGTACAGCAGGTACGAAACCAGTCCGCTCGGCAGAGCGAAGTGCGTGTGATTGACGTCGAAGGTGTGTTGCTTTACGAGTTTGCAAGCTTTGCTGTAGGCCGGCCAAAGATACGTCAGAAGCTCGGCCGTGGTAGTGTAGTGCCGGTGTTTGCGCAAGCAGCGCACCCGGTGTACATCGATACGGTCGACGAGCTCATATGCAGGCAGTCCACGCATGCCCGAGGTCACGATATCTACCGAGTGACCGCGCGCCGTCATTGCCACGGCCAGCGGATGCGCGACATTGGAGCCGCCACCGCCAATCGGTGGATACTCGTAGCTCATGCCGAGAATTTTCACTGCTTCGACACTCGCGATTCGACGGGCCGGAATTTGCGTGCACCGTCTGTGAGCAGGCGCTCCATAAATCGAAACTCGACCTGCAGGCCCGGACCCAGAAGCCCGGTAAGCACGTCGACGACGCGCTGCGTTGCTTGTTGCTGCAGCGCCGCGGCGCATTCCAGGTCAACCACGAAGTTCGTCAGTTCGCGCTGGGTTACCTTGAAACGCTTGACACCAGGTACATCTCGCAATGAATCTGTAATGCGGTAGGGAGAAATTTCAACTTCATTACGGCCAAGCACGGCATCAATATAGCGTCCTTCAATTGCGCTAATGACCGGTCCCGTGGCACTTTGCCGGATGCGCGCGAGGTCCCCGGAATCGAAGCGAATGACCGGCGCAGCGCGCAAGTCCAGATTGGTCATATACATCCTGTATCGATCGTCGTTTGCGCCGGACGGAATAAACTCCGTCAGTACGGCGTTCGTTGCCAGAATGTAGCCGTCGGCGCCGCGTCGCTGCCATGCGACAAGTCCCATTTCCGTCATCCCGTAGAAGTCGTACACCGGGCAACGGAAAGCCATTTCCAGGGTCCGCCGGGTAGCTGAATCGAGCATCTCGGCTGTGGACACGACCAAAGTGAGTCCGGTGGCCGGATGTCCCGTTTTCAAGATGGTTTCGGCCAGAAGCCGCAGCGGGGTCGTAAAGCCATAAAGCACCGCGGGTCGGATACACCGGAAGGCGTCGAAGATGCCATTGGTAGGCTGCCCAACGGGTACGTAAAAGCGTTTGCCGCGCCGGGTTGACGTGGCGTACCGGTCGGTCAGCAGCATCAGGCGCTGCCACGGGCGGTACCCCGTCGCCGTTAACGCGCCGAGGAACCGCCAGTTGCGTCGCCGGACGTACGCGCTCTCCATATACTGCGTGAATGGCTGTCCGGTGGACCCGGTGGTCGATTCTGCGATCAGTTGCTCCCGCGAGAAGCGGCCGTTCAACCGTTCGTCAGCAGGCGTCGCCAGCAGATCCGTCTTGCTCAGAATGGGCAGCCGTCGCAGAACATCGATCGTGTTACTTGACCTGCCAATGCCAAGCCCGGCGTAACGCTTCCGGTAAAGAGGTACGTTGACGCTGACGTCGTCCAGCAACGTCGCCAGCTTTTGTCTTTGACGTTGCGTCAGTTGCGCGCTGAACGGCGATTCATTGTTCGACACGGTCATGCGAGCCGACCTATGTTTTCTGTCGACACGCCGATACGCGCCATGAACTGTCGGGCGGTCGCCTCAAGCTCGATGGTTTGAGCGCGGTGCGCGGCAGGATTGACGATCGCACCTTCCAGCAGGCCGGAGAGTTTCGCAATGCTTCCAGCGTCGAGGAGATCGGTCATGGCAAGGCAGCGTTCCGGCTGGTCGAGCAGCGCAAACGTGCCGGCAAATTTCTGGTTGTACCTGAGACCAACGACCGGTGTTCCCTGGGCAGCCGCAAGAATTGCAGGATGCATTCGGCCGCACAGCATTACAGAGAGAAGCCCTGTTACTGCCTTGTACAACGCCGGGTCATCGAGCATCAGGATTGAATGTCGCCTCGACTCCATCGCTATTCCAATCGCTTCGCTGACGCCGAGATCGTTTTCATGACCCACGTTGTAAGTTGGCATGAAAACGATGTGAGCGCCCGTTTGCCCGGCAACTCGATCGAGCGACGCCGCTACGTTTTTAATAAATGCAGACATCTCACGACGGCCACGGCGGCGGTCAAGGCCCAAGCGAACGGCGTATTTGTGCGGAATGACGTTCGAACGAGTGTGGAACCAACGACGAACCGCCACTCCGATTAGCGGCGTGCAGTCCAGAGGTACCCCGGCGTCATTGAGCGCTTGCCGCGCGGTTTCCTGGCGCGCCGGTTCCAGCAGGAATGCCGGGTCGGGAACGACATCGACCGACTGGTTCGTCAATGGCGCAAGCGTGGCAGCAGCCAACGCATCACGAACAGAGATCGGGTCGAGTGTGCGGAGGGCCAGTCGCGCGAAAAAGCGACTGATGCCGTGGTCGAGCGGGCCGGCGCCTATGCTAAGGCCGGCAATCGGGCGCGAGAACGCGCGCACGAGCAAAAGTCGCAGGGCCCAGTAGGGCATTTTTGCGAGGCTGTCGTCGTCCTGAAAGAGACCGCCGCCGCCGCAGATAACGAGGTCGGCGTCGCGTGCGGTCGCGAGCAGGGCGGGAAGGCCGCGAACGCCGCGGCGGATGGGCGAAATGCCGAGGCGTGATTGATCGCGGACGGGGTTGGAGGTAACCAGGGAGATCTTGACGTCAGGATGGTTGCGCCGCAGACAGGCACACGTGGCCGTCACGATGGCGAGATCGCCGAGATTGCCGTCGGTGTCGCCGGCGAGAATGAGGATTTTACTGACCAAGGTGGGCTCGCCCGTTATACGGGCTCCTGCAGGTACGGCTATACATCGCCGCAATTGTTGTGCATTGCGCGGCCAGGAACGTTGCCGCCGCTCACAATTCGCCCAATAACCTCCGGTAGGAGCCCGCCTTGCGGGCGAATGCGGCAACGACGAAACGCTTCACATTCGCGCGCAAGGGGCGCTCCAACACCGCCAAGTGCGCCGGCCGGCATCACCGTCGATCTGAAACCGCCCCTGTGGAGCCCGTATCACGGGTGATTCACCGCAACGTCGTGGAATTGCGACCCGGCCACGCAACGCACCCCGATGGAAGGGTTTCCAGGCCGCTATCGCGGCTTACACTTTGCTAATGGTGTACAAGTGTTTGCCGCCAGGGGTTGGCGTGATGCGATCTGTAAACAGAAACTCGACGTTGCAACTCGCTCCCATCACGCCGCGTATATGCCCGCGGATGCGCTCCATGTCAGCTTTCACCGGTTCATCCGACGGCACAAGATGACAGACAATGAAATCGAGTCTTTCCTGCACGACCTGAAACTGCGTAACCCAATCGAGAAAATAGAACTGGTGGGTAAAGAAAAGCCCGTGTACCAGTTCGCCTTTAATTGTCTTGAAATGGGAATGCACACGTCCTGTAACTGCCTTGAATACCTTGTGCCGACATCCGAACTCCTGATTCTGAGATCCTGACCAAGGTTCGGCAGTATCGCCGATCTCGTATCGAAGTAACGGCATGGAGTAATTAGTAAGGCTGGAGACGACGATCTTGCCGTCAACGATCTCGGTGTGATTCAGGTAGGGAAGGCCGCGCAGCCCGTCCTGATCCTGCAGCTCGAATGCGATGGCGCCGAACTCGCGCGACCCGTACTGGTTGTACACCGGACAGCGAAACACTTCCTGCACAGTGTCGCGGATTCCCGCGTGCAGCGTACCGGCCGTCGAGACGATGAACTTTGGCGAATGCACGGCAAGGTCGTGCTTGCGGATGAATTTGGCCAGCAGGTCGACGGACTCCACGTAAGCCCACATAGAAACTGGTTTGCGCCTGTTGATCTGGTCGACGAACCGCTTAAGTTTCGCGTCGTCGACCAAGAAGAAATTCTGGAAACTCCGGTTGTAGACGAAGTTGATGATGCTTTGTTTCGCACCCAGGCTGCCTCGGTCGATATCGCGCACGGAGCCCCACAGGTTGATCTCGGCTTCGCCCGCTTTCTTGCCGAGGATTTCGTTGTAGATGAATTTGGCGGCGATGACACTCCGCGCGTAGAAGGCTTTGTCCTGCAGGAACACGACCGGTTTGCCAGTCGAACCGCCTGACGAATTGGGAAACGGGCCGCGCTTGTGCATATCGGTGCTATGCAGATTCGCGCCTTCCTGTCGCAGCCGCTCCTTCGTCAGTATCGGCAGCTTGCGCAAATCTTCCAAAGTGAAGTTGTCCGAGAGGTCCAGGCTGCACGACTCGATCTGGTTTCGATACCAGGGTACATGCGCAAAGCAATGCCGGAGGAGATCCAG
>JBGTHC010000192.1:0-19700 GCA_041746375.1 Woeseiaceae bacterium
ACGAAACGTCGAGCTACGGCATTGTCGCCGTGGATGAACACAACAAAATCACGCGAATCGTTGAAAAGCCGAAGCCGGCCGATGCGCCTTCCAACCTGGCGGTCGTCGGTCGTTACCTGCTGCCACCGGAAATTTTTGACAAGCTGGAACACACTGGACGGGGCGCCGGTGGCGAAATCCAGCTTACCGATGCCATCGCCGACCTGTTGGTCGATTCCCCGGTCTACGCCTACGAATTTTCCGGCCAGCGCTATGACTGCGGAAACAAGCTGGGCTACCTGAAAGCAACTGTGGCCTTCGGGCTGGAGCATGCGGAAGTCGGGGATGATTTTCGACGCCACCTGCATGCGCTGATCGAGCGCTAAGCGCTGGTGTCGGGAATCCCCCGACGGCGGCGACCATGGCCGCGCCGTCGGCGGGTTCATGCATGTCTGGCTCCCCGGGCCGGACTCGAACCAGCGACCAATTGATTAACAGTCAATCGCTCTACCAACTGAGCTACCGGGGAAAATTGTCTGTTGCGCCTAAGCACAACAGGGCCGGCATTCTGGTCCAGCCCGGAAATCAAGTCAAGGGAACGTGCGGTCGAACGGCGCCACAGTTCCCCGCATTTCAGCGCATTACACGTTGCATTCGTTCGACAGCCTCACGCAACTCTTCCTGTGCACACGCGAACGAGATCCGGATGTAGCCCGGGCTTCCAAACGCGCTTCCCGGAACGACGGCAACATCTGCCTGTTGCAGCAGAAACTCCGCGAACTTTATATCGTCAGCGAGTCCGTGCTGCTGCATGGCAGCGGTGACCCGCGGAAATGCATAAAACGCACCGGCACTGGGCCGACATTCGAATCCAGGCACGTCGTTCAGTGCGTCAACGACGAAGTCGTGTCGCGACCGGTACGCCGCGGACATCGTCGTCACACAGGATTGGTCGCCATCCAGGGCCGCCGCGGCGGCAAACTGCGAAATACTGCAGGGATTGGAGGTGCTCTGGCTCTGAATGGTCTTCATGGCGTTAATCATCGCCGCCGGGCCACCGGCATAGCCGATGCGCCATCCGGTCATCGCGTAACATTTGGACACGCCGTGAATCGTTATGGTTCGATCATACAAGTCCGGGCAGGCTTCCGCGAAGCTGCAGAAGGGTTCATCTGCCCAATAGATGTGCTCGTAGATTTCATCGGCAGCGATCGCGATGTCCGGGAACTCAGTGAGGACAGCGCCCAACTGCGCCAACTCGTCACGTGAATAGCAGGCACCGGTCGGATTAGAGGGGCTGTTAAGGAACAGCAGGCGCGTCCTGTCAGTGATCGCCGCGCGTAGCTGCGCGGCTGACATTTTGAAGCCATCGTCGATTTCGGTGGGGACGACCACAGGCGTTGCATCGGCCATTTTCACCATGTCGGGGTAGGACACCCAGTAAGGTGCCGGGATGATCACCTCATCACCCGGATTCAGGGCTGCAAGGCAGGCATTGAAACACGTCTGTTTTGCACCGCTCGAAACCAGAATTTGCCTGGTTTCGTAGTGAAGCGAACTGTCACGTGCGAACTTGCGCTGAATAGCCTGCTTGAGCGCCAACGTACCATCGACAGGTGTGTAGCGCGTTTCCCCGGAATCGATCGCGAGCTTGCCTGCAGCGGCGATGTGGTCCGGTGTCGGAAAATCCGGCTCGCCCGCACCGAGACTGATGATGTTGCGTCCGGCGGCGCGCAGTTCAGCGGCGAGTGCAATGACCGCACCTGTTGCCGATGGTGCGACCCGCGACATCCGTTCTGAAACTGATAGACTCACGTTTTTGCTCCGAAACCTCCTGCTGATGTTACGTCAATCGACGAAGTTGCCCAACAAGAGCGATGCGACGGAAGATAATCCGCGCTTGACGCTGGTATCCAAATATCAGCCGGCCGGCGATCAGGGAGCAGCGATTGCCAGTCTCGTCGAGGGACTGAACGATGGACTGGCGCGCCAGACTCTACTGGGAGTTACGGGATCCGGCAAAACTTTCACAGTCGCCAGTGTTATTGAAACGGTGCAACGCCCGGCAATAATTCTGGCACCCAACAAGACCTTGGCCGCGCAATTGTACGGCGAAATGCGTGAGTATTTTCCACGCAATGCTGTCGAGTATTTCGTATCGTATTACGACTACTACCAGCCTGAAGCCTACGTACCGAGTTCCGACACGTATATCGAGAAAGACGCGTCGATCAATCAGCATATTGAGCAGATGCGGCTTTCGGCAACCAAGGCCCTAATTGAGCGTCACGATGCAATTATCGTTGCAACGGTTTCGGCAATTTACGGACTGGGCGACCCGGAAGCATATTTCAGCATGGTGCTGCATATCGTGCGGGGTGACCGGGTCGATCAACGAACCATTCTGCGTCGGCTGGCGGAGATGCAGTACAAGCGCAATGAACTCGATCTGGCGCAGGGTAACTACCGGGTTCGCGGGGATGTAATCGATATCTTTCCGGCGGAATCCGAACGTGAGGCGGTACGGATAGAACTTTTCGACGATGAAGTCGAATCATTGTCGTATTTTGATCCATTGACCGGCGAAGTACTGCGCCGCGTGCCGCGGCTGACAATCTTTCCGAAGACACACTACGCGACACCGCGTGAGCGACTTCTCGCAGCCGTGGATGAAATCGCCAAAGAGCTTCGCGCGCGCCTCGACTGGCTGAGAAAAAACAACAAGTTGCTCGAGGCGCAACGGCTGGAACAGCGAACACTCTTTGATCTCGAAATGATTCGGGAGCTCGGCTATTGCCAGGGCATTGAAAATTACTCCCGCTATCTGTCCGGTCGCAACGAAGGCGAGCCACCACCGTGCCTGTTCGACTACGTGCCGGCAGATGCGTTGCTTATCATCGACGAAAGCCATGTAACCATTCCCCAATTGGGTGGAATGTACCGCGGTGACCGGTCTCGCAAGGAGACCCTCGTCGAATATGGTTTCCGTCTTCCGTCCGCTCTGGACAACCGGCCATTACGATTCGATGAGTTCGAGCGCCTGTCGCCACAAACACTGTACGTATCTGCGACACCCGGCGACTACGAGGCGCAACACTCCGCAAACGTTGTCGAACAGCTGGTGCGTCCGACCGGACTGGTCGATCCCGAGATCGAGGTACGGCCGGCACGAACGCAGGTTGATGACGTACTTTCCGAAATCCGCGCAAGAACGGCGGTCGACCAGCGAGTACTTATCACTACACTGACAAAGCGTATGTCCGAAGACCTGACCGACTACTTGCAGGAGCACGACATACGCGTGCGCTATCTGCACTCGGACATCGGTACCGTGGAGCGCACCGAGATCATTCGCGACCTCAGGCTCGGGGCATTCGATGTGCTGGTTGGCATCAATTTATTGCGAGAAGGCCTCGATATGCCGGAAGTATCACTCGTGGCGATATTCGATGCCGACAAGGAAGGATTCCTGCGTTCGGAACGTTCATTGATTCAGACGATTGGACGGGCAGCGCGCAACTTGCACGGCAAGGCCATTCTCTACGCGGATACTGTTACCGGTTCGATGCGACGTGCAATTGACGAGACGAATCGTCGCCGTGCGCGCCAGGTCGAGCACAACCTGCAGCATGGCATCACTCCGGCGACCATCGTGAAACAGGTAGCCGATATTATGGAGGCTGCGTACCCGGTGCCCGGACGCGGGCGACGTCGGGTTGCCGAGGACGCGACACACTATGAATCCATGTCGCCGGAGCAGCTGTTGCGAAAGGCCCAGCAGCTCGAGAAGAAAATGCTGCGCCACGCGCGCGACCTTGAGTTCGAGGAAGCTGCCCGGCTACGCGATGAGATTCAGCGCCTGCGGAAGGGCGGACTGGGCCTGCCGGACCGGCTGGCCGGCTAGCCAGCTGCCGGCAAAGTTGCGCCGGTCAGTTCGCATCAAGTATCTTTGCGGCCCGGTTTGCCAGGCGGTCGGCAAATCCAGGCCAAAGCGGGCGATTAGCTCAGGGGTAGAGCGCCACGTTGACATCGTGGAGGTCGGTGGTTCGAAACCACCATCGCCCACCACCAAAGCGTGGTGGTGCGAATCGAGGTCACGACCCCGACAGGAACGAACCCAGCGGGTGGTTGAGGATACAGGCTTGTTTGGCGTGGTTCGAAACCACCATCGCCCACCACCAAACCGTGGTGGTCCCAATGGAGGTCACTGCAAAGCGCGCAATTGTTGCGTGCCGGATACATGTTACGACGTTGGCTGGCCGAACCTTGTTGCAAATCAGCCATTTCCGGGCTTGTGTCTGGGCCGGTGGCGCTTTAGAATTCGCGTCCCGCATCGTGTGCAGGTTTCGTCGCCCCTGACGGGTGACGCAGGGCGCCCTGAAACCGTTTGATTTTGCAGTTAGCGCCGGCAAGAATCTCCGGCGCACGACCGCGGTTGTTGTTTTCTTGACAGGAGGAACGGAATATCGCATCCACAAAGCGCGTCAGGCGCAATGAAGAGATTGAAGCACCCAAGGTTCGGGTCATAGACTCGGACGGCAATCAGGCAGGAGTAATGACTCTTGCGGCAGCGTTGGAGATTGCCAGGGAAAAAACGCTCGATCTCGTCGAGGTTTCTCCAACGGCCGATCCGCCCGTTTGCCGGGTCATGGATTTCGGCAAGTACCTCTTCGAATTGAACAAGAAGGCGCAGACCGCCAAGCGCAAGCAAAAGCAGGTCCACGTTAAAGAGATCAAATTTCGTCCTGGTACCGAGGAAGGCGATTACAAGGTGAAACTGCGAAAACTCACCGACTTCCTGCACAACGGTGACAAGACGAAGGTTACCCTGAAATTCAGGGGCCGCGAGATGGCGCATCAGGAACTGGGCGCCAAACTCCTGGCAAGGGTCAAGAATGACTTGGAAGAAATTGGTGTCGTTGAACAAATGCCGCAGCTGGAAGGTCGGCAGATGGTCATGGTTCTGGCACCAAAGAAAAAGTGAGTAACGGCGGATCCGCGCCAGAATCCCGGTAACTGCCGGGATGAGTGGTCAGGACTGCCAATACCCGCCTGGTTCGGCACCCGGTTGTGAACGACCGGCTGTACGCCATCAGGCTACAAAATCTGGAGACTTTGATGTCGAAAATGAAAACCAACCGGGGCGCTGCGAAGCGCTTCCGCCGGACGGGCAAGGGCGGCTTCAAACGAGCCCAATCCCATCTCAACCATATCCTCACCAAGAAGCGGTCCAAGCGAAAACGCCAACTCGGTTCCACCGAACAGGTTGCGGACTGTGATGTAAAGAGCGTGCGCCGCATGCTCCCGTACAGCTGAGGAGATTGAGACATGGCTAGAGTAAAACGTGGCGTGACCGCCCGGTCACGACATAAAAAGGTCCTCGCCAAGGCGAAGGGTTATTACGGCGCGCGCAGCAAGGTTTACCGCGTTGCCAAACAGGCGGTTATCAAGGCCGGCCAGTATGCCTACCGCGATCGTCGGCAACGCAAGCGCGAGTTTCGTGCGCTGTGGATCACCCGCATCAATGCAGCAGCTCGCATGCACGGTCTCTCGTACAGCCGCCTCATCGACGGTCTGCGACGCGCGGAAATCGACATCGATCGCAAAGTGCTTGCGGATATCGCTGTGCACGATCCCGAAGCTTTCGGTGCGATTGCCAGCCAGGCACAAGCCGCATTGGTTGATCACTGACCTCGGTCGAAACGTCGACCCCTGTGGGCGTCGCTTGAGCGGGTGAAACCAATGCAGTCTGTGGCCGAACTTGTTCAGCTCGCAAAGTCTGAAATTGATTCTGCAGATACCCTCGCTGCGCTGGACGCGGTGAGGGTTTCCTATCTGGGCAAGAAGGGCTTGCTTACGGACCGGTTAAAGGACCTTAGCCGCTTGCCGGCGGATCAGCGTCCCGCGGCCGGCCAGGAGATCAACCAGGCAAAAAAGTCGCTGCTGTCCGACCTTGAAGCTCGGCGTCTCGTGCTGGACGACCTGGCCCTGCAAGCGAAACTTCAGAGCGATCGAATCGATGTCACGCTGCCGGGACGGGGCGCCTCTGTCGGCGGCCGGCACCCGGTCATGTGGACCATGTCTCGCATTGAGAAGATCTTTGTGCAAGCGGGCTTCGGTGTGCGCACCGGACCGGAGATCGAAGACGATTTCCACAATTTTACGGCGCTCAATATTCCCGAGAACCACCCGGCCCGGGCCATGCACGACACGTTCTATTTTCCGGGCGGCAAGCTGTTGCGCACGCATACCTCCCCTGTGCAAATTCGCTCCATGGTGCAGGAAGGCGTACCGATCCGCATTATCGCGCCGGGCCGTGTGTATCGGTGTGACTCCGACCAGACGCATACGCCGATGTTTCACCAGGTCGAAGGCCTCGTGATCGATCGCGGCACCAGCCTCGCTAATCTGAAGGCGGTATTGCATCAGTTTGTGGAGAGCTTTTTTGAGCGGCCGGCCGAGCTGCGATTTCGCGCATCGTACTTCCCGTTCACCGAACCGTCGGCGGAAGTCGATGTGCTGTGGGAAGAAGACAAGTGGCTCGAGATACTCGGCTGCGGCATGGTGCACCCCAACGTCCTGCAGAATGCCGGCATAGATCCGGAAGAATTCACCGGTTACGCCTTTGGTATGGGTGTCGAACGTCTGGCAATGTTGCGTTATGGCGTCAGCGATCTCAGGACTTTTTTCGATAACGATCTGCGCTACCTGCGCCAGTTTCACTGAGTCGGGCTGGGTAGTAGATGCGAATACCGGAAAGCTGGCTGCGTGAATGGGTCGACCCTACGCTCGATACCCGGGCGTTGGCAGACCGACTCACTCTGGCGGGTCACGAAGTCGACGCCATTGAGAGCCACGGTGACGGCCTGGACGACGTCGTCGTGGCCGAGGTGTTGGCTGCCAGCAAGCATCCCGACGCCGACAACCTGACCGTTTGCCGGGTCGCAACGGTCGGCGACGCGGTCCAGGTCGTGTGCGGTGCGCCCAACGTACGAGTCGGTATGAAAGGTGCGTTTGTGCCGGTCGGCGCAACTTTGCCCGATGGTAGCCGCATCAAGCGTCGCAAGATTCGTGGCGTCGAGTCCAACGGCATGCTTTGTTCCGAACGGGAACTGGGTATCGGCGACGACACCGACGGCATAATCGAACTCGCCGCGGATGCGCTGCCAGGCACCCGGCTGACCCGCCTTTTGCAGCTGCCTGACCACGTATTGGAGCTGAACCTGACACCGAATCGCGGTGACTGTTTCAGTATCCGTGGCATTGCACGAGAGGTTGCGGCCCTGACCGGGGCACGGTTGAATCCGCAATCGTCGAGTGCCGTCCAGCCCGTAAATGGCGCGAGCCGCCAAGCGACCCGTTCGGTAATTATCGATGATACGGACGCCTGCCCGCGATTTGCCGGGCGAACTGTGCATGGCTTTGACCCGCGTGCCCGGACTCCATACTGGATGACTGAGCGATTGCGCCGTTGTGGCATCCGCTCGATTCATCCGGTAGTAGACGTTACCAATTACGTCATGCTGGAAACCGGCCAGCCGCTGCACGCTTACGATGCCGATCGACTGCGCGGCGCCATACGTCCGCGGTTTGCCCGCAAGGGCGAGGCAGTCACCCTGCTGGACGAACGTGAAATAACACTCAGTACGGACACGCTGGTGATCAGCGACGATTCGGGCCCGATCGGTCTGGCCGGCATCATGGGAGGTCTGACCACCGCGGTGACGGCAGACACCGTAAATGTCTTCTTCGAAGCGGCTTTCTGGCCGCAGGCGGTTGTTGCCGGTCGTGCCCGTGCGTATGGGCTGCACACCGACGCATCCCTGCGCTTTGAGCGAGGTGTCGATCCGGCCGGTCAGGCACAGGCGGTCGAGCGCGCGACGCAACTTCTTCTTGACGTTGCGGGTGGCGAGCCGGGTCCGCTGGTCGACCAATGCCATGCCGACTCCCTCCCGCTCAACCCATGGATCGAATTACGACGCGAACGACTGGCGAGCCTCCTGGGAACCCGCTTGGCCGACGAGCAGGTGACGGCCATTCTCAATGGGCTGGGCCTCGCGTTCGACGAAACGCAAGCTGGTTGGCGCGTCAAGGCACCGAGTTTTCGATTCGACCTGCAAATTGAAGCCGACCTGATCGAAGAGGTTGCGCGTGTCTACGGCTACGAGCGTATTCCCGAGACGACTGAGTCGGCTGCTTTGCCGCTCCGGCCGGTTACTGAGCAGCGCGTCGACCTGGAGAGAATTTCTCAAACGCTTGTTGCACGAGATTACTGCGAGGTTGTCACCTACAGCTTCGTCGATGTGGAGTCCAACCGCCGTTTCACCGGTAGCGATACCGAGCTCGAACTCAGCAACCCGATCTCCAGCGAAATGTCGGTCATGCGCGGCTCACTGTTGCCCGGTATGTTGAAAGTTGCCGCGACCAACCTTGCCCGACAGCAGGCGCGCATCCGTTTGTTCGAGATTGGTACCTCGTTTCATGGGTCATTGGTGGAGCCAGTTGAAGTACAGCGCCTGGCCGGCCTGGCGCTCGGGCCGGTGGTGCCGGAGCAGTGGGGCAACATCCCGCGTGATGCGGAGTTCTTTGACATAAAGTCGGATATTGAAGCGTTGCTGGCCATGAGCGGTGCGGGGACGCGAGTTACCTTTGAGCCGAGCGAGCATCCGGCCCTGCAGCCAGGGCAGACGGCCCGGATCGTGCGCAACGGTCAGGTCGTGGGCCTGGCCGGTAAACTGCATCCCGCAGCCGGACGCTGGTTCGATATCGACGCCGAGGTAATGCTGTTCGAACTGGACCTCCAGCCTGCTTTTGCCGCTGAAATACCATGTGCGGTGGCCCCGTCCCGCTATCCCTCGGTGCGGCGGGACATCGCCGTTGTGGTCGATAACGACGTAGCCGCTGAGCAGTTGATTAATGTGGTGTTATCGGCGGCGCCGGATATAATTCGCCAGGTCGTGATTTTCGATGTTTACCGCGGACCAGGCATAGAAGCAGGGCGAAAAAGCGTAGCTTTGGGCTTGATTTTGCAGGAAACTTCCCGCACGCTTACTGACGACGATGCGGACACAGCAACACTGGCAGCAGTGCGCGGGTTGCAGCGGGAACTGGCCGCGATACTCAGAGAATAAAACTCATGGCACTGACGAAAGCAGACATGGCAGAATCCCTGTTCAACGAACTGGGGCTGAACAAACGCGAAGCCCGCGAACTCGTTGATTTGTATTTTGAGGAGCTGCGGGCGTCACTTGCCGTAGGGGAGCAGATTAAACTTTCCGGTTTTGGAAACTTTGATCTTAGAGACAAGAACCAGCGTCCGGGTAGAAACCCAAAGACTGGCGAAGAGATTCCGATCACGGCGCGCCGTGTGGTTACTTTCAGACCGGGACAAAAACTAAAAGCCCGAGTAGAGGCCTATGCTGGAACCGGGGAATAACGACGAACTTCCGCCTATTCCTGGTAAACGCTATTTCACTATCGGTGAGGTCAGCGACTTGTGCGCTGTCAAACCGCATGTACTGCGTTACTGGGAACAGGAATTTCCACAACTGAAACCGGTTAAGCGACGGGGCAACCGTCGTTATTACCAG
Organism: Woeseiaceae bacterium; assembly: GCA_041746375.1. GTDB lineage: Bacteria > Pseudomonadota > Gammaproteobacteria > Steroidobacterales > Woeseiaceae > IDS-8. The sequence goes on from JBGTHC010000192.1 coordinate 9,570, forward strand.
CGTCAGGACGTCTTGATCATTCGTCAGATACGCAGTCTGCTGTATGACGACGGCTTTACCATCGGGGGCGCCCGGCAGCGCCTGACCGGCGATGAAGCCAAGACAGATGTTAGTCAAAGTCAACAGATTATCAAGCAGTTGCGATTGGAACTTGAACAGGTTCTGAAGATACTGCGACGCTGAGAGTTATTCGTTTCTCAACGTCTGGCCACCCGTTTCATGGATGGCTGTCCACTCTTTTCGTACGCCGGTCGGGGCGTAGCGCAGCCTGGTAGCGCACCACAATGGGGTTGTGGGGGTCGGGAGTTCGAATCTCCCCGCCCCGACCATTTTTTTGAACCGATCATTGCGACTTTCCCAAAGGGCAACTCATCAGGTGGTACCTGTCGCGGGCCGTGAATCCCAGCGTTTCGTAAAAGCGTCGCGCGTGCGTATTGCTGCGTGCAACCTCCAGATGCAGGGCGACGATACCTAGTTCGGCGGCCGCCGATCTTACGAAATTCAATGCCTGCCGTCCGACTCCCTGGCGGCGTGCCGATTCGATCAGAAAAAACTCATCGACGAATGCATCGCGCCCCTGAAATTCGATCGAGTAGCCAAAGCAAACGGCAACGTAACCGATCACCGCATTTGCCTGTTTTATCAACCAGACTTTGCCCAGCGAATTGTCGCCCAGCGAGTTGCCGCCCAGCAGAGGAGTCACCGCCGCCAACCTTGCATCGTCGGACATTTCGATCTCCTCGAATCGATGGTAGCTGCGCACAAGGGGCATCAGCAGATCCAGATGCGACAGATTTGCAGCCACCAGGGCAGATGAATTCATTGGTTAATTCGGCACAAAGGGTGAAGATTCGCCAATTCAATAGGCCGGTCGTATCTCCGCAAGCTTCCGGTCTTCGATGCCAAGCAGGATCGGCTGGGCATGATCACGATAAATGTTCACTTTCGCGTTATAGGCAACGCGAGACAGTCCGTGCTTGTCCTTAATCTGCAGTTTGCGAACGCTGAACTCACCGCTTTCGAGGCGCTCGCCGGTCAGGTAGCATTTGATACCCGAGACCTTCTCCCCCGATAACTCAAGTCCGCTGAGTTTTTCGAGGCTACCCTGCGCCCGGACAAGAAAACTTACTGCGTCAAGATGCACTTGCGATTCAGCATGTTCATTCGACACACCGGTCAAATCTGCCAGAAAGTCCCCGACAAGAATCTGACCAGGCACCGCCGCTTCGATCATTCTGGCAAGCTCGATCGTTACGTCCCCTACGATGTAGTCGTGAATGGTCGGATTGAGGCCTTCTGCCTGATGGAATTCATAGCAACTGCCAACATGAAAGCATGCCCGCAAACGCGGAACCGCCTTGGACGTGGCCTTGCTTCGGGCGATCGCGTTGTCAGCCAGCACAATGTGCATGAAATGGTAGAGATTCAGGTTGGCCTCAAGGCCGTGATCCCGGTTCCAGATGTAAAAGCCGTCGCCACTCGAGGAACGGGCAAAATTTATGTTGATGTCTTTCTCAAGCATCTTGGCGTGCGCGGAATTCAACGAGTACGACAGACTGTTGAGTTGGGTCATTTGTTCAAACGGTGTCAGCAGGCTGAAGCCTACGATGTCGAACAAGGTCACGGCTCGACTTGCGACATAGTTGATGCCGTAACGACGAATCATTTTCTCGATGATTTGCGTTTCGACCGAGTGCCCGGTCAGGGGCTGACGCAGCGCCAGGTAACGGGGTTCAACTTTCAGTAGCCGCGCTACTTTCTGCATCTGTGTCAAAGTCAGCTGTCGTTCCCCGGAGATCAGTTCCATGATGAAATTTGCAGACACCCGGTGTGAATTTGGTGCATCGGCGGCAGGTACGGAGGTGTACTCGGCAATCGCGTAATGCGGAACGACCAGTACAAGAATGCCGTCGTCCAGTGGCGTCCAGCTCAGGATGCTGTTCTGCCCGAGGGCCCATTGTTCGTGGAGGCAACGTTCCAGATGCACCAGGTTGCTGCGTTGTCGCAAGCCCATTTCGTTGGCAAAACCGGCCAGCTGGTCGAGGTACGGGGAATAGTTGGCAACGCGCCTTATGCCCGACTGTGAAAGGTCGTCATATTCCATGCGGTGGCTGCCAGGGAAACGCCAGGAGATCGTTGCGAGTGCCTAAGTTACTTTTTATGTGCATTATGTGTACCGTCGCGCCAAACTAATCAAACCCGTTCGATCGCGCAAGTACTATCAAGAATTTAGCCTATGTCGTTCTTATCTCTGGACTTGAACGGCCGCCGCCAGGCGGCCGCTTCACATAATACCGTTACACCACTCAGCTGTGCTGCTTGATTGTCTCAAAGATATTGTGGGGCCCGGTGGCTGGAGCGACGATCCGGACCTGCTGGCGCCCCATCTGACGGAGTGGCGGGGGCTCTATCGCGGCAATACGCCATTGATGCTGTCGCCGGCCAGCACGCGGCAGGTAGCCGAAATCGTCCGTGCCTGCGCCGAGAGTGGCACGGGCATTGTGCCGCAAGGTGGGAACACAGGTCTGTGCGGGGGAGCGATTCCAAGCGCGGCAGGCGACGAGATCCTGCTTTCGCTGGGTCGCATGAATGCCATCCGCTCAATTTCTCCGCAGGACTTTTCCCTTGTTGCCGAGGCCGGTTGCCTGCTGACCAAGGTACAGGCCGCTGCCGCCGATGCGGGCCGCCTGTTCCCCCTCAGTCTGGCGGCCGAAGGCAGCTGCCAGATTGGTGGTAACTTATCGACAGATGCCGGTGGCATCAACGTCTTGCGCTACGGTACTGCCCGTAATCAGGTTCTGGGCCTGGAAGTCGTGCTGGCAGACGGCAGCGTCTGGGAGGGCTTGCGCGCACTCCGCAAAGACACGGCCGGCTACAATCTGAAACAGTTGTTCATTGGCGCGGAGGGTACGCTCGGCATCATTACCGCTGCGACTCTTCGCATATACCCGCCAGTGGCAAATACACGAACAGCCTTCGTGGCGCTCGCAGCGCCCAGGGATTCTGTTGCGTTATTGGCGTTCTTGCGCCACGAGCTTGCCGATGGCATTGATGCTTTTGAACTGATCCAGGACCGCGCGATGAGTTTTGTTTTGCGGCACATCCCCGGCACGCGTGCTCCATTCGACGCGGAGCACCCCTGGTTCGTCTTGGTTGAAGCATCGCATCCATCAGACCCGGAGGCGATTGAAGAAGTGATGGCTCGCGCACTGGAGTGCTCGCTGGTGCAGGATGCCGTCATTGCGAAGAATGCATTGGAAGCAGCGGCATTCTGGCGCTTGCGGCACTCCATATCCGAGGCGCAGAAACTCGAAGGCGCCAGCCTGAAGCATGATGTGTCCGTTCCCGTCGGCGAGGTAGGTGCATTTATCGACCAGGCTGAACTGGCCATCTTGCGGTACCTGCCGGATGCACGCGTGGTCGCATTCGGCCATGTCGGCGATGGCAATGTGCACCTGAATGTCAGTCAGCCACGGTCCTGGCCCCGGGAAAGATTTCTGGACGAACGTGAGGCAATTGCCGGTATCGTTTACGATCTTGTGGCTACCTATCATGGCAGCATCAGTGCGGAACACGGCATTGGCCAGGCAAAACGCGGCTACCTCGAGGACTATCGCGGGCCGACCGAACTGTCGTTGATGCGCAGGATCAAGGCGGCATTGGACCCGGGGAACATCCTCAATCCCGGCAAGGTCCTATAGAAAATCCGCGCAAGTCCAGCATTGTCGCGGCAATTCAGCACGGTATGCCCGGCAATAAGGCCGTTGTCGTGGGAATTGCGAGCAGGTCCCGTTCCCATAATTCGAGTTCACGTTACACTTGGCGTCTGAGACCGGCAGGTCGACGCTAAAATGCATGAGGAACAAGTTATTAGCCCGCCCGGTCAGGGGGCTGCCTTGATATACCAATGAGTGCCAGTTTGAACAGTGCAGAGGAGTCGTTCGCGGCTCATCTTGACGATTTTGATCTCAAGATCAGGTCGCAGGATGACAGTTCGCCGCTCCTGGATGAAATCCACTCGACAATTACCGTGCTGCTTTCGAAGACGCGCGTCGAGGAGTCGACTCTTCGCAACATTCTACAAAAGCGATACAACGCGGGAAAGTTGCGGCTCGAAACCTATCAACTTGTCCGCAACGTGCTTGACAGGGTTGCCATCGAAAGTATGGCGACCATGCCCGACGCTATCGATCAGGACGATACCGGAGATTCGTTTCGTGAAACGACCGTAATCGCAAAAGACAGCGTTCAAACCGCTGCACCACAGGATCAGCTGCAGGTCGGTACGGTTTTGCGTGACCGGTTCCTGCTTCAGGAAAGAATTGCCGGCGGCAGCATGGGAGTCGTTTACAAAGCTCTGGATCGGCGCCTGGCGGAAACCGAGGGTTTTGAACCCTGGGTTGCCGTCAAAGTTCTGTCTTCCAAGCTGGCGAGAAACGGGTACGCGTTACGCGCCCTGCAACAGGAAGCAGCGAAAGGACGATGCCTCACGCATCCCAATATCGTTCGCTTCATCGACCTCGATCGCGAAGACGATATGTATTTTATCGTCATGGAGTGGCTGGAGGGCAGGTCGCTCGCAGCAATTCTCGACGAGAATCGCAACAAAAAGATCGATCTGGTCACAGCCCTCGACATCGTGCGACAGGTCGGGAACGCGCTCGACTACGCGCACCGTTGTGGTGTGGTTCATGCGGATGTGAAACCGGCCAATATCATGATATCGCCTGCCGGACAGGTGAAATTATTCGATTTTGGCGTTGCGCGTATTCGCCAGAAAGAAAGCGAGCGAAGGAAAGATTTCGACCCGGGTGTGCTGGGAGCCATCACTCCGGCGTATTCGAGCATGCAGGTATTGACTGGTGAGGATCCAACACCCGCCGATGATGTGTTTTCGCTGGGTTGCCTTATGTATCGCATGGTCGCCGGCCATCGCGTTTTCGGGCCACGTAATGCGGCAGACGCAGCTGAGCAGGGCATGGAGCCGCAACGACCACTGGGCATCAGCGATACCCACTGGCGCGCATTGAAGAAATCCCTCGCGTTTTCGCGGGTGACACGGTTTGCGACGCCTGCCGAGTTTATCCAGGCGCTCGATGCCGTCGGCGGGCCAGCCATTGCAAACGAACGTGTAACAGCGGAACCGATTTTCGTCGAGCCGAAACCCGCAGTCGCACATCGGCGTCGTGGAATGGGTATCGGCATCGTCGCGGTGCTTGCAATTGGCATAGCTGCCTTGCTGATCACTCAGCCAGAATTGGCTGGCCGCATCCAGAGAGACGCTACCTCCTTTCTGCAGGAACGCGGGCTGATCGAGGAACCGGTTCCGCAGCCAGCCGCTGACGATGCGAATGTAACCGACCTGCCCCCGATCACTGACGCGCCGGACACCACTGTGCCCGCTGATTCGCCTGATACATCTGACGTCGCATCCGAATCCGACATCGTAACCGAAGCAGGGCCGGAGCCTGTCGCTGACGAGCCTGAAGGGCCGGATACATCGCTGCCGGACCTCGAGCAGACACCGCTGATGGAACAGCCGGAAGTGGCTGAAACGATCGATTTTTCCACTTTGCCGCCGCCGACCGACGTTATCAACCTGACGGCCGTCGGGGCAGCGGCCGAACCGGTGCCGCTGATCCTGCAAGAGGATGCAGGCGACGCGGTCATCGACCTGGTGCGCCAGTTTGATGTCGGTGAGCCGCTCACCGTGCGGCTTGACGAAGTGGGCTTTAACGGCAATCTGTCGCCCTGGGGTTCCGGACGGTATCGCTTAAGCAACGATGGCATTGCGGAGTTTCCAGCGGGTCAGGACAGGGCTCGCGTAGTCATCTCCATGTCGTCAAATACCGCTCAAGAGCCCGATCGAGTGGCGACGCTATCGGTCCGCAACGTACAGGATCCGGAATCGGCTCTGGCGACGATCAGCCTTACCCTCGAGGACGACGATCAACGTGCCTTCGAAGCGGATCTTCCAACCAATACCGTTGGCTTTGCCGTGAGTCAGATTATCGTGCGAGAAAGCGATCCGGCCGTGCAGGTCGATGTTCTTCGATTCAATCCTGACAACGACGAGCATGTAGTAAGGTACCTGGTGCGCGATGGCACAGCCACGGAGGGTGAGGATTATTTTCTGCCGGCAGCAAATGCACTGATTTTCGGTCCCGGTCAGCGAACTGCGCGTCTGCTCATTCCCCTGGTGCAGGATTCAGTTGCCGATGCGGACAAGACATTTACGCTCGAGATTGTAGGGGCAGGTGTGCCGGCGGTAGAAAACATCCCGCAATTGGTTACCGTTGTTATTCGCGAAATATATTGAGCACGCCGCAGTCAGCAACCCTACCCATTCCCCGGTTTCCCGCTAACAAAAGAAACAATTCGCCCAAACTGTCGCGATGCGCAGCAGGCGGCCCGACAACACTGACAGGCAGGATCGATGGAAGAAAAAGAATTACGCCGATATTCCCGCATAATTGTTGATGGCGAAGAGCATGCGCCGAGTCGGGCGATGCTGCGAGCGGTCGGCTTCGACGACGACGATTTCCAGCGTCCACAGATCGGCGTTGCCTCGACCTGGAGTATGGTGACGCCGTGCAACATGCATATTGATCAGCTTGGCCGCCAGGTTGTGGAGTCGGTCGACGCTGCGGGTGGCAAGGGCGTCCTCTTCAATACAATAACGGTTTCGGACGGCATCTCGATGGGTACGCCCGGCATGCGCTATTCGCTGGTTTCGCGAGAAGTGATTGCGGATTCGATCGAGACCGTTGTCGGCGCTCAGGGTTTTGACGGCCTGGTCGCCATTGGTGGCTGCGACAAGAATATGCCCGGCTGCGTAATGGCCATTGCACGGCTGAACCGGCCCGCCGTTTTTATCTATGGCGGTACCATCAAGCCCGGACAGCACCGCCGCGATATCGTGTCGGTTTTCGAAGCCGTGGGTGCCCGGGCTGCCGGCACAATCACGGCAGGGGAATTGCTGGAGGTCGAAAAGACCGCCATTCCCGGGCCGGGAGCCTGTGGCGGCATGTACACGGCCAATACAATGGCGTCTGCGATCGAAGCGTTGGGGCTTAGTTTGCCCAACAGCTCGGCGCAGGAAGCGGTTTCCGCGCAAAAGGCTGACGATTGTCGGCGTGCCGGTGAAGCGGTCGTAAACCTGATCCGGCGAGATATAAAGCCGCGCGACATTCTTACCCGCAAAGCCTTTGAAAATGCGGTCACCGTTGTTATCGCGCTCGGCGGTTCGACAAATGCGGTTCTGCACCTGATTGCGATGGCAAATGAAGCAGGGATATCCCTGACCCTCGACGATTTTTCAGCGATCGGTGCGCGTGTGCCGGTTCTCGCCGATGTCAAACCCAGTGGCCGCTATCTGATGTCTGAACTGATCGCCATAGGCGGCATTCGGCCGCTGATGAAACGTCTTCTGGATCGCGGTCTGTTGCACGGCGATTGCCTGACAGTCACCGGCAACACGATGGCCGAGAACCTCGCTGACGTTGCTGACTATCCAGCCGGTCAGGAGGTCGTGCGATCGTTCGACGACCCCGTCAAGCGCGATAGCCACTTGGTGATTCTGTATGGAAACCTCGCGCCGGAAGGCGCCGTAGCCAAGATTTCCGGCAAGGAAGGACTCGTTTTTTCCGGCCGCGCCAGGGTCTTTCACTCGGAGGAGCGTGCGCTGCGCGCCATTCTGGATGACGAGATCTTGGCCGGCGACGTTATTGTCATTCGCTACGAAGGGCCGAAGGGCGGGCCGGGTATGCGCGAGATGCTGAGCCCGACCAGCGCTATCATGGGCAAAGGGCTCGGCAAGGACGTTGCCCTGATCACGGACGGCCGCTTCTCAGGAGGCAGTCACGGGTTCGTGGTCGGGCACGTGTCTCCAGAGGCCGCTGTGGGTGGTCCTGTCGCGCTACTCGTGGACGGTGACCGTATCCGAATCGACGCCAACGCCCGGCGCATCGACGTCGACGTCGACGATGCCGAATTGTCGCGTCGCAGGCAGGCCTGGCGGCCGCCGGAATCCGCGGTCACCGGCGGTGTTCTTGCCAAGTACCGCGCCATGGTCGGCTCTGCATCCGGGGGCGCGGTTACTGTCGCACCGGACTGGCACAATTGATGGCTATGACGCCTTCGCCTGCGCCACTGCCTGCGCCACTGCGTGCGCCAGCTGGCAGCAACACTTGACCTGCAGGCACCGCTGCTATTTACTGCGGCAATGCTATACGAATCCACCCGCGTAAAGTGCCCGGGCTGCGGCGCTGCCGCAGCTTGTCAACACTTAAAACAAATGGCGCGCCAGAGGTGCGCGGGTGCGACCGGCAGCAGCAGCGACTAACTAACGCGAAAAAGCTGTTGTCATAGAACCCGCAGGGATTATCCGTGCGGGTTTTTTTTGTGGTGCTGCGAGTAGCGTTGAACTTGCAATCGCAGAGACACGCGCGACAGGTGCGAAATGATTATCGACGAAGCAGAGTTTCTTGATAGCCGGTCACTCGGTGCCCCGCAGAACATAGTTGAGTCACTCTGGGTGGTGATGAAGTTCGGCGGTACGAGCGTGTCGACGGCTGAGAACTGGAGAACCATCGCCGCACTAGTTCGCAATCGACAGGAAGAAGGACTGCGGCCTTTCGTGGTGCACTCTGCATTGCGCGGCGTTTCGAACATGCTTGCTACGTTGCTCGACAGTGCCGTGCAGGGTGAGCCCGGTGAGCATCTTGTGGCGCTTGGCAAACAGCATCTGAATCTAGCTGCCGACCTTGGTGTGGACGGCGCGACACTTCTGGCGCCGGCCCTCGATGAGCTCGAGCGTCTGGTAGCCGGCATATCGCTCGTGCGGGAAGCGAGCCCACGTGTACGCGCGCGCGTGCTGGCCCAGGGTGAGCTGATGGCCTCTCGCATCGGGGTCGCCTGGCTCGAGAAGGAAGGAATCGATATCGAGTGGCGGGATGCGCGGGATCTGCTTCGCAGTGAGGACCGTGCCGCCATGCCTGCAACGCAGTCCTACCTGTCAGCGACCTGTGCCTGCGCCCCGGACGCCGACCTCAGCCAATCACTTGCAGCCTCCGGAAAGGTCATCCTGACCCAGGGGTTTATCGCCAGCAACGCGCGGGGCGAGACGGTGCTGCTTGGTCGTGAAGGTTCCGACACCTCGGCCGCTTATTTGGCGGCAAAAATTCAGGCTCGACGACTCGAAATCTGGACGGATGTGCCGGGTATGTACACCGCCGATCCGCGCCTGGTGCCGTCCGCACGACTGTTGCTCGAACTGCACTACGACGAGGCACAGGAGCTCGCGTCGATGGGCAGCAAGGTCCTTCATCCACGCAGCCTGTCGCCGCTGCGCGATCATTCGATTCCGTTGTTCCTGCGTTGTACGACGGCCCCCCACCTGGCCGGGACAGTCGTATCCGCGATCACGACAACATCCGCAGCCCAGGTGAAAGGCATCTCCACCCGCTCAGACACCGTGCTGATCTCAATGGAAGGCGCGGCCATGTGGCATGAAGTGGGCTTCCTGGCTGATGCCTTCTGGTGTTTCAAGAATCATGGCGTTTCGATCGACCTGGTCTCAACCTCGGAGACCAACGTGACGGTTTCGATCGACACCAGCGATGACATGCTGACCGCCGAAATTCGCGACGCGCTGCTGCGTGATCTGGGTCGGCTCTGCCGTGTGCGCATGATTGCGAATTGCGCGGTCGTCAGCCTGGTCGGGCGCAAGATTCGTACCATCCTGCCACGACTGGCACCGGCGCTGACGGTATTCGAGGAAGAGAAAATTCACCTTGTGTCGCAAGCGGCGAACGACCTGAATTTCAGTTTCGTGATCGATCAATCGCAGGTCGTACGAATTGTCGGCAAGTTGCATGCAAGCATGATAGACCAGGCACCCGGGCGTTCGGCATACGGCCCGAGTTGGGAGCAGCTGTTCCAGAAACAGCCGGTGCCGGAAAAGTTGCGCGACATCTGGTGGCAGATTAAGCGCCCGGCGCTGCTGAAAATCGCCGAGCAGGAACAGAATGCTTACGTTTACGATCTGCAGACGGTGCGTACCGCCGCGCAGGACGTGCTAGCCATGCGATCAGTCGATCGCGTGCTGTATGCGATGAAGGCGAACTTCAA
>JBGTHC010000193.1:0-1898 GCA_041746375.1 Woeseiaceae bacterium
CCCGCGCGCGAATGCCAAGCTGCCCCACCTACGCCTCCCGCTTCGAATACGCCTCCGCCGACAACCCATACTTATTCATCAGGTCATAAAGCGTCGGACGCGTCACGCCGAGCTGCTCTGCTGCACGCGAGATATTGCCGAAATTCTTCATCAGCGCGACACGTATCGCCTTCGACTCCGCACGCGCCCGCACCTCGCGCAAATTGAGCGACTCCGGGGCCGGCTCCATGTTATCGATACCCAGGTCGGCCGCCGTCACCTGCTTGCCATCCGCCATGATCACGGCACTCTTGATCTTGTTTTCCAGCTCACGCACGTTCCCGGGCCACGAGTACGCCTCGATCGCATTGTTCGCATCGTCGCTGAAACCGATGAGCGCCCTGCCCTGCTGCTGTGCGTATTTCACCAGCAAGGTGCGCGCCAGTATGAGCCGCCCTTCCTCGCGATCCCGGTACGGCGGAATCTCGATGGTGATTTCACTCACTCGGTAGTACAGGTCGTCGCGAAACAATCCCTGCGAGATCAGCTCGGCCGGATTCTGGTTCGTCGCACAGACCACGCGCACATCCACTGAAATTTCTTCGCGACCGCCGACGCGCTCGATGACGCGCTCCTGCAGAAAGCGCAGCATCTTCGCCTGCAGCGGCATCGGCATGTCACCAATCTCGTCGAGGAACAGCGTGCCGCCGTTGGCAACTTCGATCTTGCCCGGCGTCTGTTTACCCGCGCCGGTAAACGCGCCTTTCTCGTGGCCGAACAATTCGGATTCGAGCAAGTTCTCGGGAATCGCTGCGCAGTTGATGGCGACGAAACGCTTTTCCGCGCGCGGGCTAAGCCGGTGCAACGCGCGTGCCAGCAACTCTTTGCCGGTACCGGACTCGCCGAGCAACAACGTCGTGACATTGGTCGGCGCCACTTTCTCGATCATGCGGCAGACCTGCAGCATGCCTTCGCTGGCAGCTACGATGCCATCCAGCGGCGATTCGCTCGCGAGGCTCTGCAGCCGGCGATTCTCGCCTTCGAGTTCGCTGATATTGAACGCGCGTTCCACCAACAACTGCAGCGTGTCGGTATCAACCGGCTTGTGATAAAAATCGTACGCACCCATGCCGACGGATTTCAGCGCGTTCTCCTGGTCACCGTGCCCCGTCACGACGATAACTTTCGTGTGTGGCGCGAGCTTCAAAATTTCCTGCAACGTGGCGAGACCTTCGTCAACGCCTTCGGGGTTCGGCGGCAGCCCAAGATCCTGCAACACCACCATGGGCGCGTGTCGCCGCAACTCGTTGATGGCCGAGCTGCGATCCTCGGCTGTCACGACGTCGTAACTTTCGAAGCACCAGCGCAGCTGGCTCAACAATCCGGGGTCGTCCTCGACGATCAACAGTTTTCGATTCTTGCTGCTCAAATCCGTCCATCCAGGTCACTACCCGGCAATGGTGCCACGCGCACCGGGATGGCGACACCGATCAATCGACGTCCGAAACACTGGCGGCAGAAGTAAAATACGTCGTGGCGGTCTGCCCAATATGCGGCATCACGTCGCTACAACCCTTCGAGTAAATCACTAAAAGTAATTGAATTCATGCAAATTATACAGTCTGACGTCGGAAACGCTAAAGATGCACTTGCGAATCATTCGCATTTTCGTTAACTTTCAACTCCGGTTTTAACAACATCCCGACCCGAGGTCCTGTATGCAACCCGCCCGCTCCGTCCGGTCTTTGACCGGGGTGTTCCTCCTGACCGTCGCTACCTCCTCCCTCTTCGCTCAATCCAGTGAGTCCGCTGCAACCGGCAGCGACGCTCTGGACACCGTGACCATCATCGGCCACCGGCGCAGCGTTGCCGATGTACCGGGCTCCGCGCACCTGATCACCAACGAAGAATTGCGTGCG
>JBGTHC010000194.1:0-19205 GCA_041746375.1 Woeseiaceae bacterium
GCTTTCCTCGAAGGCGGAAAACTGGGTACATACCTCTATCACCAGGACCTGCCGGGACGCTATGGTGAAATCGTCCCCGCCGGAAACTTCAGGTTCGAAACAAACCGCTACTACAGCATTTCCCTGTACGTTCACTTGAACAATCCACCTGAGGTTGCGAATGGTCGGGTGGAGCTATTTGTCGACGGCACCAAGGTCGTCAGCCGTGGGAACGTCCGATTTCGCGCTGCGGATGGAAAAACGACACTGATAAAGAATCTTCTTTTTAACACGTTCCATGGCGGTGACACGGTGGATTACGCCCCTCGCAACAGCGACGGTACTTTTAGCCAGGAATGCGCCTTCTTCGATAACATAGCCGTCTATCCCTACCTAAAAACCGTGCCGACCGGGTGAACGAACTGAGCGGGGAGGCGCGGGCACCGTCTCTGGACCAAGCACCGTAGCGATTTCAAACCGAAAAGTGGTCAGACCACTTCTTTGTACACCTTTTCGGTGGTGGCGATGGCGTTCCAGACGGAGTCGGCCTGCTGCTGCCAGGGCGTCGCGTAAGCGTTGCGAAGTGCGCGGGCGTTAGTTGCCAGCGTGTCGCGCCGCTCGATCGCTTCACGCACCGCGCGTGCGATGTCGGACGGCTCGTTGTTCGTCAGGCAGGCCGCAGGGCCAAACAGCTCCCGCGTGGCCGGGTTGTCGGATAGCACCATCGGTTTCGCCAGCGCGAGCGCCTCATACGCTCCGCAGACCAGGCAATCCGGCTTCAAGGTGAGATCGCAGATTACGTCGGCTTCGGCGAGGAGCCGCCAGAAGGCCCGTTCGGCGAGATACCCGGCGAGGCGCGCGTTGCCGGGCAAGACGAGATCCCGTGGGAAGCGGCGCGCGTCGCCGGTAAATGCGAAACGGACCCCTGGGTTCGCTGCTGCTGCCGCGAGGATCGCCGCGACCGGCTCGTCAGCCATGAACGAGGAGATGACGGCGACCAGCGGCAGGTCCTTGCGCGACGACATTAATGGCTTCGGCAAATCGGCCGCGGGCAGGCTGTCAGGAAGCACCAGCGGCCTGCCTCCGGCGGCGATGACGTCCTTCGCGAGCGCCGCGTTGGTGACGAGCGTGACATCAGCACTTTTGAGCAGATGCTGCGTGAGCCAGCGCACGAGGCGGCCGCGGCGCATAAACGGCCTCACCCCCTCGTTGTGCCCATCGACGACGAGGGTGTAGCCGAAGGCACGGCGGCTGCAAAGCGCCAGCGTGGTCAGGAGCAGGGAGGGATTCTGCACGAAGAGTATCGCAGGCTTCGTTCGCCACAGCAGCGTGAGTGTCCTGTAAGCCTGCTCGAACCAGCGCAACCGATGTAATACGGGCCCGCGCGCATACGGTATGACGTGCAATGGCAGTTTCCAGGCAGCGCACAGCCCGGTGGTGCGGCGGTGGTCCTTCCAGGATATCCACATCGTCTGGACGGGTTCCGCAGGTGCTGAAAGTGACAAGGAAATTTCGCGCTCGGGCGGTTCGACCCGGCTCGACGACCTCATGGGCGAAAGCACTCAGGCGGGGCCGCTGACTCAGGCCCGTCGCGTCGTAATATTGACGACTTTGTCGGGGCTGTACTGGAGCGGCAAGCCATGCTTCTTGTTCCACACCAGATCGTCGATCCCGTTGGCAGGCTCGTAACCGGCGACCGCCAACTTCAACACGTCGCGCGCGCTCTCGCGATCCAGGCGCTCCGCGGCCATCCGTAAGTCCTCGATCAGCGGCAAGAGTTCGTCGAAGGCGATGTAGTCCTCGTTGGCACGCATGATACGCGGGTGGTTAGTGCCGGAAACGTCATTGCCGATCAGCAGCTCCTCGTAGAGCCGTTCTGCAGGCCGAAGGCCGGTGTACTTGATCGCGATGTCGCCGTCCGGAGAGTCTTCGTCACGCACCGTCAGGCCCATCAGGTTGATCATGCGGCGAGCGAGGTCGCGAATCCTGACGGGCTGGCCCATGTCAAGGACGAACACATCGCCGCCTTCAGCCATGCCGCCTGCCTGAATCACGAGCTGCGCAGCCTCCGGGATGGTCATAAAGTAGCGGATGATCTCGCGATGCGTGACGGTGACGGGACCACCCTTGCGGATCTGGTCGCGGAACAGCGGCACCACCGAACCGGACGAGGCCAGCACGTTGCCAAACCGCACCATGCTGAAACGAATACCCGGATGTTCGTCTTGCAGCGCCTGCAGGATCATTTCCGCCAGTCGCTTCGTCGCGCCCATGACGCTCGTCGGGCTGACTGCCTTGTCGGTCGAAATCAGGACGAAAGTGTCGGTACCGGCTTCTATCGCCGCCTTCGCGACGTGCAGTGTGCCAAAGACGTTGTTGTAGACGCCTTCGAGCAGATTGTATTCGACCAGCGGCAGGTGCTTGTACGCCGCGGCGTGGTACACCGTGTTGATGTGAAATACTTCGAGGACTTCACGCACGCGGTCAATATGATGGACCGAGCCGATCAACGGTACGATCTCGCATGTGCTGCCGGTATTCTCCGAGATATCCTGCAGCTCCCGCTCGATCTTGTACAACCCGTATTCGGATATCTCGTAGAGCACCAGCGTCTTCGGCGCGAGCTGCAAAATTTGCCGACATAGCTCCGAGCCGATCGAGCCGCCGGCGCCGGTGACCAGAACGGTCTTGCCGGTAATGGAGGCACACAGCAGTTTTGGGTCCGGTGGTATCGCGTCGCGGCCCAGAAGGTCTTCGACGTCGACGTCCCGAATGTCGTCGACTCGAGCCTTGCCGGTCACCAGGTCGCTGATCTCCGGAATCGTCTGTACGTGAACGGGAAAATCGGACAGTCGCTCGAGGATCGTGCGACGGGTGCGGCGCGTGGCGCTGGGCATCGCGAGCAGTACCCGGGTCGCCTCGGTGTCTGCGATCAGCTTTTCGATACGCACCGGCGCATATACTTCGACGCCGTGCACTCTTTTACCCTGCAGCAACGGGTTGTCGTCGACCAGTGCAACGGGCACGAAGTCGTCACCGTTCATCAGGGCAGTCACCAGCCGAGCACCGCCTTCACCAGCGCCGTAAACGATCACCGGCTCGCCTCTGACACCGCGACGATTGAGGAATATGCGTGCGAGAAAGCGGCACCCGACCAAATTGATGAGCGACAGCGCCGCGAAGGCCAATGCCCACCGGAAGGGGGCCGATACGAGCTCCGCCACAAATACGAGCAAACCGACCACACCGGTAACGGCAAGCGCTGTCTTCGTGCCGGCGACGAACAGTTCGACACCCATATAACGGACGATCGACCGGTACAAGCCCTCATACCAGGCAATCGGGACGGTCACTACGACGGTAACCAGCGTCAGCAAGACCACGTCCGGGGTAGCGAGCTGCCGGGTCCCTGTGGCGATCCACACGGCGGCCCAGACGCAAATGGCGACGCCGACGGCGTCGGACACGATCATGGTCGTCTGTTTCTGGACGCGCGACCAGTTTGCAATGCGGTGGCGCATGCGCTGAATTCCATTTGCCTTTGGCTTCACACGACTCCCTTAACCCTCACGCCAACGTGTCCCGGCAGATATGCGTCGCCCCGGCCACGGAATCAAACTCAGTCGGAATTTACCATATTTCAACAACTCTACGAGTTCTGTTTAGGCAATCTCGGGAGTGTCAAAGCGACGAATCGCGGCAGGTGTACCCAGACGCCCGCATTAACGTCCTCGGACGGCAATCCGTTGACATAGGTTACTTTTATTACCTTCGTATTGCCAGATGTCGGCTATTGACGACCGTGCAGGCGGCTTGTAATCGTGGCCAGGTTTACGGCTTCTGCAATTCGGGTGTGCCCGCCTTGAAGTGAAAAGCCAGCCAAAGGAGCGGCGCATAGGCGATGACCAATGACGGCAGGACCGGTGCGAAACCCGTGCCAACCAGCAACGCAATCGGCAACAGCCACGCGAGGTTGATCGCGCCGGCTGCCAGTGTGACCGGGGCGTGCCGGCGCGCTCTGCGTGCCGCGAACTGGTAGGCGTGGCTGCGATGCGCATCGTACAGGCGCTGGCGCCGCAGCATCCTGCGCACCAGTGTCACCCCGGAATCGGCGATGAACACGCCAAGCAGGACAATCCAGGCCCAGAACAATGCCGGGTCGAGATTTGCCGCCTCGATGCAAAACACCGCCATCATGAAACCGAGAAAACCGCTGCCCGTATCGCCGAGGAAGACGCGCGCTGCCGGGAAGTTCCAGAAAAGAAAGCCGCTCGCCGCCGCCATGAGAAGCACCGGCAGGATCCACGGAGTCACTCCAGGCACGCAACAGGCATAAAGCAGGACGCCTCCGATACACACCGTCACCGTCTCGATGCCGGCCAGGCCGTCGATGCCGTCCATGAAATTGTAAAGGTTGACGAGCCAGACGAAGCCTAGTACGCCGAGCACCTGGACCAATGCCAGCGGCAACGCGGGCAGCAGGCTTGGCGGTATACCGCCAAGCCAAAAGAGGACCCATGCCGCGGATAGAAAATGCAGCCCGAGCCGCCGCTGGACGGACACGTTGCGACAGTCCTCGAACAGTCCCGTCAACGCCACCAAGCCGCCGCCGCCCACGATTGCTGCAAGCGTACGGCTGTCCACCAGGCCTGATAAGGCAGCGACGAACAAGCCGGCTGCGAACGTCAGGACGATTGCCACACCGCCGCCGCGCGGTATGGGAACGACGTGCGAACTGCGCTCGTTAGGCACATCCAGAAGGCCTAGCATTGCCGCAAAACGCAGCGTTATCCCGGTCAATATGAAAGACATGAGGGCCGCCGCGGGCCAAAGCCACAGCATGTTCACTGCAAACTTTCGAGGTAATGCTGCGATGTCGACTCCAACTCCTGCTCCATACTGACGATGGGTGCCCAGTCGAGGAGTTCCCGGGTCTTACGCGTATCGACCTGCAGGTTTCCAAGCAGCTTTCTCGCGTAGTCGCGTTTGCCGGCAATCGTCGCACCTGCCAACAGCAACGTCCGAGGTACCGGCAACAGGCGTACCGGCCTGTGCAGAGCGACGCCAAGGCGAGTGAGAAGTTCGGCGATCGACACGTCTTCCCCGTCCGCTGCCATGAACGTTTCATTGGCTGCCTTGGGATGAACACAACAAACCCTTATCAGATCAACCAGATTACTAACAGCAATCAGGCTACGTACATTGCGTACGTAGGCGAACGGCAACGGGTAACCCTTGTATACCCAATGCAGCAATGTCAGGAAGTTTGCCTTGACACCAGGTCCATAGACAAGCGTGGGACGAATCGTAACGAGCTCCATGTCATGGCCCTTCGTCATGCGCAATAATTCGATTTCGGCGTCGTATTTTGATTTTCCGTAGGTATCGATCGGGGCAGGCTGGTCGTCTGCACCAAACGCATGCCCTGATCGTGTTCTTTCACCGTTTACTTTCACCGAACTCAGAAAGACGAACCGCTGCACACCGCAATCGGCCGCTTGGCGAGCCAGGTTCACTGTGCCATCCACGTTGATCCGTCGATACCCACTCGCAGGATCCGTGCCGCTCGTTACATGCACCCGGGCTGCCGTATGTACAACGACATCAACCGACTGGAGGACGTCGTTCCAAAGCGTGTCGGGCCCGAGATCGCGTACCGTGATGGAACCGTAAGGGGGATTGGCGAGATTGGCAGTTCTTACGGCGGCTACGACTTCCACATCGCCCGCCTCAAAAAATCTTGCGCAAAGTGCGCTGCCTATGAACCCGGATGCCCCTGTGACCAATACCTTCATTTACTGAATTCGAGGTGCTCATCAGCTTTTAAAAAAGGAATCACGACGCAGATGAAGAACGCCATTGGTCCGGAAAACTGGAACAAAAGTTCAGGGCTTCTTCGCGATGACATTGACCGCATGTCGCGCCAGCAGGTAGGCCGAGAAAAATCGGCCGATCTTCTCCTCATCCGTGTATATCCGATACATGTCTAAAGCCTTTCCGAGCTTCTTATCTGAGAGCGAACCCTTCCTCTTGTGATAAATGACATCGCAACCAGGGTATTTCTTTGCCATGACGCCGCCACGTGTGAGCGCGAGCCACAATGCCCAGTCCTGGCCCCTTCTGATTGCAGGCATGTACCGCTTTCCCAAGACCTCCTGATTGTAAGCGGCAGTCGAACAACCGATGGGACAACGAACCAGTAATTGATCGTAACTCAGCCCAGGAGGTGTCACAAAGCGCCCGATTGGCTCGCCGCTTGAACTCGCAACCACCGAGTAGTCTCCATACGTAAAGGTTTCTTTCTGTTCCTCCATGAACGTGATCTGGTTTTGCAGTTTACCGTCACGCCAGACGTCATCGCTGTCCAAAAACGCGATGTAACGGCCCATTGCGGCCTCGATCGCTGCATTGCGCGCCGGACCGGCACCTCGATTCGGTTGACGGATGACCGTCAGGTGTCGGATGCCCCGGGACAATTCGGAAAGGACCTCAACCGTCTCATCGGTCGAGCCGTCATCGACAACGATGTGCTGTAGTGGGGCCAGTATTTGCATCGCTACTGATCGCACGCACCTTTCGATACACGATGCCGAGTTGTGAGATGCCGTTACAACGGATACAAGTTCACCATACTTTGCGCCAGATTGATTCATGTTTCGTGACGAAGATGTGCGCCCCTCCGTTTCACTCCATGACCCATTCGACGAAACCGGAGACGTCGGTCGAGGAATCGCCGCTCAATTCGTCGTCGAGGTGACTTGCTCCAAGTCCGACGTAAAAGCGACCAAAGTGAGTAAGCCGATTGTGGCTTATTTGCAGATCGGTAATTTCTTGCGGCGTGGCGGTCAGCGTATGGCGTGCATCGGGGGTGCCTGACCGGTTCAATTTCATGTACCGTACCGTGAGATTCCAGCTGTGGCCGGTGGCTTCTATCAATGTCGATCCGAGTGACCAGGTCAGGCCGTCGCCGTCAGAGCCGGAACCTATGGCTCGACCCTTATAACGGTACCCTGTCTGGTAAACGGAATGCTCGTACGCACAGTTTGGCTTGAGGTCGCTGAAGCCGAAGCCACCTTCACGGCAACTTGTATCGGATAGCTCAACGTGGGTCCGGTGACTCAGGCTGCCGATAAGTCCCCAATGCTCGATTCCCACCTGTCGCAGCCACGATCCCAGCTCCGGGCCGCCACGACGCGTATCCTCGCCGATCCACTGCATGTACAACGCGACCGGTAGCGATTTGGGCAGTTTCCAGCGCATGTCGATACCGGCGAGCTGATTGCCCGGTTCGTCATCCGGGTCGACGTTCACGCCCCGGTTGTCATTGCCAAGTAAAAGATCAGTGAAGGCGTCGAAACCACAGGGCCGGTCGTCACCGCACCATTGTGCTGTCCGCGACAGCCCGATTTCAAGCGACTTGATAGGCCTGAAGGTCACGCGCATGCCGAATAACAACGCGTCATTGACGAAACGCTCGTCGTCGAGCTGGTTCATGAAGGCAGTGAGCGTCCACGGGCCGATCCAGCTCAGCCATCTTGTCTCGAACGGTGTGCTTCTGTTGCGCTGGATGGCAAAGCCGGGAGTCGGTCGCGCATTGCTGCCGAGGATCAGGCTGCCGTCCCTGCCGGGTCCCCACCAGCGTTCCTGCCAACCTGCCGAGAGCATCCAGTTGCCCAGCGTCATTCCGAGATAGCTGTGGTCGGGGCGGACTTCGTCGTTGTCCAGGGGGTTGACGGTGAGGGTGGCGTTGAGCCTTATTGCAAAGCGCTCTCCGAGCCAGCTGAGGCCGCCCGCGAGTTCGCCTTCCTCGCGCGGGGTGGATTCGAATGAGCGGATGATGCGGGGTTCGGCGGCGGCAGCAGCGGAGATTCGGTAGCGGATATCGCCGGAATCGGTTTCCGAGCCGAGCTGCTCGTTCAATCGCGTGAAGGCTTCCCGGGCAGCGGGCGAAAGCTCCCTATGTTCGATGGCGGCAAGACCGCTTCCGATATCGCTCCAGGACAGCGGCCACGTGCTCAGAGGGAGGTTGGTGGCACCTGAGTCGTTGAGGAGTTGCAGGTCGTGACGCAAGCGCAGGTCACCGGGGGCTGCCCAGGGTTCGGCGGCGGCGGATTGCGCGAGCAGTGCCGCAATCATGAGTACGGCGAACAAGGCGGGTGTAGGAGCCCGTATCACGGGCGATTTTTCGCACGCAATACAGTTTGCGAAATCGCCCATGATACGGGCGTCTGCAAGGGTGCGAACCCAGGACAGCAGTTGATCGCCCGTACTTCGGGCTCCTACGAGGATCATCGGGAAGTTCGCCACTGGATGAAAGCTCTCACGTCGTTGTCGATTTCTCCGGACACAGAGTCGACTATGCGCTCGACGCCAGCGCCGATATCGATCACCCCGGCGCGGAATACGCGACTATGCGACAGCTCAAGGCTCGCCATGTTTTGTGGCGTCGCTGTCAATGTATGGCGGGCATCGGGTGCCCCGCCACGATTCAACTCGCCCAACCGCGCGAGCAACTGCCATTGAGTTTCAGCGTCGTCGGCTAGTGATAGTCCTGTCGAGAAAATTCTCGCATCGCTGTCGCTGCCGTGACCGAGACTGCGGCCGCGATAGCGGTAACCTGTCTCGTAAATACTGTGATTGTAGGCGCAGTTGTAATCGGCTGCTGACTGGTAGAAGCGGCACTTGGTTATTGCGAATTCGCCGAATCCGCGCCACGACCAGCGATCGTGCCAGGTGCCGCTCGCCTCTACGCCGCCCTGGCCCAGGAACTTGCTGGGAAATCCGCCCGCCTCGTCTTCGCCGATGAACTGGCCGTAAATAGCCAACGGAACTTCGAATGCGTTGAAGGCCCAGCGGAAATCGACGCCCGCCAGCTGGTTGCCGGGTTCGTTATTAATATCGATGCCGCTGCCGCCGCGATTGTCTCGACCGATCAGCAAGTCACCAAAGGTGTTGAGATCGCAGGGTCTTCCTTCACCACACCACTGCGCCGTCCGTGACAGGCCGATTTCGAGCGACGGAATCGGCCGGAAGTTGATTCGGAAACCGAAGAACTGCGGCTCCGGAACTACTCGATCGCTTTCCATTTGGCCAAAGACCACGCTGGCATCCCAAGGTCCGATCCAGCTGAGCCACTTCGTCTTGAATGGATCGGTAAACGTGCGATCGATCATAACCGCAGGAATCGGACGTGAGTTATTGGACAGGATCAGGCTGCCGTCCCAGCCAGGACCCCACCAGCGATCGAGCGTGCTGAGGGCAATTGAATAATTGCCGACGTTGACGGCGAGGTGGCTGCCGTCGGCGCGCAACTCTTCGCCGTCCTCCGGCGAGGAAATCGCCTGCCCGTTGAGCTCGATGCTCAAGCGATTACCGATCCACGAAATTCCCGCGGTAATTTCGCCGGCCTCCCGCGGTAAATCGGCGAACGAGCGGATGCGGGTCGGGTTCTCGGCGGCGGAAATGCCGGCGCGGTATTGCGGTTCACCGACCCCTGTTTCCCAGGCTGCGCGCTGCCGAACGCGAGCAAGCGCCGATGAAATCGCGCCGGTTAGCTGCCCGTTGCTATCCAGGCGATTAATGTCCGTGAGAATGGGACCCCATGCGAGCGGCCAACTGGTGACCGGGCCACGAATGATACCGGCATCGGCAAGTAACTGGATGTCGCCCCTAAGGGATACGTCGCCGGCGGGTATCAGGGGGTTGGCGGCTGAAGCGGCTGAAGCGAGGTTCAGGGCGATAACCGCGCATGCATAAAATCGACGCTGCTTTAGCAAAACCTGAACCTGCATCCAGTACTGAATCGTGGTGACCCTGGCGAAGCTTGGGATGATAGTGGAAACGGAGTTGATGAACAGCGGCCGGTCGCAGCGCAGTTCGCCGGGAACGCCGAAAGCCTGGCGGCTATGGGTGAGAAAACCATCCGCCGAGACCGGGGTCAGTGTAGCTGCGAGTTTTGTTGAATGACCATCCGTGCAAGCTACTACCGGACCAGAACGTCACTCAAAATGGAATTGCATCCTTTCGATCGAACGCTGTTACTGGCTAATTAACGATTTCAGTGGGCCTGTACACCAGCCACAGGATGATACTGTTGGAATCGGCGGTACCCTCGGTATCGGAACGATCCAACTGAATGTATCTGTAGTCCGCTTCCAACGAAAACGCGCGTGATAATGCAACTGCCATATTGGCGCGAATTTCGAACTGATCTCGCTCCTCTGCTGGCACGGGCTGCTCACCAACGTTGTCGGTCTTGTAGGCCCGCAAACCAATGCCACCGGAAACCCGCTCCGTAAACATCTTTCGCAGATTAAAGTTTATTGAGTCCCGCGCCGTCACCTTGCCGGATCCGCCCGCAGCCATGTTGCGCAGATACTGCGCCAGCATTGTCACTGTTTCCAATTGAGTTACCACGTTGAGATTCCCCACTATGTTCGAATCCGACTCTCCTGTGGCATTCTGTTCCGTGTCCTCGTAACCAATCTCCGCCTGCAAACGTGTTGTCTGGGAAAGCTCGGTTTCAATGCCAACGACAGCTCCGATGCCATCGATGTCATTGCCACTCTCGTCGTTTTCATATTTGCGCGCTCCGACACCGATGTATCCGGTCGTACGTTCCGTCATTTTACGGGACACAGCGCCTTCGATTCGCTGATCGGAATAGTCCGTCAACGAGGACGCCACGTCATCTTCATATGACACGTCCATGTACATATAGCGGGCGTCGAGTGACGTTCGCTCCGTAAGTTCATAGCTCCATTCGGGCACTATACGAAATCGATCCCGCTGTTGGTTGGTAAACGCGAGACCTGTCTCATCCGTCGGAATTTCATCAGGATCATCGGCGTCCAGGTCCACATCGGATCGCTCCGCCGTACGTACGGATTCCATATCGAAGCTGCTGATCAAGGAAAATTCACTTTTCAGACCTTCGTAGTCGTAAGTGAGATCGTAAAACTGGTCGTCGGAATCGACGTCCGGTATCTCATCGTATTTCCGCGACCGGAGTCGAGGTGTAAATTCCAGGCTGGAACGTTGCGTGTTGTAGCCGATACCCAGTGAACCCTCCAAAATAAAGCCATCGATCTCCTGCACTTGAGCCGGCTCAGTTCGCAGGCGGGCGTTGTCGTCGAATTCGTAGCCCAGGCGCAGTTCCGGTTGCAGGCGCCACTCTTGGGCCGTTGCCCAAGGCGAGAGCATAAGACCTGAGCAAAGGCCGGCTGCCGCCAGCGCAGCAAGCGAGGGACGAAAAACAAGCAAATTTGATGGACTATTCATCGTCAAACATTCCGAAATGGGGGCCCAAGAAGTCCGCGCAGAGATGACATAAAGCGGGAGCTCGCCAAGCCGCCTGGTTTGGTTGTTAGATAATCTGATACTTTGTCATACCATACCTGATCTGTACAGATATGCCCGGTCGTCGAATCGCGACACTGCCAGCAATAACTTCGCCTGATTGCGCTCCGAAGTCCCAGAAAACCTTACTTTTCAAAGAGCAAACTGTCACTACAAAGTTCGCCCCAGGATGAATGGACGTACGTGACGTGCGCCTTGCCCCGACACGACATCCTCAGACTTGTTCCAATTCGATATTGCCGAAAGTTTCGGAAACACACGGTAAACCGGTTTGTCGCACGCTCCAAACGCCTGCGCACCGCGCCGGGACGAGTGTGACAATCCTGGGCCGAGCATGCCCGATGAAACGTAATGTTTCGCTTGGGCGCGCAATCAGCTTCGCAGGCTCCAGATCCTATCGAGCAGGGCCTGAGTGGATAAGTTTTTTCCCGTGTACTTCTTTGGGTCAGTAACCACGTTGCGCAACTCTGTCGCCAACTTTTTGCCCAGCTCCACACCCCACTGATCAAATGAATTGATGCCCCAGAGATGCCCTTCAACGAATACCTTGTGTTCATACAACGCAATTAGCTGACCGAGTGTCTCGGGTGTGAGCCGAGGCAACAGGATCGTGTTGCTCGGCCGGTTGCCGGCGTGCATTTTGTGCGGCGCCAATTTTTTCGCCTCGGCCGCTGGCATTTCTGCGCTGCGCAGATCGGCGGTCGCCTGCTCTATAGAATATCCGCCCATCAGCGCCTCGCTCTGTGCAAGGCAATTGGCAATCGCGAGATCCTGTTGCGCCTGTGTGGCGCCCGATGATCGCACCGGCAAAATAAAATCGGCCGGAACCAGCCGTGTGCCCTGATGCAGGAGCTGGTAGAAAGAATGTTGTGCGTTCGAGCCTGCCTCGCCCCAGATTACCATTCCCGTTTTGCACTTCACCGGTCGGCCGTCGCGGCGCACGGACTTGCCGTTGCTCTCCATTTGCAATTGCTGCAGGAAAGCCGGGAATCGCTCGAGACGGTTGTCGTACGGCAGGATCGCCTGCGACTCTGCGCCGAGGAAGTTGTTGTTCCAGATCGCGACTAGTGCCAACAGCACCGGCATGTTTTGGGCGAGCGGCGCCTGCCGGAAATGCAGGTCCATGCGGCGTGCGCCGTTGAGCAACGACTGGAAATTTTCCATGCCGGTGACCAGCGCCAGTGACAGCCCCACAGCCGACCACAGCGAATAGCGCCCGCCAACCCAGTCCCAGAAACCGAATCGGTAATCCGGATTGATGCCGAAGGCATCCATCGCTTCGTGATTGGTGGAGGCCGCGGCGAAATGTTTTGTCAGAGCTTCGCGTCCCAGTGCGTCGATGATCCAGGCTCTGGCCGCGTTCGCGTTCGTCATTGTCTCGAGTGTTGTGAAGGTCTTCGAACAGACAACGATCAGCGTCGTCTTCGGGTCGAGTTCCTTTTTCAGGTCGGCGAGTTGCGTGCCATCGACGTTCGAAACGCCGTGGAAACGCATCCCTTGTTGCCAGAACTCCCGGAGTGCGCGGCTTGCCATGACCACGCCAAGGTCCGAGCCGCCGATGCCGATGTTGACGATATCGGTAAAGCGCGCGCCGGTATGGCCGCGCAAGCTGCCGGCGTGCACGGCGTTGACGAATTGTTCGAGCTGGTTGAGGACGCGCCAGACCTCGGCAATATCGCGCCGCTCGTGTGCGACGCGGTCGGACATCTTGGCGCGCAGCGCAACGTGCAGCGCCGCTCGATTCTCCGTGACGTTGATGGGTTCGCCCGCGAACATGGAGTCGATTGCGGCGCTGAGATCCGCTTCGCGTGCCAGTTTGAGCAGCAGCTTGCGGGTCGTGGCGTTCAGCAGGTTCTTCGAGTAGTCCAGGACCAGGTCGCCGGCGGCCAGGGTGTAGCGTTGCGCGCGACTGCGGTCGCGAGCAAACAGGTCGGCGAGGGTTTTACGGCGGACGTTTTCGCGGTAGTGCGTTGTCAGCGATTGCCACGCCGGGAGGTCGATAGGGTAACGCGGGCTTAGTTTCTTTGGTTTCGATTTCGCGCCCATCGCCGTAATTCCTTTGCGGGCCTCACTAGCGCCCCGTTGGAGCCCGCCTTGCGGGCGAATGCGCACCAACGAACCCTTTGCCATTCGCGCACGGCGCGCTCCTATGATTTGTCGCGTTCCGCTGGCCTGCCCCCGTTGGAGCCCGCCCTGCGGGCGAATGCGCTACCGACAAACCCCTTCCCATTCGCACGCGAGGCGCGCTCCTACGAAGGTTTCTTTATGCCATAGTAGTCGAGGTACCATTCGACGAAGTTTTTAACGCCCACTTCAATCGGCGTGCTCGGCGCATAACCGACGTCGTTCGACAGATCCTCGGTGTCGGCCCAGGTATCCGGCACATCCCCCGGCTGTAGTGGCAACAAGTTCTTCTCGGCCTTCTTGCCGACGCACTCCTCGATCACCTCAATATAGCGCATCAACTCGACAGGCTTATGGTTGCCGATGTTGTAGATGCGATACGGCACGCGACTGGTGCCCGGATCCGGCTGCGCGGCATCCCATTCCGGATTCGGCTCGGCGGTACGGTCCATCGTGCGGATCACGCCCTCGACAATATCGTCGACGTAGGTGAAATCGCGTTTGTGATTGCCGTAATTAAAGACATCGATTGGCCTGCCCTCGATGATGTTGCGCGTAAACATGAATAGCGCCATATCCGGGCGGCCGTAAGGCCCGTATACCGTGAAAAACCGCAATCCCGTCGTCGGCAGGCCGTACAGGTTCGAATAGCTGTGCGCCATCAGTTCGTTGGCTTTTTTGGTGACGCCATAGAGCGCCAGTGGATGGTCAACGTTGTCATGAATTGAGAACGGCATCGCGGTGTTCGCGCCATATACCGAACTCGACGACGCGTACACCAGGTGCTCGACTTTATGATGCCGGCAACCCTCGAGGATATGCAGCGTGCCGACGATGTTGCTGTCGATGTAGGAGTGCGGATTCTCAAGCGAGTAACGGACGCCAGCCTGCGCTGCAAGGTGCACGACCTTGTTGAATCTCTCGCGGGCGAAAAGTTTCTCGATGCCCGGGCGATCGACGAGATCGAGGCGCTCCATGCGGAATTTGTCGTAAGGTTCGAGGAGCGCTGCCCTCGCCTCCTTCAAACCGACGTCGTAATAGTCGTTAAAGTTGTCGAGGCCGATGACATTCTCACCCCGCTCGGCGAGCTGCCGCGCCGTGACGGAGCCTATGAACCCCGCGGCGCCAGTTACCAGAACTTTCATGCCAACGTCCCTGGTAATTTCTGTACTGGTCTAAAGCCTGTCATCCGCCTGGTCGCTCGGCAACAGATACTTGATGTCATACACGACCGAACCTTGTTTCCCAAAAGCACGTATCCCTTCGCTGCCCAATGCCCGAAACTCACGATGCGCCACCGCCAGGACCACCACGTCGTAGCTGCCCTTTTCCGGTTCGGTTGTCATATCGATGAGGTATTCTTCCTTGGCGATTTCGGCATCCGCCCACGGATCGTGTACGTCGACGGTCGAACCGTATGACTTGAGTTCGCGAACTATATCGATGACTTTGGTGTTGCGTACGTCCGGGCAATTCTCCTTGAACGTGAGGCCGAGTACCAGCACGCGCGACTTCAGCGGATGCAATCCGCTGCCCAGCATCAATTTGACTATGCGCGAGGCGATGTAAATCGACATGTTGTCGTTGATGCGCCGGCCGGCGAGAATCATCTCCGGGTTGTAGCCCATCTGCTGCGCCTTGTAGGTCAGGTAATAGGGGTCGACGCCGATACAGTGACCGCCCACCAGGCCCGGGCGGAACGGCAGGAAATTCCACTTGGTGCCGGCCGCATCGAGCACTTCCTCGGTGTCGATGCCGACGCGCTCGAATATCATCGCGAGTTCATTGACGAGGGCGATGTTGACATCGCGCTGCGTGTTCTCGATCACCTTGGCGGCTTCTGCGACTTTGATGCTCGATGCTTTATGCGTTCCCGCGGTAATGATCGAGCGATACACGGCATCGACGTAGTCGGCGACTTCGGGCGTTGAGCCCGAGGTGACCTTCAGAATGGTCGGCAGGCGGTGTTCCTTGTCGCCTGGGTTGATGCGTTCCGGGCTGTAACCGACGTAGAAGTCCTTGTTTAGTTTGAGGCCCGACTCCTGCTCGAGGAACGGCACGCAGAATTCTTCTGTCGCTCCGGGATAAACCGTGGATTCGTAAACGACGATGTCGCCCGGCTTCAATACGCCGCCGATGGTGATGCTGGCTTTCTTCAGTGGTGTCAATAACGGGCGGTTGCCATCGCCGATCGGTGTCGGGACGGTGACGATGTAGAAATCGCAGTCTTTGAGAGCCGACGCGTCGGACGCGAAGCTCAGGTGCTTCACCTCTTTCAGCTCCTCGGCAGAAACTTCCAGAGTGGCATCCTTGCCGGATTCCAGTTCCTTGATGCGAGCTGCCTTGACGTCGAAGCCGACGGTCGGAAATTTGCGGCCGAACTCAACCGCGAGCGGCAGCCCCACGTAGCCCAGACCGACCACACCAATGCGGATTTTTTTGATGTCGAATGTCATACCGTGTCTTGCATAGTGGAATTCGCACGTCTGTTTATCACATCTTGCCCCCCGATTCGTGAACCGCTACCACGTATTTCGTAGGTAGTGCCGCGTAGGTAGTGCCGGGGTTGACCATTCGTAGGTAGTGCCCGTAGGTAGTGCCGGGGTCGGCAATTCGTAGGTAGTGCCGGGGTCGGCAATTCGTGGGTATTGGCGGTCCGGGTTCATCCAAGCCGCAGTTTGCGCCACAGGCTCTCGCTGTCGGTGGTTTTCTCGATGCGGTCCAGAAAGGCTTCGTGAGCTATGATCTCCTCGGCATTGGCGCGGCGCACCACCAGGTGCAGATCCGCCCGGGGCGCTTTTGGGCCGGACATACCTGCCATGGGCGCGCTTGCCATGGTCTCAGCATCCAGACACAGGGCCGCCTGCCCGCCCGTCATGGCGAGGTATACGTTCGCCAGCAACTCGGCGTCGATCAGGGCGCCGTGGACGTCGCGGCGCGAGGCGTCGACCTGGTAGCGTTTGCACAGCGCATCCAGGCTGTTGCGTTGCCCGGGGTGCAGCTCGCGGGCCAGCGCCAGGGTATCGAGCACCGTCGCATGCTCGCTGACGCGCGGCTTCGGGTGCTGCATGAGCTGCAATTCGTACTCGAGAAAGCCGACGTCGAAATCCGCGTTGTGTATGACGAGCTCGCCGTCGCTGATGAACTCCAGCAATTCTTCAGCGATATCCGCAAAGCGCGGCTGCCCTTTGAGGTCAGCGCGGCTGATGCCGTGGACGCGCTCGGCGCCTTCGTCGATGTCGCGTTCGGGGTCGATGAAGCGGTGATATTCGCGGCCGGTGAAGCGGCGGTTCATCATCTCGATGCCGGCCACTTCGATGATGCGGTGGCCCTGAGCGGTGGAGAGGCCGGTGGTTTCGGTGTCGAGGACAATCTGGCGCATGGAGGGCGATTGTACGTTAATCGCATTGTTGGAGCGCGCCTTGCGCGCGAATGGGATGAGGTTCAGCGATTCCGCATTCGCCCGCAGGGCGGCCTCCAACCGCGGTTCTGTCGTTCGACGCCGCGTCGTTGGAGCGCGCCATGCGCGCGAAAGGGTAACGATTTTGCCTTGCCCCATTCGCCCGCAGCGCGGGCTCCTACGGGGCGCGAATCGACGGACGTCAGTCCAGTTCGTCGATGCCGCGATTCGCCAGGGCATCCGCCTCTTCGTTCCCCGGATGCCCCGCGTGACCCTTCACCCAACGCCATGCCACCTCGTGTCGCGACACTGCCTCATCCAGCGCTTGCCATAAATCCTGGTTCTTCACCGGCTTCTTCGCAGCGGTCTTCCAGCCGCGCGCCTTCCATCCCGGTAGCCATTCGCGAATACCGTCCATGACGTAGCGTGAATCGGTATGCAGGATCACCCGTTGCCGGCCCCTGAGCGCGTTCAGCGCCTCGATTGCCGCCGTCAGTTCCATACGATTGTTGGTTGTCTCGCGCTCGCCGCCGTGCAGGGTCTTGCGGCGTTCGCCAGCCACCAGCAGCGCACCCCACCCGCCCGGACCGGGATTGCCGCGGCAGGCGCCGTCCGTGTAGATATGGACCGGTGCCGGACTCGTTGTTTTTGCCGTTTCGCCGCGGGCTGTGGACGGTCCGCCTGTCATAAATTAGAACGTGAAAAAAGCAAGCCAGGTACCTGAGCTCCTCGGGCTGTCGGCCGTGCGCCTGTCATGGCAAAGACAGCAAGCCCGGTACCCGACTCATTTACGGTCGACGTGAATGCGCGTGACACGCGATGTCGGCTCGACCAAGCCGCCCACAACCTTCGGCTGTGTGCGCCACGGTTTGCGCACCGGTGTCAAGGTCAGCACCCGCTTCTGTGCCTTCAACAGGTAACAGGCGGCAAGTTCGGGCCACCAGCGCTGGCCTCGTCTTTCCCATACCGGCGACCCGCTGCCGCGATTACCGGACACCGGCCAGCGAAAGAAATATCGCTCGCGCAACTGGATGCGCATGTCGAGCAATTCCAGCCAGTCGGTCATGCGGCGGTCGGAGATGAACGTATCAACGGCCGGCGGCAAACCGGCGCCGGGCACCAGGCGCCGCAGTCCCCACAATCCTCCTGGCTTGAATCCCAGCATGATCAGGTGACCGTCCGACCGCAACACGCGATGCACTTCACGCAGGATGGCGTGCGGCCGATCGCTGAACTCCAGGGTATGCGGCAGGATGACGGCATCGATGCTGCCACTCGCCACCGGCAACTGGTGCAGCTCGCCGAAAACGCTCGGCAGGGCGGTCTCGCCGCCGCCGTCGGGCGGTGCGATCGAACCACAGCGCTGCGTGCGGGCAAATTTAAGAAAACTGCGCGCCTCGCCCCACAGGCCAAGCTGCAGGCACTGCTCGCCAAAGACGCCGTCCAGTGCCTGTTCGACAATGCGTGATTCGAGCTGCTGCAGCGACTGGCCGAGTTCGGTGGACAGCCAGTGCGTTATAGCAGCGGTGGCTTGGCTTGGCGGGTTTTGCATCATGGCGTGAGCCTGTCACAGTTTTGTCAGGATTTTTGACGATCGGGTCGCAGTTGTGAAACGCGTGCTTTTCAGCCTGCGCTTGCCTGCGTAGGATACCCGCATGCGCCCCGCGAACAACAAGCAATTGCCGCGCGCGCCGTTCCTGTTATGCCTCTGTCTCCTGTTGGCGACAAGCGGCTTGCGGGCGGCCGAGTCTGTGCCTGCGCTCGCCACCAGCGTGGTCGCCGCCAGTTCCGGCCAGTTGCGCTGGGACACCCGGCCTGACGACACATTGTTGCAGGAGCTCGAAACGCATCTCGCCTCGGAAATCGAGGTGCGATCGCAAACCATCGACCTGTTGTCGCGATTGCGCGCCGGGTTCACCATGGAACCGGTCATGAATCGTCGCGTGCAGACCGAGCTCGACTGGTTCCTGCGTAATCCGACTTACCTCGTGCGCGTGTTCGAACGAGCGCAGCGTTACATGCCGTATATCGCCGACGAGCTCGAAGCTCGTGGCTTGCCGCTCGAACTGGCGCTGTTGCCGATCGTCGAAAGCGCCTACGACCCGTTTGCCTATTCCCACGGCCGCGCGGCCGGCCTGTGGCAGATTATCCCCGGCACGGCGACGCGTTTCGGCATCCGCCAGAACTGGTGGTACGACGGACGCCGCGACGTCGTCGATTCGACCAACGGTGCGTTGAGCTACCTGCAGTACCTGAATGAACTGATGGACGGTGACTGGTTGCTCGCGGTTGCCTCGTACAACGCCGGCGAGGGCAACATCGGTCGGTCGCTGCGCCGCAACCG
>JBGTHC010000195.1:0-1961 GCA_041746375.1 Woeseiaceae bacterium
CCCGTAGAGGGCGCTTGCGCCGTCGGTCAGGATTTGCACCTGCTCGACTGCGGCCAGCGGGATATTGCTCAGATCGATGCTGCTGCCGGAATCAGCCGGCGCCATGCGGCGGCCATCCAGCAAACTCAGCGTGTACTGGCTGCCGATAGCGCGCAGGTTTGCCGTGCGAATGCCGCCACCGTTTCCACCGACGGAGTCGGATTCCGTGATGAAGCCCTGCATGGCAGGTATGCTCGCGATCAAATCGCCCGCGTTGGTAATGCCTTCACGCTGGAACTGATCGGCGGTAATAGTCTGTACCGGTAACGCGCTGTTCAGGTTGGATCGTTTGATGGCGGTGCCGGTGACAGTGATCTCCTCAAGCGGCACGACCTCCTCTTCCTGTGCAAGGGCTGCATTTCCAAGAACGCCGGAAGCGCCCAACAGCACGACGCAGCCCAGTTTCCCGGACGGATAAATTGGTTTTCGCATGGCATCGCTCCCTGTAAGAACGAGTGGTTATAAAGAGAGCCGGCCGGACGTCTACTCGCCGGCGGCGTTTTCAGAGCGAACCAGAAGACGCATCAACGTTGCGCGGACGCCACGAGACTCTTTCGCGACTTCATTCGCTCCAGGTAAGCCCACTCTGCATAGAATGCAGATAAAACTGAAGTTCCGATTTCTTCTAAGGAACGAAACAGACAGAGCGTTGTAAGGACGAGACATGCTTGTCGCGTTGCACGGGCGTGCTTATTGCGGCGTATCCAGCCACTCGCTCCACACTTCGGAGAAGTTGAACGGCGACCGACGCACCGCGTTCCCCGCCAGGTGCTCTACGAAGTCTCACGTCCATTTCTCGACCATTGGGTCGCGCCAACGCGATAGAATCTCCTGTCATTCAGCACGGGGATGCAGCGGGTGGCGGATGAGAGCCTTCCTTTCTCGGCCTATTGCGGCGACGACGCCTATATATTCGCCAGCTATTCGCATGCCGACGCTGCGGCGGTCTACGAGGAACTCTCTCGTCTCAGCGACAGCGGGTTCAATATCTGGTACGACGAGGGAATTGAACCCTCTATGCGCTGGACGCAGCAGCTCGCGGGAGCAATCGAGGCCGCCTCGGTATTCGTCGCCTTCATCACCCCCGGGTTCGTAGCGTCGGATAACTGTATCGACGAGCTGCAATTCGCCATCACGCATCGTAAGCCGGTTCTCGCCATACATCTGGTACCGACCGAGCTATCCGCCGGACTTGAGTTGATGCTCGGCAGCAAGCAGGCGCTCATAAAGTACAAATACCCGCCCGACATATACGCGCACAAGGCACAACAGACTCTTGAAAGCCTCCTGGCTCGGGAACCGGAAGGGGCGCGAACCGCGACCACGAATGGCGAACGAAAAGCAATTCGCTCGAGCACAACCTTCTCTCGTCCCCCGACCAAAACAAAAGCGGCCTGGCAAATCGGGTTGGCAGTGGCCGGCGCATTGGCCATCCTGGTTACCGCGGGCTTCTATTTCTGGCCTGAAAATTCGCGATCGATCGACTCGATCGCCATCCTGCCGTTCGTGAACGGTAACGGCGATCCCGACACGGACTACCTCGCCGAAGGGATCAGCGAGAGCATCACCAACAGCCTGTCAGGGATTCAATCGCTACGCGTGATGGCCCAGGACAGCGTGCGCCGCTACCGGGGACGTGAGGTCGAAGCGCGGACCGTCGGCAACGAGCTCGGCGTTCGGGCAGTGTTGACCGGGATGATCACGACACGCGACGAGCGGCTGCGGATCCAGGCGGAACTGATTGATACGCGCACCGGAGCCCAACTGTGGGGACAACAGGAAACTCGCAGCCGGGAGGAACTCCTGAGTATCCACGAGGAGATCGCAGCGCGCATATCCAGCAGCCTGAAATTGAAGTTGTCCGAGAGCGAAGAAACCCGACTGGCAGAACGCTACCTGCCCGATGCGGGCGCGTACGAACG
>JBGTHC010000196.1:0-18383 GCA_041746375.1 Woeseiaceae bacterium
GAGAGAGCCGGCCGTAAGCCGGGTTCTGTCTGGGACAGTCATTCATCTGGGACAACCGTCACCGATTGCCTCTAGCAACCTACCCGGGAGTCCGCTCGGAACCGGCGGCGCGAATTGCTTCGCATACTCCCCTATTTGGTCTTGCTCCGGGCGGGGTTTACCGTGCCGCGGCGTGTTGCCACCCGCGCGGTGCGCTCTTACCGCACCTTTTCACCCTTGCCGGCACGCTCGCGCGTGCTTGGGCGGTTTGTTTTCTGTGGCACTTTCCATGGGCTCGCGCCCTCCAGGCGTTACCTGGCGCCCTGTCCGATGGAGCCCGGACTTTCCTCCGGCGGTTAACTGCCGGCGACTGTCTGGCCGACTCTCACCTGTTTGCAGCGCGAATCATAGTCCAGTTCGACCCGGTCGCTGCAAAATGATTCAGGAAGCCCCACCTGCTCCGGGCTGGCCGGTCAGTGCCAGCATCTCACGATAGACAGCGTTGCGATTGAGGCCGCAGACCCGGGACACGATAACCACCGCCTGTTTTGCCGGCAACACTGTAATAAGTTCCCTGAGCAGTTTCGCTGCCAGCAGCGCGGGTGCCGCGACGGGGACGTCTCTCGACCCGCCCGCGATGATAACGAATTCGCCTTTCGACGGGATTGCACCGCCATCGACCTGGACAAGGAGTTCCCCCAGCGATGCGGCCACGCATTGTTCATGCATCTTGGTCAGTTCGCGGCCGATGAATGCCTCGCGATCGTTACCAAACGTGTCTGCCAGATCTTCAAGCACGTCGCGAATGCGATGTACGGCTGCAAAGAAAACCATCGAGCGGCATTCGGTCCGCAATTCAATGAGCCGATCGCGACGTGCCTTGCGTTTCGCCGGCAGGAACCCTTCGAAACAATAGCGATCCGACGGCAGTCCCGCAGCAGACATGGCCACCACGGCTGCACTGGGTCCGGGAACAGGCGAAACCCGTATTCGCTGCCGATGCGCTGCCTGCACGAGCCGAAAACCAGGGTCACTGATGAGCGGCGTACCGGCGTCACTGACCAGCGCGACAGAGAGATTGTCCTGCAGATTCGTGATCAACCCGGCAACGACATCACGCTCGTTGTGATCATGCAACGCCAAAAGCGGCGTTTTGATACCGAAATGCGACAACAATCGACCGGTATGACGCGTATCCTCGGCGGCAACGAGTTCCACCTCAGTGAGAATTTGCCGTGCACGCGGCGACAGATCACCCAGGTTGCCGATCGGGGTAGCAATAATAAATAGTGTGCCGCTGCTCAATCTGCTTAATCCGGAAAGATCTGCCAAAAGGAATTAGTGCCGCCGGCTCAGGACTTTTGCGAAAATTTGCGCAACAATGCCGGGTCCTTACATGCGACTCGCAACATCCTGCACCCGAAACCCCGGAGCAGCAACCGTCACGACCATGAAGCAACATTCTAAAGTCCGCACAATCGTTACTGCCATTTTGACGGGACTCCTGCTATCAGCCTGCGCCACAGGCGATTTCGGGGGCTTTGCAGGCAATCAGGCGGAACGGCGCGCCGAAACGATGGCAACGCGCGGGC
The DNA here is from genome assembly GCA_041746375.1 of Woeseiaceae bacterium. Classification (GTDB taxonomy): domain Bacteria; phylum Pseudomonadota; class Gammaproteobacteria; order Steroidobacterales; family Woeseiaceae; genus IDS-8. The sequence continues at coordinate 1,572 of JBGTHC010000196.1, forward strand.
AGCACGCGGACGCTGCAGCTCTGTACATCGACCTCGCCTCCCGCGCCACCGGTAACGAGCGGGAGCGGCTGACGTTGCTTGCCGTAGAGCAATGGCTGGACGCGGGTGACGGTCGCCGTGCGCGTAACGCCATGCGCGACGTGTCGACGCCGGACGGCGGCGAGCGGTTGTGGCTGTGGCACAGCAACCTGGCGGCACTGGCCTTGTGGGATGGCAACCCGGATGAGGCTTTAAAAAACCTCGACGCATTGGGACGCGAGACTTTACCCACACCATTCCAAACGCGCGTTGAGGCGCTGCGCGCGGACGCATGGTTTCAGAAGGACGACCCCGCGCAGGCCGTCGAAATCTACATGCTGCGCGAAAGCTGGCTCGACGGACAACGACGTGTCGACCTCAATCGCCGGCGCCTCTGGGCGGGACTGCGTGTTGGCAATGTCGATACCTTGCGTGCCGCTGCAGAAACGGAGGCGGACCCGGTTGTTCGTGGCTGGTTGATGCTCGGTGCTCTCGCCGCGTCGACCGGTCAGCAAGGCGTTGGCTGGAGCAACGGCGTAGCGCGCTGGCGTAATTTGTACGGCGATCATCCGGCGACAGCAGTGCTGGACGACATGCGGCTGCCCGACGGTATAGCGCTTGAATACCCGAGCCAGATCGCCCTCCTTTTACCTCTGAGCGGGCAGAACGCGAATGCCGGCAATGCTGTTCGTAACGGTTTCTTCGGAGCCTATTTTGCGTCAGCACAGGGACTTGATCAGCAACAGAGCATTCGTGTCTACGATGCTGCGAACGGCAATGCGCGCGACTTATACGCGCGTGCTATCGCGGATGGCGCCGAATTCGTCGTTGGTCCGCTGTTGCGGCCGCGAGTAATGGAACTCGCCGGCGAACCGGTTATTCCCGTGCCGGTGTTAACGCTGAACTACCTGCCGGATGAGATGGATGCGCCGCCGGGACTTTACCAGTTCGCGCTGGCGCCGGAAGACGAGGCCGCATCAGTGGCTACCCGCGCAATTGCTGACGGACATCGACGCGCCCTCGCGCTGGTACCCAACAACGATTGGGGACGTCGCGTTATGACCAGCTTCGCCAGTTCGCTCGAAGCAGCCGGCGGCCGATTGCTGGATTACCGCAGCTATCAGCCATCGAGCCAGGATTTCTCCATCGATATCGAGGGCCTGATGGCCCTGTCGCAGAGTGTGCAGCGGTACCAGCGGATGCGTGCCAATATTGGCGGACCGCTGCAATTCGACCCGCGGCGGCGACAGGACGCCGATTTTGTATTCCTTGCGGCCGACGCCAACGCAGGACGCTTGTTGAAGTCGCAATTGAAATTTCACTACGCCGGCGACCTGCCGGTCTACTCGACCTCGTTCATCTATTCGATGGACGGCCGCTCCGACGCAGACCTTAACGGCGTCATGTTTGCCGACACACCGTGGATTGTCTCGCCACCCGCATGGATTGCCGACATGCCCGCTCTTTACCTGGATTACTGGCCGGACGAACGTCGCCTCGGCCGTCTGCATGCCATGGGCTACGATGCCTATCAATTGATCGGTGAGTTGTATGGCGCACGAACAGGCCCGATGAACGAGATCGACGGCGCTACCGGAAAGTTGTACCTCGATGATGATGGGCGCGTGCATCGGCGGCTCGCGTGGGCGCGTTTCGAGCGTGGCAAGCCGGTCGCGGTTCCGGATGCGCCGGGTCGGGACTTTCTCATGCGTGATTCGGGCACAGAGACCCCTGGGCCGGCCGAAGAATGGCAGAGAACTCCACTCGAGCAATAGGCCAGGATGCCGAAGAGTTGGCTCTTGCCCACTTGCTATCCAGCGGCCTCGTGCTGATTGCCAGGAACTTTCGCTGCAGGATTGGTGAAATCGACCTGATTATGCGAGACGGCAACTGCCTGATCTTCGTGGAGGTCCGGTTTCGTAAAACAAGCCATTTTGCGAGCGCCTGCGAATCTGTCGATCGACGCAAACAACGAAAACTGCTCGGCGCTGCCGCTTTTTTTCTGGGTCGACATACCGAGTACCGGCAACATGCGACGCGCTTCGATGTCGTGGCGCTCGACGGTCGGTCGCGAGACACATTCACGCTACAATGGTTGCAAGACGCCTTCAGACCGGGCTGATTCTCATACAGGTAAAAACTTGATGGATGGGGAAACCCGGGTAAGAACCCACTTCGCTGAAAGCATTGCGACCAAGCAAGCCGCGGTTAGCGTGTTGAGTCCGGCTATCGTCATGGCCGGACACCATATGAGCCAGGCCTTGCTGGATGACGGAAAAATTCTCAGTTGCGGCAACGGCGGTTCCGCCGCTGATGCCCAGCACTTTTCATCAGAACTCCTGAATCGTTTCGAGATGGAGCGCCCGGGGCTGCCCGCTCTCTCATTGACGACCGACACGTCCACGTTGACGTCCATCGCGAATGACTACTCGTTTGACGACATCTTCGCCAAGCAAATACGCGCCATCGGCCGCCAGAATGACCTGCTTTTCGCGATTTCGACATCGGGCAGTTCGGAGAATGTATGCCGGGCGGTAATCGCGGCGCATGAGAGAGCCATGAAAGTCGTGGCGCTGACCGGCCGGGACGGCGGTCGCCTCGCCGGGCTGCTGGCCGATAACGACGTCGAGATTCGCGTGCCGGCAAACCGGACGGCACGCATACAGGAAGTCCATCATCTGATCATTCACTGCCTGTGCGACCTCATCGATACGACACTGCTCGGCGCACCAGACTAGCAGCCAGTAGGGCGCGGACCGGTAGCTCGGTGGCGCGAATCGGTCTCGACCGCTGGGGAACCCTTTGGCGCAAATAAAGCGGACCGAAGGGAGCCATTCCGTCAAAGGACCTCCCAAAGACCAGGCCCTATCCCGAACGTCTAATCGAATGCCTTAAAAGTAGCTTTAGGACCTGTGGATTTGTTGCGGTGGGGTGACGGCCTACTTGACTATCTTCAGGTGCGAGCGATCGCTTCGCGGTACGTCCTTGTCTTCGGGATCCGGTGGCTCGGGCTGCTCGGTCCCATGTGAAAAAATCATGCCCTGCCCCGTCTCCTTGGCATAAATGCCGAGGACTGACGCGATGGGCACCCAGACATCAAATGGTTTGCCGCTGAAGCGCGCGCGAAAACTGACAGAGTCGTTGTTCAGTTTCAGGTTGTGCGCGGCTGAATAGCTGATGTTCAGGATGATCTTGCCTTCCTTGACGTGTTCCTGCGGGACGGTCACACCGTCCACGGATGCGTCGACGACGATGTGCGGGGTATGGCCGTTGTCGCCCATCCACTCGTGCATGGCGCGCACCAGGTAAGGTCGCTTGGATCGGCTGGGAGTTGTCAACGGCGTGAACCCGGACAAATCATGAATCGCCGTGATGATTGCGCAGAGATTTGTTCGAACAAGGGATTTTCCGACCGAGCGGAATACCGGGGTGTATTTCCGAGAGAGGAAAATTTCTTGTGCAAACAAAGATCAAGCAAGGGCACCAGCGTATTCATGAATTGTCCGGGTTAAAGCCGCATTTCCTGTTCCAGCTCTGTAAGGCTCTGCTGGAACGAACGACGTTCAAATACGCGCTTCATATAGTCTTCGATTGAAGACGCACGTGTCCCGAGTTCAATTCCGTAAATAGGCAGGCGCCATAGTACCGGCGCAATTGTGCAATCGACCAGCGAGAATTCCTCGCTGAGAAAGAACTGCTTGGCACTGAACAGATCGGCACTTGCCATTATGCTCTCGCGCAGCTTCTTTGTCGATTTACTCGCCAGCTTGCGTTCGCCGTCGGCCTCGAATTCCTCCGCAAGTCGATACCAATCGGTTTCGATGCGAAACAGGGCCAGTCGGAATTGAGCGCGGGTAACCGGATCTACCGGCATGAGGGGCGGATGCGGAAAGCGCTCGTCCAGGTACTCGATGATGACGCGTGAGTCATAGAGAACCAGGTCGCGATCGACGAGGGTCGGCACGGTGTGATAGGGATTGAGATCCATGAGATCTTCGGGCAAATCCGGCCCATCGACATTGGCGATATCGATATTGATGTTCTTTTCAGCCAGCACGAGACGTGTCCGGTGGCTATGGATGCACATGGGCCGGGAAAACAAGGTCATAACGGATCGTCGATTGGCAATTACTGCCATTGCAGTTTCACCTCGGAACTGAGCGTTCTGGTTTAGGGCTCGGCATGCGGTCTCAGGTCCGGGGACGTCTCGTTACGAAACGTCTTTCCAGATCTGATTCTTCAGCATTGAGGCGATAATCAAAAACAAGGTCAGGTAAAGCAGCACCCATACACCGAGTACCCGACGCGTACCGCGTATCGGCTCACTGATGTATTCGAGAAAATTGACAGTATCCCGCACAAAGGCGTCGTAATCTTCCGCAGACAATGTGCCGGGCGTAACGCTCTCGAAGCCGCCGAACTCGGGAGCACCGCCCGCGTCATCGCCGGGTACTTCGAAAATGGCCGCCTGGTAACCCTGCAATTCCCAAAGCACGTGCGGCATGCTGGTACCTGCCAAATGCAAGTTGTTCACGCCGGTCGGGCTGCCATCCTCGAGATAAAAGCCCTTGAGGAAGTTGTAGATATAGTCCGTACCTTTAGATCGCGCTATCAGTGACATATCGGGCGGGGCCTGGCCGAACCACCGCGCGCCGTCTTCGGTCGACATTGTCGCCTGAATCGTCTCGAACGTTTTTTCCGCGTTGAACATCAGGTACTCGACCAGGTGATCCTCGGTAAGCTCAAGACCTTTCGCGAGGCTGTTGTAGCGAACGTATTTCGCAGAATGACAGCCTGAACAATAGTTCATGAAATTGCGCGCACCGCGCTGCAGTGATGCGACATTGCTTACGTCGTTACCGGCGGGTTCAAGGGCAGTACCACCGCTGGCGGCGAACGCCAGCGACGACATCAGGAGTGCCGCAAGCGGCAGGCCGTAGCTACACAGCCTAACCATGGTAAACCACCCGGTCAGGCACCGGTTTAGTCTTGTCTATCGTCGAGTAATACGGCATCAGAAGAAAGAACGCAAAATAGATAACGGAAAACATTCGGGCAAGATTGACGTATATGCCTTCGGCCGGCTGCAGGCCCAGCCAACCCAGGGCGAAAAAGCTGATAACGAACAGTCCGAGCGCCGAGCGATAGATCCAGCCCCGGTAGCGTATCGATTTGACGCGGCAGCGGTCCAGCCACGGCAGAAAGAGCGGCAGAAAGACTGCCGCACCCATGAGCACTGCGCCCCACAACTTGTTCGGCACGGCACGCAAAATGGCGTAATAAGGAGTGAAATACCAAACCGGCGCAATATGCTCAGGTGTCACAAGAGTGTTCGCGGGCTCGAAATTCGCATGTTCCAGGAAATAACCACCCATGTCGGGTGCAAAAAACACCGCCGCCGAGAAAATCATGAGAAAGACGATGATGGCGACGAGATCCTTGCTCGTATGATAGGGATGAAACGCTACGCCATCGAGCGGCACACCGTCCGGGCCCTTGTGCTCCTTGATTTCGATACCGTCCGGATTGTTCGAGCCGACTTCGTGCAATGCAACGATATGCACGAATACCAGACCGATCAGTGCCAGCGGCAATGCAATTACGTGCAGGGCGAAGAAGCGATTGAGTGTGATATCGGAGATTGAATAGTCGCCCTTAATGTATTCAACCAGCGCATCGCCGACGAACGGGATCGCACCAAAGAGTGAAATGATTACCTGTGCGCCCCAGTAGGACATCTGTCCCCAGGGCAGCAGGTAACCGGCAAATGCTTCCGCCATCAGCACGAGAAAAATCAACATGCCGATAATCCAGATAAGTTCGCGGGGCTTCTTATACGAACCGTAGAGCATGGCACGAAACATATGCAGGTATACAACGATGAAGAAGAACGAAGCGCCGGTCGAGTGGAGATAGCGCATCAGCCAGCCCCAGGACACATCGCGCATGATGTATTCAACGGACGCGAATGCCTCTTCCGCTGAAGGTTTGTAGTTCATGGTGAGAAAAATGCCGGTCACAAGCTGAATGACCAGGACCACCATGGCCAGCACGCCGAACACGTACCAGATATTGAAGTTCTTGGAGGCGTAATACTCGGTGGCGTGGTAACGCATGGTTTCCATCAGCGGGAAACGATCGTCGATCCACTTGATAAAGCCGCCTTGCGGTTTGCCGATCTCGGATTCGATGCGCGCCATTATGCTGTTCCCGAATCGCTACCGATCATGATCAGGTCATCCCGCGTGAAGCGGTAAGGCGGGACACGCAGATTGGTCGGCGCGGGCACGCCGGAGTAAACGCGACCGGCCAGGTCGAAGCGAGAGCCGTGACACGGACAGAAAAAGCCACCGAACCAGTTATCGCGCGGCCGAACGTCAAATTCTGCCAGAGGCGCACAGCCCAGATGGGTGCACGACCCTTCGACCACCAGGTACTCGGGCCTGATTGATCGATGTTGATTGGCGGCGTACTCCGGCTGATCCGATTCCGAAGAGTCCGGATCGCGCAGGAATTCCGTTGCATCCGGCAGCCGATTTAGCATCTCGGGGTCACGACGCAATACGAACACCAGTTTGCCACGCCAGATAACCCGCACCATCTCGCCGGGCTCCAGCGTGTCGAGGGGCACCTCTACCGGCGCGCCAAGCGCCAGCGCCCGTGCGCTCGGTTGCAGGGAAGACAGAAACGGTATAGCGGCGAGGGCAATGCCCCCGCCTCCGGCTACGGCGGTGGCAACAGTCAGAAAGTGACGTCTGTTGCGATCAACGTCGTCGGTCATCAGGCGCTCCCATGCATCGGCCAGCTGGCTGCGTATCAGAAATCAGTCGGCCGCTCTTGTCAGTTTGGAATAATTTCAGTTCGGAAGAATTTAAGGGATGCTGATCGCGATGCGCGCATGCGGAGCTTCCCGGTTTGCTTCCTGCTCAAGCTGTTCAGCCTACGTTCTTACACAGCCTCTGTTTTCCGGGCAATTTTGTTTAGTTCGAAAACTGGTAGATTTGCAGCAGGCCCGGTTTGCCGTCAGGATGGCGGCAGCTTCGGGTCTGAGTGCGGAATCAATGCGGCATTATACACGGGGCCCGGCAAAATTGGCTAGGCGTCGCGGGTACGCCACGGCAGGATGCAACAGCGATCGATAACGGGCATCGACGGCGCGACAGATCGGAACTTTCCTGGGATTTTCGGTGGCTCGAGTCAAATCAATAGCGCTTTTCCTGTTTCAGTCCGTGGTTGTCGGGCTTGCAGTCGCATTTGTGGTTATCCTGCTGCGGCCGCAACTATTGCCGATTCTAAACGGCTCGCTCGACGGGGGAAGTGCTGCCCCTGCCAGCTACGCTGATGCTGTTGACATCAGTGCCCCGGCAGTAGCCAACGTGTATACGCGGCGGCTGGTTGAGTCAGGAGCAGCAGTTGATGATCAGGACCGGTTCCGCCTGAATACGAGCCTTGGTTCCGCGGTGGTCATCGACCCGGAGGGCTACCTTGTTACTAACTACCACGTCGTTGCCGACGCCGCGGAAATCAGGGTTCAGTTATCAGACGGTCGCATTGCCAATCCGCAGGTCGTGGGTCTCGACGCCGAAACAGACCTCGCCCTGCTGAAAGTGGATCTGGGTATCCTGCCGGCGATCCCCCTGGGTCGTTCCGGCAATGTAAGAATCGGTGACGTGGTGCTCGCCATCGGCAATCCGTACGGCCTGGCCAAGACCGTCACGCAGGGAATCGTCAGCGCTACGGGTCGCGGCATGTTGAGCCTTACAACCTTCGAAAATTTTATCCAGACTGACGCCGCGATCAACGAGGGCAATTCAGGCGGTGCGCTGATCAATACTCTGGGGGAACTCGTAGGGATCAATACCGCTGTGCTCGCACAGGATGCGGGCACCGAAGGGATCAGTTTCGCAATACCCGTTGACCTCGTGCGCGGTGTCGTGGATGAAATAAAGAAACACGGCCGGGTCATCCGCGGCTGGGCCGGACTGCAATCGGATGAATTGACGCGCGCGGAATCCGAAGAGCTGGGCCTTGAGCCGAACGTCGGCATAATCCTGACGCGCGTGTTCGAGGGCGGCCCGGCGTCCGACGCCGGCTTGCGGCAGGGCGATGTGATCCTTGCAATCAATGACGATCCGATTCGCACGGCGCAGCAGGCACGGCTGCTGGTCGCCGCCCTCGAACCCGGCGACCGGATCGAATTGCTTGGCTGGCGCGACCAGCAAGCGTTCACGGTGCAATTGACAGCGGCGGAGCGGCCGCTGGAGTAAGCGAGTCAGTCAGCGTCAGGTTTATTTAGCGCGGGACGCGTCGAATGTCGGCGCCCAGTTGCCGCAATTTTTCTTCGATTCGCTCGTAGCCGCGATCCACGTGGTAGATACGATCGACCAGGGTCTCGCCTTCTGCAGCGAGTCCGGCCAATACGAGCCCGGCAGAGGCTCGCAAATCGGTTGCCATGACGGGCGCGGCAGTCAATTTCTGAACACCGGTGCATACGGCTGTGTTTCCTTCGATGCGAATATTCGCGCCCATACGTTGCAGTTCCAGCACGTGCTGGAAGCGATTCTCGAAAATCGTTTCAGTGACGGTGCCAACGCCGTGCGCGATGGCGTTCATGGCACAAAACTGTGCCTGCATATCGGTCGGAAAGGCCGGGTAAGGCATGGTGCGTACATCGACTGCATCCGGACGTCGGCCGCCCATATCGAGCTCGATCCAGTCCTCGCCTTGCGCAATCGTTGCGCCCGCTTCCTGGAGTTTAATAAGGACTGCCTCAAGACAACGCGGATCGGTCCGCCGGGCGCGCACGCAGCCGCGCGTCATGGCCGCGGCAACCAGGTACGTAGCGGTTTCGATGCGGTCAGGCAGGACCGTGTAGGACGTACCCCTCAACTCGGTTACGCCGGCCACATGAATTGTGCTGCTGCCAGCGCCACTTATCCTGGCACCCATACTATTCAGGAAATGCGCCAGATCAGCGACCTCCGGTTCGCGAGCCGCATTCTCCAGAACCGTTTCGCCCTGTGCGAGAACTGCGGCCATCACCAGGTTCTCGGTGCCTGTGACCGTAACCGTATCGAAAACGATGTGAGCCCCTTTGAGTTGTTTGGCACGCGCCCGGATGTAACCGTTTTCGACGACAACCTGCGCACCCATGCTTTGCAGGCCTTTCACATGCAAGTTAACCGGCCGCGCTCCGATCGCACAGCCTCCCGGCAGGGATACGTCAGCCTCGCCGAAACGACTGAGCAAGGGACCGAGTACCAGGATGGAGGCGCGCATGGTCTTGACGAGTTCGTAAGGAGCGCGATGTTCGTTAACACTGCTGACGTCGACTTCGACGTTAAGCTTGTCATCGAAGGTGACAGCGGCGCCCATGCTCTGCAGTAATGTAATGGTGGTCGTTACATCCTTGAGATGCGGAACATTGCTGATCGTGACCGGCTCCGATGCAAGTAACGTTCCGGCAAGAATCGGCAATGCCGCGTTCTTCGCTCCGGAAATGGTCACCTCCCCTTCCAGTCGGGCTCCTCCTCTGATGAGCAGCTTGTCCAAGTCAGTTCGAGTCCGGTTCCGATGCGCGTTGTCGCTGCCATTCGTCCGGTGTGTATGCTCGAATCGAAAGCGCGTGGATATCGTTGCCCATCCGTGCGCCGAGGCAACGGTAGATCTCCTGGTGGCGGGCCAGTCTACCCTTGCCAGCGAAGTTCTCCGCGACGACGATTGCCTGAAAGTGCGTGTTGTCGTCACTGAAGACCTGAACCATCGCCTCTGGCAATCCGACTTCGATGAGGCCTTTGATTCCTTTTGAGTCCATTTTTCCCTGCCGTGAAGAAGCTGTGATTGTGTATTATGGCATTTTGCATCCGGAATACGTCGTGTGCGCAGGTAGCCTCAGGACTTGATGAAAGACTCACCAGTCGCCAGAGCCGTTCAGGCATCTGCGAGCAATCTCTCGATTCATGCAGCTCCTGAGACACAAACCTGATGCTCGGAAGCTCGCTTGAAGTTGCTGGCGGCCTGTTACTGCTGGTGCTGGGGGCTGACCGGTTCGTGCACGGTGCCGCGTCGGCGGCGCGCAACCTGGGAGTTGCACCACTGCTGATCGGCTTGACCGTAGTAGCGCTTGCGACCTCCGCACCCGAGATCCTGGTATCAGTTGTTGCATCGTTGCGCGGCGACCCGGAACTTGCTATTGGCAATGCCATCGGTTCCAACATCGTCAATATCGGGCTTGTTCTTGGCGGTGTTGCATTGATTCGGCCCATCAAGCTGACGTCGGAAACGCTGCGCAGCGAAATGCCGGCCTTACTTGCCGTGACTTTGTTGGCCGTGTCCCTTTTCCTGGACGCCTATCTCAGTCGCGTCGACGGCACCGTATTACTGATCGCACTGGTCATCGTCATGATCTGGCTTACGCGGCTTGGCCTGCGATCCGCGGAAAACGACCCGATTACGGCGGAGTTCGACGCGGAAATACCTCGCGACGTCAGTATGAAGTTGGCCGTCTTCTGGTTTATCGTAGGTCTGGCGATCCTCCTGGTCGGTGCCGAACTGATGGTAAAGGGTGCAATAGACATTGCACGGACACTGGGTATGTCTGAAGTTGTCATCGGTATTGTCCTGGTTGCGTTCGCGACGAGCCTTCCCGAACTGGCCGTATCGCTGGTCAGTGCAATCAAGGGTGAGTACGGACTTGCGATCGGTAACGTTGTTGGCTCCAATATTTTTAACCTGCTGGCTGTCATCGGTGTCGCCGCTCTGATCGAGCCAGCCGCCTTGCCGCCCTCGGTCCTGTCACTGCATGTGTTCGTCATGACGGCGTTTACCCTGGTAATGTTTGCGATGACTTATGAATACGGGCGGGCAGGCAGAATCAGTCGCCTCGAAGGTGCCGCTCTGTTGGCGGCATTTATTGCCTACGACACGTACGTGGTAATGCAAAACCTGTAGAACAGGTCGCATAATCCCGGATGGCTGCGACCCGGCATTTGCGATAGTTTTTCCACCATGGATGCTGCACTGCTGTAACCTGAACGGGGATTTCAATTGCCTGGCAAATTAACGTCAGAACAACTACTTGCACTTGCCGGGCGAGTCCTGGACGTCGAATCGCGCGCAGTCAACCAGCTCAAATTGCGCCTGGACAGCACCTTCGCCGCAGCGTGTGAACTGTGCCTGGCAACCACCGGCCGGGTAGTCGTAACCGGCATGGGGAAGTCCGGCCACATTGGCGGCAAGATTGCGGCGACACTTGCAAGTACCGGCACTCCGGCATTCTTCATGCATCCGGCGGAGGCCAGCCACGGCGACCTGGGGATGATTACCGGACAGGATCTCATGCTCGCGGTTTCCTATTCCGGCGAGACGCAGGAAATTGTGACCATATTGCCACTGGTCAAGCGCATGGGCGCCGGCCTGATTTCGTTGACCGGCAAACCGGCTTCAACGCTTGCGCTGGCCGCCGATGTGCACCTGAATGTTGCCGTCGACGAAGAGGCGTGTCCCCTGAACCTGGCGCCCACTGCCAGCACAACGGCGACTCTGGCGATGGGCGACGCGCTCGCAGTGGCATTGCTGGAAAGTCGCGGTTTTACCGCCGAAGACTTCGCCCGCTCGCACCCTAGCGGCACACTTGGCAGACGATTGCTCCTGCGGGTATCCGACGTGATGCATACCGGCCGCGAAATCCCGGCGGTCGGGGAACACGTTACTGTTAGCGCGGGATTGCTGGAAATGACCGAAAAAAACCTCGGCATGACCGCCGTGGTCGACAGCGATGGCCGCATACTGGGCATCTTCACGGACGGGGATCTGCGTCGCGCGCTGGACTCCGGAATCGATGTGCGCACGACGCACATGCATTCGGTGATGCAGCGCAACAGTAAGACCATAGCGCCGGACGTGCTCGCCGTCGAGGCCGTGCGCCTGATGGAAGAATACAAGATCACTGCACTCCTGGCGGCGGATGGAGACGGAAAGCTGGTTGGTGCTCTCAATATCCACGATCTGTTCCGTGCGGGAATAATGTGACCGGCGCCACTCGTCGGCGGCTTCCGGAAGAGATACGCCTGGCCGCTTTTGACGTCGATGGCGTGTTTACGGACGGACGCTTTTACCTGTCGAATGACAATGTCGAAGCGAAGGCTTTTTGCACGCAGGACGGCTACGGTATTCGCCGCTTGTTGAACGAGGGAATCGAGGTGGCCGTGATTAGCGGCAGAAACTCCCGCGCCGTCGAGTTGCGAATGGCTGAACTTGGCGTAACACACCTGATGCAAGGCATTGCCGACAAGGTGGCTTCACTGGATAGCCTGCTGAGTCGATTGCAACTGACGCCACGGCAATGTGTCTATACCGGTGACGATGTAACCGACTTGCCCTTGTTGCAACACGTCGGATTCTCCATCGCGGTAGCCAATGCGGTACAGGAAGTCAAAGATGTGTGCGACTACGTAACTCGCAAACCGGGTGGATTCGGTGCCGTAAGGGAAGTCTGCGATCTGATCCGGAACCGCGAAATTCCGCAAACGGATCATAGGCGATGACAGTACGGACTTTCGTAGGATTCGCGACCTTGCTTCTGGCTGCGGTCGCTAGCTGGTACGTGGCGACGTCGCTGCAAAAGCCCGATACGGTTGACGAAGTGCGCAGCGTGACAGGCGAAGGATTTTACCTGCGATCGGTAAAAATTCTCGGCACTGACGAACAGGGGAATTTGCTTTACGAAATCATGGCAGAGTATGCCGAACAAAGACCTGACGACGAGATTGCATTCGAGAACGTCGAAATTATGTATTCACCGTCAGCAACTGTTCCGTGGACACTTAACGCGGACATGGCAATGATCGGCAGGGACCAGAAACGAGTCGTATTGAGCGGGCACGTACGCGCCGTCAGCGCGCAAGGATTTGCCGGCGAAGTGACCGAAATCCGCACTCCGTACCTGGAACTGGAACCAGAGAGCTTTCGTGCGGAAACAGACAGTCGTGTACAGATTCGCATCGGATCCCGCAGCCTTACCGCAACCGGCATGCTAGCATTGTTGCAAGACAATCGGTTGCAACTCAAATCCAACATAAACGGCAAGTTCGTCCCGTGAAATTTCCAGAAATCCGCTTACTCACCATGCTGTGTTTTGCCGTAACGACAGCTTTCCCATTGATGAGTGACGCTCAGGAAGCCGACACTCGACTGCCGATCTTGCTGGACGCCGATGAGTCCGACTACGATGGCCGGAACTCAATGCTGATGTTTCGTGGCCTGAGACTCTCGCAGGGCAGCCTGGGCATACAGGCAGACCAGGGTCGCGCCAGCCAGCTCGATTTCGAAGACAGCGTCTGGCAATTCGCCGGGAATGTGGTCATTGAGATTGAGAACGGACGTATCGAATGTGACTCAGCCGATCTCAAATTTTCAGGTCACCTTCTCGAAATCGCGACAATTTCCGGGTCGCCGGCGACATTCGAGATGCAACGCCCGGGCAGCGAAGTTACTACCTATGCCGAGGCCGGTAGCCTCAAGTATGACTTCGATGCAGGCATTATAGAATTTTCCGAGCAGGCGATTATCACAGAAGGCGGCAACCAGATCTCGAGCAACTATCTCGTGTACAACATCAAGGAGCAACGCATCAATGCGCAGTCTGCGGACGCGGGCGGCGAACGAGTCAAGATTACCTATACACCTCAAGATGCGGCCGGCGTCCGCAGTAACGACGGCGCAACTCCGGAAGAAACGGTCGTACCTGATGATGAGCGAGACGATGATCAATGAGCATTCTCAGCGTTCAGGATATCTCCAAGCGCTACAAGCTTCGTGAAGTCGTCAAAAACATATCACTGGAAATCAGCAGTGGCGAAGTTGTCGGCCTGCTTGGCCCGAACGGTGCCGGGAAAACCACTGCCTTCTACATGATCGTCGGCCTTGTGCCTTGCGATCGTGGCAGAATATTGCTGGACGGACATGACCTCACTGCATTGCCGATGCACAAACGTGCCGCAATGGGACTGGGCTACCTCCCGCAAGAGGCATCGATTTTTCGTAAGTTGACAGTCGAGCAGAACATCCTTGCCATCCTGGAGAGTCGCGACGACCTGGATCGTCACAGTCGGGAGCAGGAACTCGACCAATTGCTGGATGAGTTACACGTTGGACACGTTCGTGGCAGCGTTGGGATCAGCCTGTCCGGTGGTGAGCGGCGGCGCGTCGAAATTGCCCGCGCGCTCGCGGCGAATCCCCGATTCGTCCTTCTCGACGAGCCCTTTGCCGGCGTAGACCCGATCTCCGTCCTTGATATACAGAGAATTATCAGACATTTAAGTGATCGGAAGATCGGCGTCCTCATAACCGACCACAATGTCAGGGAAACCCTCGGAATTTGCGGGCGAGCCTATATACTGAATGAGGGCAGCCTGATCGCAGCCGGCTCGCCGGACGACATTCTGCAAAACCAGCACGTTCGGGAAGTGTATCTCGGACAGGAGTTCCGACTCTGAAGGATCATTACCAGACTGACGGTTCGTTTCGGCCGGCGCACCCGGCTGGCAGGGCCTGCTAACAGGCCCTACGGCCCACAACGAGGGACTCCCGGTATCCGGATCGAATGACTGCATGATGAAACCATCCTTACAACTCAGACAGAGTCAATCTCTGACTATGACACCGCAGTTGCAACAGGCCATTCGTCTGCTGCAACTCCCGGTGCTCGACCTGAGCGCGCAAATCCAGGAAGCGCTCGAAGAAAACATCATGCTGGAAATGCAGGACCTGCCGGACGTTCCCGGGACAGCCCCGGAAGCGACCGCCGAAGTCGAGACCATTAAGGTCGAAGACAGCTGGCAGGCAACTTCCATGGAGCGAACACAGGAAAGCAACTGGAATGGCGACGGTCGGGCAATCAGTGATTATGCGGATCAAAGCGGCCAGTCACTTCGTGAACACTTGATCTGGCAGCTTGAACTTGAAAATTTCACGCCTCGCGAAAGCGTTATTGGCGAGACCCTCATTGACTCGATTAATGACGACGGCTACCTGACGATCGGTCTCGAAGAGGCCATCAAGTTCATCGGTACGGAATCGGCTGTAACTCTCGAAGAGGCCGAACAGACTCTACTTAAAGTACAGCGGCTCGACCCGGTTGGAGTCGGAGCACGCTCGCTGTCCGAATGCCTTGTATTGCAGCTTGAACAACTTGAAACATCGACGCCAGGTCTGAGTGTCGCAATAGAGCTCGCACAAAACCATTTGGACGCGGTGGCGGCACAGGAATACTCTGAACTACGGCGCACATTACGCACATCCGAGGACGACCTGCATGATGCCCTTGCGCTCATCAAGTCATGCAACCCACGGCCCGGCCAGGCGATCAGCCCGGGAACTGCAGAGTATGTCGTGCCGGATGTGTTCGTGCGTAAGATCGACGACCGCTGGCAGGTTGAAATCAGTTCGTCCGGGATTCCTCGTTTGTCAGTCAATCAGCGGTACGCTCAGTTATTGCGCGGCAATAGTGACCATGCCGTATTGCGAACGCAATTACAGGAAGCACGATGGCTGGTGCGAAGTCTGGAAATACGTAACGAGACATTGTTGAAAGTCGCAAGCTGCATAGTCTCAAGACAAACAGAGTTCCTCGATCGTGGCGATGAAGCCATGAAACCACTCGTGTTACGAGACGTAGCAGAAGAAAACGGCATGCATGAATCGACCATTTCCCGGGTTACGACGAGCAAGTACATGCATACGCCGCGTGGTGTATTCGAATTCAAGTACTTCTTTTCCAGTCATCTCGCGACGGCCGATGGCGAGGATCAGTCGTCAACGTCGGTACGCGCCAAAATTCGTAAACTTATCGGCTCTGAGAATCCATCCAAACCATTGAGCGACAGCAAAATCGCCAAACTGTTGGCCGGTGAGGGAATTTCGGTTGCCAGACGAACAGTCGCGAAGTACCGTGAAGCCATGAAAATTGCTTCGTCGAGCGAACGGAAAGTGCGAAAGGCGAAGTGATGACTGCAGCAGGATTAGTTTCTGACGAAGATTGATTCAGGAGACCAATATGCAACTAAGCGTTACGGGCCATCATCTGGATATAACAGCTGCGCTAAGGGATTACGTCGAAAGCAAAATTGAAAAACTGGAGCGCCATTTTGACCTGGTTTCAGACGTACATTGTATTCTCACCGTGGAAAAGCTGAGGCACAAGGCTGAAGCCACCGTGAACGTGAATGGCGGCCAGATTTATGCCGATGCGATAGAAGACGATATGTACGCCGCCATCGACGGCCTCGTCGATAAACTCGACCGACAGGTGAAGAAACACAAGGAAAAACTCGTGGATCACCATGCGCGGGATGCACTCAAACGGCGGTTCGAGTAACAGCGCTACCACTTTACATAATCTTCAAATCGGCCGGTTCAGGCGGTGCTTTTGCCAACTTTCATATAATGCCCGGGCAGCGACCCGGTAGCACAATTCGTGCAGAATCCAGCTTGCCCCATAAGCTCACAATAGCTCACACTCTTCGAACGTAGCCTGTCCCCATGATAATTGATCAAGTCATCCAACCTGAGAGCGTTCTCTGTAACGCCAGTGCCAGGAGCAAAAAGCACTGCCTGGAGATACTCAGCGAGTTGCTGGCCAGGGCAAACCCGGAAATCGGCAGCGAGGAAATTTTCTCCAAGCTGATCGAAAGAGAGCGGCTCGGCTGCACCAGTCTCGACAAAGGTATCGCATTTCCGCATTGTCGCATCGCCGGCGCTGTGAACAGCCGCGGGGCCTTGATCAAGCTCGTACAA
>JBGTHC010000197.1:0-5958 GCA_041746375.1 Woeseiaceae bacterium
TCGGCAATATCTCGCGTGCAGCAGAGCAGCTCGGCGTGACGCGTCCGACGCTTTATGACCTGATGAATAAGTATGGGTTGTCGGCGGAGGCGTATTCGAAGCGGGAGGCGTAGGTGGGGCAGCTTGGCATTCGCGCGCGGGACGCGCTCCTACAGGGTGCTGTTGGAGCCCGCCCCGCGGGCGAATGCGACAACGATCGGACCTCATCCTTTTCGCTCGTGAGTGGTGTTCGACAAGGCTGTTGGAGCCCGCCCAGCGGGCGAATATGACAGCGATCGGGGCCTCATCCTTTCGTCCGTGAGTAGTGTTCGAGCAGCTGTTGGAGCCCGCCCTGCGGGCGAATATGACAGCGATCGGACCTTTTCCCATTCGCGCGCACGGCGCGCTCCTACGAGGAGCTCCACCCGCCTCGCGGGGTTCCGCTCCTATTGTCGTGCCACATGATGATTTTTTTCCGTGCTGGCTGCGCGTAGTCGGGACAATGGCGGAATGGGGCGCGACGGGCAGCAATACGACTTCATCATCGTCGGCGGCGGCTCTGCGGGTTGCGTTCTCGCTAATCGGCTGAGTGCCAATCCGTCCAATCGTGTGCTGCTGCTCGAAGCAGGCCCTGTCGACCATCGCTGGGATTTCCGCATTCATATGCCGGCTGCACTATCGTGGCCATTGACGAGTCGCGACTACAACTGGTGGTACGAGTCCGAACCCGAACCGGCAATGCACGGGCGCCGCATCTATCATCCACGCGGCAAGGTTCTCGGCGGCTCGAGTTCCATCAACGGTATGATCTACATTCGCGGCAATCCAATGGATTACGAGAAGTGGGCGGCAGAGCCAGGCTTGCAGGACTGGTCCTGGGCGCATTGCCTGCCGTACTTTCGGCGACTGGAACACAGCCTTCACTTTGGCGACCCCTGGCGTGGCTCGAACGGTCCGCTCTACCTGACCTGGCCGGATTGTTCCAATCCGCTTTTCAAGGCGTTCTTGGATGCCGTGCAACAGGCGGGCTATCCGCTTACCGACGACGTCAACGGTTTCCAGCAGGAAGGTTTCTCACGCTTCGAGAGCACGATTTACGACGGACGACGCTGGAGTGCGGCGCAGGCTTACCTGCATCCGATTCGAGCGCGTGAAAACTTGCGCGTCATCTGCAAGGCGCAGGCAACTCGATTGCTCTTCGACCGCGATCGCGCGGTCGGGGTCGAGTATCGACATCGCGGTGAACCGCGGCGCGCGATGGCTGGCGAAATCATTTGCAGTGGCGGGGCAATCAATTCGCCACAGTTGCTACAGGTTTCCGGGGTCGGACCAGCGGATCGCTTGCGGGAACTGGATATTTCGCTGGTCACGGACCTGCCCGGAGTCGGCGAGAACCTGCAAGATCACCTGGAGGTCTACGTCCAGTATTCCTGCCGCAAACCGGTCAGCCTGTATCCCGCACTGAAACGCTGGCGTCAGCCCGTCATCGGTTTCGACTGGCTTATGCGGCGCAAGGGACTGGGTACGAGCAACCAGTTCGAGGCGGGTGGCTTCATTCGCAGTAACGACACGGTGGCGTATCCCAATCTTCAATACCATTTTCTGCCGGTCGCGATTCGCTACGATGGACGCTCGCCACACGGCGGACACGGCTACCAGGTGCATGTCGGTCCGATGAGTTCCGACGCGCGCGGCAGCGTGTGTATTTCGTCCGCCGACCCGCTGACGTATCCGGCGATCCGCTTCAATTACCTGTCCACGGAGCAGGATCGACGTGAGTGGCTGGAGGCGATTCGCGCCACGCGCGAAATCATGACGCAGCCCGCGTTTGACGAGTATCGCGACCGGGAACTTGCGCCGGGCGAGGATGCGCAAAGCGACGAATCGATTCTGGATTTTGTCTCCCGGCAAGCCGAGAGTGCCTATCATCTTTGCGGTACCTGCCGCATGGGGACGGACGAGGAATCCGTTGTCGATACCGAGTTGCGAGTGCGTGGCATCGACGGATTGCGCGTCGTCGATGCATCCATCATGCCCTATGTTACCAACGGCAATCTCAATGCACCGGTGTTGATGATCGCTGAGAAAGCGGCCGACATGATCCTGAACAATGAGCGCGCGGAACCGATGCCCCTCGACTTCTATCGTCATACCAGCAACGGAGGATCGTCACCCGACAGCTCCGGGTACGGTAGCTGATGACACTGCGACTGCCACCTGGCATCGAAGCAGTCTTCTTCGATATGGATGGCACGCTCATCGATTCGGAGATACTGACCGACGTAGCAGTAGCGCAGCTAATCGCCGATCGTGATCTTGCACCGCCGGAATTTTCACTGGCGGCATTGCACGGTATGACTTGGCAAAGGATCGAGGCTGAACTCGTTCGTCACTACCCGATGCTGGCGGAACAGGATTTGGCCGGTCACTTGCAGGACGTGGTCGATGCGCACATGCGCGACGAAATGCCTGTGCCGATTGCCGGCGCGGTGGAAGCGTTCATCGCGGCAAGTCGTGTGTACGTTACCGGTATTGTTTCGTCGAGCCCGCGTGCGCTCATTGAAATGGTTGCTGAGAGGTTGGGATTGACGAACGTCTGTCAGGTGCTGGTTGCGGGTGAAGATGTCGTGCACTCGAAGCCGAATCCCGAGCCTTATCAAATTGCCGCACAACAGGCGAAGGTTGCGGCAAGTCGCTGCCTTGTTTTCGAGGACAGTGCGGCGGGTGTGCGCGCCGCGAAAGGGGCGGGCGCGTATGTCATCGGTGTTCGCGGCAATCGCAGCAAGGCTGATACTTCTTATTTGTCTACCTCGGCGGATTGCGTAATCGCTGATTTTCGTGAACTCGCCGCTGATTATTTTTCACGAGGAACGTCGTGACGGCTACGCCACGCACGATTTGGCGCGTACGGATTCTCACCACCACGTGGCTTTCGTACGCCGGCTTTTACTTGTGTCGCAAGAACTACGCCATCGTCAAGTCATCGGTCCAGGACGCGATGGAGATTTCGACGTCCGAACTGGCGCATATTTTTACTGCGTATCTTGTTGCCTACATGCTGGGCCAGTTTCTTACCAGCTTCCTCGGTCGACGTATCACGACACGCGTGCTGTTGCTGACCGGCATGGCAATCACTGCTGCGTGCAACGTTGCTTTCGGTTTCACGGAGTTGATGGGACCGAGCGGCTACTTGCCGATGATCGCGTTGATGGTGATCAACGGTTTTGCCCAAGCAACTGGGTGGCCGGGCAACGTCGGTGTCTTGAGCAACTGGCTCGGTCGACGCGAGCGCGGACGCGTTATGGCTGTGTGGGCGACCTGTTACCAGCTGGGCAGTATTTTCGCCAAGGTGTTTGCGGCGTTCATGCTGGGATTCGCCGGATGGGCATGGTCGTTCTGGGGCGCTGCGGCGATCATGCTGGGTGTGTGGATTATTTTCTACCTGTTCCAGCGAGACCGTCCTGAAGATGTCGGTCTCGAACCGATGATCGAGGAGGTTACGCTCGAACCTGGCGCCGAATCGTTGCCGACAAACAGTCTCGGCTGGAATCGCAATGTAGTGACCACCATCGTGTTCATGGGATCGTGTTACTTCATCTTCAAGTTTTTGCGTTACGCACTCGACAGCTGGTCGCCGATGGCCATCGAGCAGCTATTCGACATGGATCGCGATCACGCCGGTTACATCTCGACCGTCTTCGACTGGGTTGGCTTCCTGGGCGTTCTTGTAGCAGGTTGGCTCTCGGACCGGGTATTTCGCGGGCGACGCTACCAGACCATCGTGATCATGACCGGCGGCATGCTGCTCGCGTTCATGTTTCTTGCCTGGGCGGGGTCGATATCCGTGTGGATGTTTGCGATCGCGCTTTCACTGTGCGGCTTCATGCTGATGGGGCCGGATTCGCTGCTGGCGGGTGTCGGCGCCATCGATGTCGGCGGACGACGCGGTGCGGTGGTCGCGGCCGGGCTTATCAACGGTCTGGGATCGATCGGGCCGATTTTCCAGGAAGAGATTATTGGCTGGGTGCTTGACGAGTACGGCTATACCGAGTCGTTCCTGTTGCTGATCGGGATGGCATGCGTCGGTGTCGTCGGCGTGCTGTTTCTCGCACGCCGGTCGCAGAAGAATTTGTCGGCGTTGTAATTTACACGTGACAGCGAGCACTGCCGCGACGCTGTAGAGCACGTATCACGGGCGATTGCGTCAGCGATCAGGCTATTTCCCATTCGCGCGCAAGGCGCGCTCCAACGGGCCGCTGTTGGAACCCGCCCTGCGGGCGATTGCGTTAGCGATCCAGCTATTTCCCATTCGTGCGCGGGGTGCGCTCCGCCGGCAGCTGTTGGAGCCCGCCTTGCGGGCGAATGCGCAAACGCTATATCGTCATCGCGTCCCGCGCGACGCGCGTGCCTGCAATTGTCGAGACGTCACAAGAACCCGAACTGTCCCGATTCACACCCACCCCGCGCACCAACTCTCAGCGCGGTTTAAACGTTTCCGGATTGAGATCGTGGCGCGCCAGCAATTTGTAAAAATCCGTGCGATTTCGCTTCGCGAGGCGGGCGGCCTGGCTGACGTTCCCGGTCGTGATTTGCAGAATCTGCGACAGGTAATTGCGTGTGAACTCATCGCGTGCGTCACTGAACGACGCGAGCTTGCCGGCGTGTTCGCCGAGCGAGCTCTGCACGAGCTCCGCGCTGATGACGGGTGAACGCGACAGCGCGGCATTCTGTCGCACGACGTTGTATAGCTGGCGGATATTGCCGGGCCATTCGGCAGCGACCAGCATTTCGACAGCTTCCGGTGCATAAACCTTGCGTTCCTGGCCGGATTCCTTCGCGATCTCCTGCAGGAAATGCGATACCAGCAACGGAATATCCTCACGGCGCTTGTCGAGAACGGGTATCTTGATATTGACGACATTCAAGCGGTAGTAAAGGTCTTCGCGAAAACGTCCTTCGCGCATCATGTCCATCAGATCCCGGTGCGTGGCGGAGATCACCCGGACGTCGACCTGCACAGCATCAGTGCTGCCCACCGGGCGCACCTGGTTCTCCTGCAATACACGCAACAATTTGACCTGCAATCGCATCGGCATATCGCCGATCTCATCAAGTAGCAGGGTGCCGCCTTCTGCGGACTGGAAGAGGCCTTTGTGACTGCGAGTCGCGCCGGTAAACGCACCTTTTTCGTGCCCGAACAGTTCGGACTCGAGCAGGTTTTCCGCCATCGCGCTGCAGTTGATGGCGACGAATGGCTTATCACGCCGCCGACTTGCGCGGTGAATCGCTTTGGCCATTAACTCCTTGCCGGTGCCGGATTCCCCGGTGATCAGCACGCGTGCATCGGTTGCCGCGACCAGCTTTGCCTGCGCCAGAACTTCCTTCACGGCCAGGTTGCGCGTGATGATGTCCACCGCCCAGTCGTCGTCCACTTCCGGAGCACCAGACACTTTCAGGGCGCGCTCGATGGTGCCCATGAGTTCGTCTTTGTCGATCGGCTTGGTCAGGAAGCCGAACGCGCCGCTTTGCGTCGCGATAACCGCATCCGGAATAGTGCCGTGTGCAGTAATAATTAAGACGCGAAGTCCCGGCGCGCGACCCTGCAATTCCTTGAGCAGTCCGATGCCGTCCATCTTGTCCATGCGCAGATCGGTTATCACAAGGTCCGGACGAAAGCGATGCAACACGGCAAGTGCCAGCTCGGCACTCTCGACCGCCTCGACCTCGTAACCCTCGGCCCGCAGCCGGATACTCAACAGGCGCAACAGCCCGGGGTCGTCGTCGACCAGCAGGATCTTGCCCTTGATGTCAGTTGCTTTCGTGGCCATGCAAATTCCGCAGAGACGCCATCGGCGATAGTAGGCCGCCAATTCTAACCCGAGAACCAACACCGACACGACCTGACGCCCATTGGCGACACATACCTCGTAGGTAGTGCCGGGGTCGATAATTCGTAGTTTTGGACATACCTACGAATTA